>JANNNU010000241.1:0-8086 GCA_031398695.1 Paracoccaceae bacterium | reverse complement strand
CGCCACGGCGCGGTATCCCACCAGCAGCGGCATCAGGTGGCGCCAGCTGTGCGTCGCCCCGCCCGCGCCATGCAGCAGCAGCACCAGCGGGCCCGTCCCGATCTCTTGCACGTGCCACAGGTGCGGTGGGCAGGCGATGCGGCGCGAGGTGTCGCGGTGTGGCCAGTCGGGGGGCAGGGTCAGCGGGGTCATCTTCAGGCGTCCATCGCGGCGGACAGGACGGCCGACAGCCGTCGGGCATCGGCGCGGGGCAGCGGGAGGTAGGGCGCGTCCAGCATTCCCGCCAGCGCGCGCAGGGATGGCGTCGGGCGGTTGCCGGTGTCGATGATGAGCGCAGGCGTGCCCGCCGCGCGCAGCGCTCTGGCCAGTCTTAGCGCGTCCGCCTCGGCCTGTTCGCGGTTGGCGGTGCCATCCAGGGCGATGTTGCCGCGTCCGTCGGTCAACAGCGCCACGGTCGGCGTCATTCCCCGGCTGCGCGCCTGACCCGCCACCTCGAACGCCAGCTTCAGCCCGGCCGCCAGCGGGGTGCCGCCCCCGCCCGGCAGGCCCGCAAGGCGGCGTTTGGTCTGCACAAGCGACCGGGTGGGGGGCAGCATCAGTTCGGCCCCCTGACCGCGAAACGCCACCAGGGCCACATGGTCGCGCCGCGCATAGGCCTGTGCCAGCAGCAGTTCCACCGCCCCCTTGGTTTCTGCCAGCCGCGCCATCGCGGACGATCCCGAGGCATCGACGGCAAAGATCAGCACCCGGTCCGAGGTTTCCTGAAACCGCTTGATTCGCAGGTCGCTGGCCCGGATCGACAGGCCTTGCTTGCCTCCATTCAGATTTGGGCGGCCCCGCACCCCCTGCCACGGGGCCGCCGCGCGTAGCGTCGCCACCAGATCGATCCGCAGCCCCGATCCCGGCTGACCGGGGCGCGGGGTCAGGGGCCGCCCGCGCCGGTTGCCCTTGATCGCGGCACCGGCGCCCGACCCCTTGGCCGATTTCGCCGCCCGACCTGCCTTCAGTCGCGCCAGCAGATCGGCAGGCAGGGCGGCGCGCACCGCCTCGAGCAGAATGTCGTCGGGGATGCGGTCGCCGGTATCTTCGGGATGCTCGGCTTCGCTCTGGCCGGGATCGGAGGGCGGCGGTTGCTGTTCCGGCTCGGGCGCGGACTGGGGCAGGTCGCCGCGATGGGCCAGCACCAGCTCGGCGGCGCGTTGCAGGTCATCCTCCGCCACCAAGGCGCGCCCGTGCCACGCCGCCAGCGCCCGCGCGCAGGCCAGCGTCAGCAGCGGCGCGCGAAGCGAGCCGATGCCCAGCGCGGTCGCCACCCGCGTCAGCTGCGCCGCCGCATCGGGTGGGGTCGCCACGCGGATCGCCCGCGCCACGGCCAGCCGGTCCGGGTCCGGGGTGATGTCGGCGGTGTCGGACCAGCCCAGCCCGTCAAGGTCGAGGAACAGACCCAGCCGGTCGGTCAGCGCCGAAGGCAGGGTTTCGTCCTCGACCCCCTCATCCAGCGCCACCAGGCTGAACCCCGGATCGTCCAGCACCCGCGCCAGCCGTGCGGCAAGCCCCGCCGGGCAGCGTTCGGCCATGGTCAGCACCAGCGCGCAGGGTGCGTCCAGAATGCCTGCCGACCGCGCGACGCGGCCTGTCGCGAGCGTGCCCGCCAGATCGACCCCGCCATAAAGCGCCGTATCGTCCACCCCCGGATGCAACCGCCTGACGGGCAGCGGCAGGGCGGTCAACGCGCCCGTCACCCGATCGCGCACCGGCCCGGCGCGGGCGCGCAGCCACAGCCCCTTGACCCCGGCAGGATCGACAGCCAGCACCGCCAGGGCCAGTTCTGCGCGCGCCCAGGGGGTCAGCGGGTCCATCAGGGCAGGACCTCGGCGATGGTGCGGGCGACGCGCGCGCCCGATCCGGCCTCGTCCAGCGGATCGCGGCGCAGGCGGTGCGACAGGGCGCTGGCCGCCACCGATTTCAGGTGGGCGCGGGTGACGGTGTCGGAACCATCATGGGCCGCCTGCGCGCGGGCGGCGCGCAGCAGGGTCAACTCGCCGCGCAGCCCGTCGGACCCCAGCGCGATGCACAATGCGGCGCAGTCGTGGAGCACGACGCCTGGGGTTTTCAGCCCCGGCAGGGCCGCACGCGCGGTCAAGATCGCCTTGCGCAGCGCGGCATCCTTGGCCTGCCATTTCTTGATGAACCGGTCGAAGTCGTTTTCGTAGGCGTCACGGCGCGTCATCACCTCGACCCGCGTTTCGATGTCGCGGGGGCTGGTCACCTCCACCGACAGCCCGAACCGGTCGAGCAACTGGGGCCTGAGTTCGCCCTCTTCGGGGTTGCCCGAGCCGACTAGGACAAAACGCGCGGGGTGACGAATCGACAGGCCTTCGCGTTCGACGACATTCTCGCCGGATTGCGCCACGTCGAGAAGCAGATCGACGATATGGTCTTCGAGCAGGTTTACCTCGTCGATGTACAGGTAGCCTCGGTTGGCGCGGGCCAGAAGGCCGGGTTCGAACGCCTTTTCGCCCCGCGTCAGGGCACGTTCGATGTCCAGCGCGCCGACCACGCGATCTTCGGTCACGCCCAGCGGCAGGTCTATCACCGGGGTCGGTCGGCTGACCATCTTGCCGGTGGCAGACTGCGACCACGCCGGCACATCCTCCGGCCTTGCCGAATTGACCGGGCAGCCTTCGACGACCGTGATCGGCGGCAGCAGGGCCGCCAGCGCGCGCACGGCGGTCGATTTGCCGGTGCCCCGATCGCCGAACACCAGCACGCCACCGATGCCCGGGTCGATGGCGGTCAGCACCATGGCCTGTTTCATCGCGGCCTGTCCCACGATGGCCGAAAACGGAAAGGGTTGTTTCATGCAGCGTCCTTATGGGCGGCGAGGGGCTGTTTGCCCTCCCATGTGCCCCAGTCATCGACAATCGAAAAGCGGGCGTAAAGCTCTTCGCTGAACCAGCCTTCGTCCCGCACAGCCTTGATGGCGCGGCCATGCGGGCCATCGCCGCGCGCGAAGTTGGCCATGCTGGCGGCGTCAGGCCAGATCGAGAAGGTGACCTGATGCAGCAAGGGCACCTCGCCGATGCCGATCTTGAAGATCACGTTGGGGTCCGATCCGATCACGGCCGAAATGTCGGGCACGCGCCCCCAGAACCGCAGGAAGGTCCACGGCTTCATCGTGGCACGGGTCAGGGCGACAATGGGGCCGGGGGTGGCGGGCTGCGGGGTGAAAGGTTCGACGCCCGACCACTTGCCCCGCGCCGAGGTCGGGTTCAGCAGGATGGTCCAGCTTTCGGTCGCGTGGCGCCGCCAGCGCAGGAACACCGGGGCCTGATCGAGATTGCGCCGCGCCGTCGCCGAATCCGGCCAAATCGCCAGAATCGCCCAGACCTTGGTGTTGGGCCGCGGGGTGAATCCTTCGCCGGTGCCCGAGCCGCACAGCTTGAAGAACTGCACATCCGCCATCTGCCAGAACGACAGCCGTGCAACCGCCATCTGGCCCAGCACCCACAGGCGCGCGGCCAGCGAGGGGAAGCGGAAAAGGGTCAAACTGACGGTCTGCATGTGTTGGCTCTGCACAATAGTGTCAACTTAGTTTGGCAGGCTTTCGGGATGCAGGGAAGCCGAAACGGGATTTTCCTGCGGCGGCACGGCACATATTGTAAATCTGACTAGACAGTATATCGTGAGTTCATGTTGACACATCCTGCTTCCGACTCCGCCGCCCAGACCCCCACTTCCGGGTCCGAGGCTATCGTCATTGGTGCCGGTCTTGGGGGGCTTGCCGCCGCCATGCGGTTGGGTGCAAAGGGTTACCGTGTCACTGTCATTGACAGGCTGGACATGCCGGGCGGGCGCGGGTCGTCGATCACCCAAGGCGGCCACCGCTTTGACCTCGGCCCAACCATCGTCACGGTGCCGCATCTGTTTCGCGAGCTGTGGGCTGCCTGCGGGCGCGACTTCGATGCGGATGTGGACCTGCGCGCGCTGGAGGCGTTCTATGAAATCCGCTGGCTGGACGGGTCGGTGTTCACGGCCCGGCAATCGACCGACGCGATGCGGGCCGAGGTGGGGCGGCTTTCACCGTCCGACTTGCCCGGTTACGACCGGTTCCTGAAGGACAGCGAACGGCGCTATTGGTTCGGGTTCGAAAACCTGGGCCGCCGCCCGATGCACAAGTTTGCCGACCTGCTCAAGGCGCTGCCGGGGTTCGTCGCGATGCGCGCCGACAAGTCGGTCTATGGCCATGCGGCGTCCCGCGTGAAGGACGAACGCCTGCGGTTCGCGCTGTCGTTTCACCCGCTGTTCATCGGCGGCGATCCGTTTCACGTCACCTCGATGTACATCCTGGTGAGTCATCTCGAGAAGGAATTCGGCGTTCACTATGCGATGGGCGGGGTCGCGGCGATTGCGCTGGCGATGGCCGGAGTGATCGCGTCACAGGGCGGGCAATTGCGCCTGCACGCCGAAGCGGACGAGATTTTGCTGGAAAATGGTCGCGCGACCGGGGTGCGGCTGGTGGATGGACAGGTGCTGCACGCCGATGTCGTGGTGTCGAACGCCGATGCCGGGCACACCTATGACCGGCTGCTGCGAAACCAGCCACGCAAACGCTGGACCCCGCCACGGCTGAAGCGCACGCGGTGGTCGATGGGGCTGTTCGTCTGGTATTTCGGCACCAAAGGCACCGCGCTGAAATGGCCGAAGGTGGGGCATCACACGATTCTGGTCGGCCCCCGCTACAAGGACCACATCGCGGATATCTTCGTGAAGGGGCGGCTGTCCGATGACATGAGCCTTTATCTGCATCGCCCGTCCGTCACCGACAAAGGCTGCGCGCCGGCTGGGGATGACACGTTCTATGCGCTGTCGCCGGTGCCGCATCTGGGGTTCGACAACGGGGTGGACTGGGCGGAACAGGCCGAGCCTTACCGGCAGAAGGTACAGAAGATGTTGGAGGATCGGCTGTTGCCCGGTTTGGGCGACCATCTGACCGAACAGCTGGTCTTCACGCCGAACAGCTTTGAATCGCGGTATCTGTCGCCCTACGGAACCGGGTTTTCGATCGAGCCGCGAATCCTGCAATCGGCGTGGTTTCGGCCGCACAACGTGTCGGAAGAGGCCAAGGGGCTGTTTCTGGTCGGTGCGGGCACGCATCCGGGCGCCGGATTGCCGGGCGTGATCTCGTCGGCAGAGGTACTGGCCAAGCTGGTGCCGGATGCCCCGCGTCGCGCCACAATTCGGATGGCTGCCGAATGATCGCACCCGCCGACATGGCGCACTGCCGCGAGGCGATCCGCACCGGATCGCTGTCGTTTCATGCGGCGTCCAAGCTGCTGCCCGCACGGGTACGCGATCCGGCGCTGGCGCTTTATGCGTTCTGCCGTCTGGCCGACGATGCGGTGGACGACACCGACGACAAGGCCCCCGCCGTGCTGGGCCTGCGCGATCGGCTGGATCTGGTCTATGCGGGGCGGCCGCGCAACAGCTATGCCGACCGCGCCTTTGCCGATGTGGTGGCCGATTTCGAAATGCCGCGCGCCCTGCCCGAGGCGCTGCTCGAGGGTCTCGCCTGGGATGCGGTCGGGCGGCGGTATGACACGCTGTCGGGCGTGCTGGATTATTCGGCGCGCGTCGCGGCGGCGGTGGGGGCGATGATGTGCGTCCTGATGCGGGTGCGCAGTGCCGATGCGCTGGCGCGGGCCTGCGATCTGGGCCTTGCCATGCAGTTGACCAACATCGCGCGCGATGTCGGCGAGGATGCGCGGGCGGGGCGGCTTTATCTGCCGCTGCAATGGCTCGAAGAGGCCGGGGTGAACCCAGCGGCGTTCCTCGCCGACCCGCAGCCCGATCCCCGCGTCCTGCGGATGACCGCGCGCCTGCTGGCAACGGCGGACCAGCTTTACACCCGCTCCGAAGCCGGCGTGCCGGCGCTGCCGCTCGCCTGCCGACCCGGAATCTTTGCCGCGCGCCATGTCTATGCCGGCATCGGTGCGGCGGTGCGGCGCAACGGACACGACAGCATCACCCGGCGCGCCCGCACCAGCGGACGCCAGAAGCTCGGATGGCTCGGCCTGTCGCTGATCCGCAGCGGCCTGTCCTTCGTGGTGCCCGGCCCAGCGACGCTGCATGCCGCGCCGACCCCGGAAGTCGCGTTTCTGGTGCAGGCCGCGGCCCGGCAGACGACCCGATTCGGGCGGTCGGACGCGGTCCTGTCGGTCTTTGCCCAGCTCGAAGCGCAAGATCGCGCCCAAGTTCATGCGACTCGGGGGTTGGAGCGCGCCCGCGCCTGACCTAACTCCATGTGTGACCCGAAAAGGAGTAGCCATGGACTGGGGCCTGTTTCTGACCTTCCTTGCCGCCTGCGGCGCCGCCAGCGCCACCGGCGCGATGTTCGAACCGGGAGCGTGGTATAAAGCGCTGTCCAAACCGGTCTGGACCCCGCCAGGCTGGGTTTTTCCGGTCACCTGGAGCGTGCTTTACATCTGCATGGCCGTCTCTGCCGCCCGCGTCGCCGCCCTGCCCGACGCAAGTCAGGCGCTGGCGTTCTGGGCGCTGCAGATCGCGCTCAACACGCTCTGGACGCCGATCTTCTTCGGCCTGCACCGCATCCGCGCCGCGATGCTGGTGATGGCGGGCCTCTGGCTGTCGGTCGCGGCCACCATGCTCGCGTTCTTTCAGCTCGACGCCATCGCGGGCTGGCTGTTCGTGCCCTACCTCGTCTGGGTCAGCGTCGCCTCGGCTCTCAACCTCAGCGTCATGGTCAAGAACCCCGGCCCGCAGCCGGCCTGAAGCCTGTCCGTCGCGCGGCACGGGCCGCGCGGCGGATCAGGCGAAGGTCACGCTCTTGTTCATCGGCAGCGCACGGATGCGTTGCCCGGTAAGGGCAAACACCGCGTTGGCCAGTGCCGGGGCAGCGGGGGGCGTGCCGGGTTCGCCGATCCCGCGCAGTTTCGGCCCGTTTTCCAGGATGCGCACGGCGATGGGCGGGCACTGGTGCAGGCGCAACAGCTCGGCATCCCAGAAGTTCTGCTGCTGGACCCGACCTTCGGCAAAGGTGATCTCGCCATGGATGGCGGCCGACAGACCGAACACCATGCCGCCCTGCACCTGCGCCTCGATGATCGATGGATCGAGTGCAAGTCCCACATCGACCGCCGCCCAGGCGTTGGTCATCCGCACCCCGGCGTCGGTCTGCTCGACCTCGATCACCTGTGCGGTGGGCACCCCGAAGCTGAGGCAGAACGCGACGCCCCGCGCGCGCCCGGCAGGCGTGTTGCCCCAGTCCGCCATTTCCGCGACCGCCTCCAGCACGCGGCGGCTGGGGTCGTGGGTCATCTGCGACAGACGAAACGCCAGCGGGTCGGCTCCGGCCAGATGCGCCAGTTCGTCGATCGCGCTGTCGAGGAAGAAGGCGTTCTGCGAATTGCCGACCGACCGCCAGGATCCGACGGGCGCGCCTGCGGGCACTTTGTACCCGGTGACGCGGAAGTCGGCAAAGTCGTAGGGCTGTTCCCACGCGCCCTGCACAATGGTGTTGTCGGGACCGGGCACGGAATACCCGAGCCGCCCCAACTGGCTGCCGATCACCGAGGGGCAGGCCACCGACAGATCCAACGCCGCCACCCGCTCGTTTGCGACCGCGGCGCGCACGCGGGCCATCGCCATCGGCCGATAGGCGTCGTGGGTCATGTCCTCTTCCCGGCTCCAGGTCAGCAAAACCGGGGTGCCGGGCATCGCGGCGGCGATGGTCGCGACCTGCCGAACGTAGTCCATCTCGGCCCGCCGTCCGAAACCGCCGCACATCGGCAAGGTGTGAACTTCGACCGCTTCGGGCGGCAGGCCGGTGATCGCCGCCGCTTCGCCGGCAATCTGGGTCGGCAGTTGGGTGCCGGTCCAGATCTGCAGACTGCCATTTTGCAACCACGCGGCAGCCGACATCGGCTCCATCGTCGCATGGGCAAGGTAGGGCACGCTGTAATCCACCGCGAGCACCGCGCCCGTTGCAGAGCCGCTCAGCGCGGCCTCGACATCGCCGTCATCGCGGTTGCGGCTGTCCTGCCGGTCGGGGTGGAACGCGGCGGCG
>JANNNU010000208.1:0-30495 GCA_031398695.1 Paracoccaceae bacterium | reverse complement strand
CTCGGCCACCATGCCGAAGGACATCGAGGAGTTGGCCTCGACCTACCTGCGCGACCCGGTCAAGGTGCAGGTCGCCCCCCCCGGCAAGCCGGTCGAAAAGATCGTGCAGGGCGTCCATTACATCCCCAACGGCGACAAGGCCAAGCTGCTGGAGGAATACCTGCGCAAGCACCCGACCGAGCAGGCTCTGGTCTTTGGCCGCACCAAGCATGGCTCTGAAAAGCTTATGAAATTGCTGGTCGGCTGGGGTTTCAAGGCGGGTTCGATCCACGGCAACAAATCGCAGGGTCAGCGCGACCGCACCCTGACCGAGTTCCGCAACGGCGAGCTGGACGTGCTGGTGGCGACCGACGTCGCCTCGCGCGGGATCGACATTCCGGGCGTGCGGCACGTCTACAACTACGATATGCCGAACGTGCCCGAAAACTACGTCCACCGGATCGGCCGCACTGCGCGGGCCGGAGCAGAGGGCACGGCCGTCGCCTTCTGTGCACCGGCTGAAATGGACGAGCTGAAAGCCGTTGAAAAGCTGCTGAAAAAGCCCATCCCCGTGATCGGGGGCGCGCCGTGGTCGGCGGATGTGGTGGCGGCAGCGCCCAAGCCGGGTCAGAACCGCGGGCAGCGGCCCGGCAATCCGGGCGGGCAAAAGCAAGGCGCAAAACCGCCGGTCCGCAGCGCCAAACCCGCTGGTCGTCCGGCCAAACCGCAGGGCGGCAGCTTTGCGCCGCGCCGCGACGGGGCAAAGCCGGGAAATGGCCAGCGCCGCCCGGCGTGACACCACAAGGCGGGCCTAGCCCGCCTTCTGTTCAGCTTGATGTCCAGCAGCACTTGCTGAGTCGCCAGCGTCTCGCGCAGCAACCTCTTGGATTCGTTGATCGAAATCCTTCCATCGCCGATGCCCGCATCGTATTCGGCCATCAGCAGCGCAAACCGCAGCGCCAGCGTGACCACATCCTGATTGACCCCGCGTGACGTTGCGTTGCGCCGTCGGCATTGTAGGACATCGTCATGCCACGCAAGTCGGCCAGTGCAGCGGTGACGTGCGGAAACCGTGCCGCGCTTTCCAGGGCCGCGACCACGTCGATCGGCATGAAGCGGTCGTCATGTTCGCCGTGTTCCGAATGATAGCGCCCCAAAGTGTCCCTCGAGCGCCTGGTCAGCGCGGGCGGCTTTGATTCGGACCTCCTTGACCAATGCTTCGCTGTGCTTTTTGAGGTAACTCTCGACACGGATCTGCTGCTTTCCGCGCTGACCATGGAACCATCCGGGGAACCGCACACTGTTTTTCCCGTTAAGCGGACGGCAACCCTTTGTCATTCATAAAGATGTTCCGGGCTTTCCGGATGTGTTGCGATAACGAGTGATCGGCGCCATCGACGCCGGCAAGGGTGGGGTCTGCGGCACCTCGGGTCCCGGTTGGGATCGCCTCCGATGGGATCGGTGTCGTGCGGCAGACCTGCGCGGCCCCGCCTTGCGTTTGACCTTCACCCGGCTTGCCAGCCGACCCGGCCTGCGGCTATGACGCCGCATGGCAAAGCTTTACTTCCATTACTCGACGATGAACGCGGGAAAATCGACGTTGCTGTTGCAGGCGTCGCACAACTACCGCGAAGGCGGGATGCAGACCTACCTGATCACCGCGCAGTTCGACAACCGGGCCGATCAGGGCCGGATCGCAAGCCGGATCGGCATCGGCGAGCCCGCCGACACGTTCGCCCCCGACGACGACCTGTTCGCCAGACTCCGATCGCGGTTCGGGCAAGGCCCGGTGGCCTGCGTGTTCATCGACGAGGCGCAGTTCCTGACCAAACCGCAGGTGTGGCAACTGGCCCGCGCGGTCGATGATCTGGGTGTGCCGGTGATGTGCTATGGGCTGCGGGTGGATTTTCAGGGCAACCTGTTTCCCGGCTCGGCAGCCCTGCTGGCCTGGGCAGACGAAATGCGCGAAGTGCGCACGATCTGTCACTGCGGCCGCAAGGCCACGATGGTGATCCGGCGCGGACCAGACGGGCGCGCCCTGCGCGAAGGCGAACAAGTGGTGATCGGGGGCAACGAAACGTATGTCTCGATGTGCCGCAGGCACTGGCGCGCGGCGGTCGAGGGCTAGCGCCGCTGCAGCACGATCAGCCCGCCCGCTGCGGCGATCAAGGCCATGCCGGTCAACGCGAGCCCGCCCAGCACCTCGCCCCATAGTACCCAACTCCACACGGCCGACGCAGGAAGCACCAGATACTCGAAGATCGAGGCTTTCGCCGCCGTCGTCACCTGATACCCCCGCACCATCAACCCGACCGCCAGCAGCGATCCGACCGCCTGCACGAAGGTCCACCCCCACACCGCCGCATCCGGAAACACCGGCCCGCGCGCCAGAAACCCGGCGGCCCCATCAGCGACCGGCAAGGCCAGCCCCGCTGACACCCCCATCCCGATCACGCCGATCCCGCCTAGCGCGGCAAAGAACCCCGCCGCCAGCACCGCGGCGCTTTCACCGCCGCACCACGCACGCGTCGCGACATTTCCCACCGCATACAGGGCCCCGGCCAGCACCGGCAAACCGGCTGCAACCGAGGCCCCCGCTGCCGCCTCGGGACCCAGCACCATGACCACTCCGGCAAACCCCAGAATGACCGCCGCCCCCTGCACCGCGCCGATCGGTTGGCGATAGACGACCGCGCCGATCAGCAGCACAAAGATCGGGGCGGTGAACAGCCCCGCAGCAACGACGGCGACGGGCAGAAACGCCAGCGCGCCAAAGTAGATGACCATGGCCCCGGCATGGATCACCGACCGAGCCGCAACCGCGCGCCAGCGCACGGGCCACAAGCGCAACCCCAGAGGCCGCGCGACCACCGCCAGCACCGCAAGCGCCATCGCCGTCCGCGTCGCGTGGAATTGCCAAAGACCTGACCCAGCCGCGATCGTCTGCACGAAATTGTCGGTAAACCCGATCAGCACGGCATATCCGGCGATCAATCCCAAAGCGGCGAGCGGGCGGTCCATGGCGTCGGGCATCCTGATGAAAACGCCAGCACACCGCCAACCGGACCGCGTTGCGCGCCGTTTTGCGACGCGGCGCGGCCAAAGCGGCCACGTGACCCCGATTGTCGGGCGACCGGGGCTGCGTTAGTGTCGACGCATGACCCTCAACCACCCGATCGCCGCATGACTGCGCTGGTAAAATATCAACGGCTGGAAAGCCTTGGGCTGTGGCATGACACCGGACAGGCGCGGGGGCGCGATGTGGTTGTGGCGTTCCGCGATGCGACACTGGTGCTGTCGGACCCGAAGTCGGACCTCGCGTTGTCGCACTGGTCACTGCCGGCGGTGCAGCGGCTCAACCCCGGCGCGTTGCCCGCGCTTTACGCGCCCGGGGCCGAAGCGGACGAGACGCTGGAAATAGACGATCCGAACATGATTTCGGCACTCGACACCGTGCACCGCGTGTTGCAGCGGCGGCGCGCACGGCCGGGCCGTCTGCGCGCGGTGATCCTGTCGGGGGCGATGGTGGCTACGCTGGCGCTGGGGGTGTTCTGGATGCCGGACGCGCTGGTGCAGCACACCGCCTCGGTGCTACCCGCCGTCAGCCGGGCCGAGATCGGGCGCGCCGCCCTGACCGAGTTGACGCGGCTGACCGGGCCACCCTGCGGCGGGCGGCTCGGCATGCTCGCGGCCGCAAAGCTGGCCGAACGGCTGTTTGCACCCGAACCTGCCACCCTGATGGTGATGGGCGATGGGCTGGAGGGATCGCTGGCCCTGCCGGGCAACCTGATCCTCTTGGGACGCGGCGTGATCGAAAGCGCGCCGGACCCCGAAACCGCGGCCGGATACGGGTTGGCCGCGGCGGTCGATGCCGCGTCGGCCGATCCGATCGTTCCTCTGTTGCAGCACGCGGGCATACCCGCGACGTTCCGGCTGCTGACCACCGGCCATCTGCCCGCCAACGCCTTGCAGGGCTATGCCGAAGAGCTGGTGCGCCGTCGCCCTGCATTGGGTGCAGAACCGTTGCTGGCGCGGTTTCAGTCCGCCGGCGTGCCGACCTCGCCCTACGCCTACCGCGTCGATCCCACGGGCGAAACCGTGCTGGCCCTGATCGAGGCCGACCCCTACCGCGGCACCGCGCCAAAGCCGGTGCTGTCCGATGCCGATTGGGTCAGTCTCCAGTCGATCTGCGCCGACTGATCACCCCAACTGCGTCACGCACCGCTAGCGCACGAAGGCGTCGACGAACCCAGCACGGCGGGCGGCGGCCAGGGCCGACTGCGCGGCGGCGGTGCTGTCGAACGGGCCGGCAAACACGATCTGCAGCGTCTTGCCGCCTTTGGTGGTCCGCCCTTTGGCCACGGGCAGGCCCAGCGCCGCCAACCGCGCTGCGGCACCTTCGGCATTGCTTGGCACGCCGAACGTGCCGACCTGCACCAGCGCTCCGCGCGATCCGGACGCCACCGGTGCCGCCTTGGTCGACACGGTCACGCGCGCCTTGGTGCGCGGCTGTGCGGCGACCAGTTGTGCCGGCACGTCGCGGGTCCAGATCTGATCCTGCGCGGCCTGGCCTGCGGCCGTTCCCTGCCCGCGCAGCGGGTTCAACCGGTCATCCGTCCATGCCGCCTTGTAGCCTTTCGGCGGCTGCGGCACGACGGCGGTCTGGGTCTGCGGCAGGATCTGAGGCGCAATCGGCGCCACGGACATCCGCACCGGATCATGCCCGACCCGCGCCGTGGGCGCATGTGTCACCGGATCGGTCAGCGCAATACCCGCCGGCGATCCGGCCGGATAGATCGGTGACCGCCAGCCCGACAGGCTGCCATCGCCCCGGGTGCAGACCACTGCGGTTCCGCCGTTGCTCAGCCGAACCACCTCTGCCACCGGTGCCGACGTGAAGCAGCCGATCTTGCCTGGACCGGGGCCACTGGACGCAGACTCGTAGGTGCGCGAAGGTGCGGATCCGCTGTAGGGCGCAGGGGGCGCCACCCGCGTCGGTGGCAGCACGGCCACACGCGCTGGCAAGGTCGTGGGCGGCACGGAGGCTGCGGGGGCCTGCTCCATCCGGCGTCCGGGCGGCGTGTAGGGGGCGGGCGTGTAGATAGACGGATCGACGGCGGGCGTGCGCGGTTGCGGGGCCGGGGCCGTCGGGGCCTGCACCACCACACGCGGGGCGGGCGCGGGGGCCTCGTCCGCCATCTCGATGTTGACCGGGCCAAACGTCGGCGGGAAGCCGCACAGCGCCTTGCGTTGCGCGTTGACGCGCGGCACCCAATTGGTCTGCCCGCCATAGCCCGCCTTCAGAAAGACGCAGCCCCGGCTGTCGACATACTGTTGACCTGTGAAACTGGCCGGCGGCAATTCTTTCGGCCCGCCGACCGAGGCAATCGACTGGGCTTGCGCCCCCGAGAAGGCTGACAACGTTATCTTAATCGCAACGACCGCACCGATAAACCGCATGGACGACCCCCAAGTCACGTGGCGGTAACGATGGCGGAGAATTGTTTCCGAGTAAAGAGCGCGATGCCTCTATTTAGTGCCAAACATGCGGTCACCCGCATCCCCTAGCCCCGGCACGATATATCCATGTTCATTCAAGTGACTATCGACCGAAGCTGTGACGATCGGGACATCCGGGTGCGCCTGCTTCATCCGGGCGATGCCTTCGGGCGCCGCCAGCAGACACAGGAACCGGATGTTTTTCGCCCCTGCCGCCTTCAGCAGATCCACCGCCGCCGCGCTGGAATTGCCGGTCGCCAGCATCGGGTCGACGACGATGCAGATGCGGTCATCCAGCCGGTCCGGCAGCTTGCAGTAATACTGCACCGGTTGCAGCGTGACCGGATCGCGGTATAGCCCCACAAAGCCGACCCGCGCCGCCGGAACCAACTCCAGAATGCCGTCCAGCAACCCGTTCCCCGCCCGCAAGATGGAAATCAGCGCCAGTTTCTTGCCGTCAATCGAGGGGGCCATCATCCTTTCCAGCGGCGTCTCGATTTCGACCGTGGTCATCGGCAACTCGCGCGTCACCTCGTAGGCCAGCAGCAGGCTGATCTCGCGCAGCAGGCGGCGGAACCCGGCGGTGGAGGTTTCCTTGTCGCGCATGATCGACAGTTTGTGCTGCACCAGCGGATGGGTCACGACGGTCAGGTGGTCAAGCATCGGCGGCCTCCAGGATCTTGGCGATACGCGCTTTCGTATCGGCATCGCAGAACGCCGCGTCAAGCGAGGTGCGAGCGATCGCGGCAAACTCCGCATCGTCCCAGTCGAACGCGGCATGCAGATTTTCGTACTCGCGGGCCATCGTGGTGTGGAAAAACGGCGGGTCGTCTGTCGAAATCGTGCATTTCACGCCGCGGCGGCGCAATTCGGCGATCGGATGCGCCCGGAACGTCGGATAGATCCCCAACGCCACGTTGGACCCCGGACAACATTCCAGCACGATGCCGGTTTCGGCCAACTGATCGACCAGCGCCAAATCCTCGATCGCACGCACCCCGTGCCCGATCCGCTCGACCCGCAGATCGCGCACCGCGTCGCGCACGCTGTCCGGCCCGCCCCATTCGCCCGCGTGCGCCGTCAGCCGCAGCCCCGCCTCACGCGCCATGTCGAAGCTCCACGCAAAATCGGCCGGTTTGCCGATCTTTTCGTCCCCGGCGATGCCGAAACCCACGATCCAGTCGCCCGCCGTCTCTGCCGCGCAGCGAGCGGTCTCGCGCGCCTTGTCGGGGCCGAAATGCCGGATGCAGGTGATGATGCCGCGCAGGGTGATGCCGTGATCCCGCTCGGCCATCTCCGCCCCTTCGCGGATCGCGTGCAGGTATTCGCGCCAGGCCCCCACATCGCGCCCACCGCAGAAATCGGGGCTCAGAAAAGTTTCGGAATAAACCACCCCTGCCGCCGCGCTCTCCTCCAGCACGGCCCGCGTAAGCCGCTGATAATCCATCGGCGTTTTCAGCGTTTCCGTTGCCGCCTCGTAGACCTTCAGGAAGTGCCAGAAGTCGGTGAAGGCATAGTTCCCCAGGTCATCGAAGAGGCCCGACAGGTCCATATGCTTTTCCTTGGCCAATCCGCGGATGAACGCGGGCGGCGCGGCCCCTTCCAGATGCAGGTGCAACTCGATCTTCGGCGTCATAGGAAACTCCGTCCGGGCCCCTGCGCGGGCACCCCCAAATGCGCCGCAAGGCTGGCCGCCACATCGGCGAACGCGACCAGCCCCAACGGCCCGACCCCGGACCCCGCCACCAGAACCGGAACCCGCTCTCGGGTGTGGTCGGTGCCGCGCCAGGTTGGATCGTTGCCATGATCGGCGGTGAAAATCGCGATGTCCCCCGCGCGTAGGCGGGGTAACAGCGCGCCCAGACGGGCATCGAACCACTGCAGATGCCGGGCATAACCGGCCACGTCGCGGCGGTGGCCGTAGAGGCTGTCGAACTCGACGAAGTTGGCAAAGGTCAACGAACCCTCCTCCGCCACCTCCACCAGCCGGTCCAGATGATCGAAAAGATCAGCGTCCGACGTGCCCTTGTGCAGATGCGCGATGCCTTTCATCGAAAAGATGTCACCGATCTTGCCCACGCCATGCGTCACCCGCCCCGCGCCCGCGACCCAATCGAGCAGCGTCGGCGCGGGTGCTGCCATGGCATAATCGTGCCGGTTCGATGTGCGCACGAACGCACCCGGCGCACCGGTGAACGGCCGGGCGATCACCCGGCCCACTTTCATGGCGTGCAGATGCGGCGCGAGATCGGCGCAGAGCCGCAACAGGCGGTCCAGCCCGAACGCCTGTTCGTGCGCGGCAATCTGAAACACGCTGTCCGCCGACGTGTAGCAGATCGGCCAGCCGGTCCTCAGATGCTCGGCCCCCAGCGCGTCGATGATCGGCACGCCCGACGCATGGCAATTGCCAAGGATGCCGTCCGTCCCGGCCAAAGCAAAGACCTGCGCCACCAGTGCGTCGGGAAAGGCGGGTACGGCTTGCGGAAAATAGGTCCAGTCCCAGGGCACTGGCACCCCGGCCAACTCCCAATGCCCCGATGGCGTGTCCTTGCCGCGCGACACTTCCGTCGCAGCACCCCAGCGGCCAATGCTGCCCGGGCCCATTCCGGGCATCGCGGCACCCGAGGCCGTGGTAACCGCCTCGGCCAGACCAAGGCTTGCCAGATGCGGCAGGTTCAAGTGCACGGCGCCCGCGATATGGGCCAGCGTGTTTGCCCCGGCATCGCCGAAATCGGCAGCGTCCGGCGCGCCGCCGCAACCCACCGAATCCATCACGACCAGAAACGCGCGCGCCATCACGCGATCCGTTCCAGAACCAGCGGCGGCTCGTCCACTGGGCCCGCGCCCATCGCATAGGCGGCCTGAACCGCCCGCACCGCCGCTTCGGCCGCCTCTGCGGTTGCCGCGTGCACCATGCCCAGCGGCACGCCCGCCTCGATATCCTCACCCAGACCGGCCAGATCCGAAAGGCCGACCGACGGGTTGATCCGGTCGCCCTCGCGCAGCCGCCCGCCGCCCAGATGGACCACAACCTGCCCCAGCGCCTGCCCGTCGATCGCCTGCACCAACCCGCTGGCCAGACTGGGAATTTCGACGGTGACCGGAGCCGAGGGCAGCCGGTCCGGCCAGCGGTCCACGAAATCGGCCGGCCCGCCTTGCGCGGCCACCATGCGGCCGAACCAATCCGCCGCAGCCCCAGACTCCAGCGCTTGCTGGATGCGCCCTTCGCCATCGGCCACATCTGCGGCAAGACCGCCAAGTGCCAGCGCCTCGCCGCCCAGTGCAACCGTGATGTCCCACAGCGCGGCGTTGACCGACGTGCCGGTCAGCGTCTCCATCACCTCGATCACCTCCAACGCGTTGCCCGCCGCCGTCGCCAGTGGCTGCGACATGTCGGTGATCAGGGCGGTCGTCATGCAACCGGCCCCCTGCGCGGTGCGCACCAACGCCTGCGCCAGCGCCCGCGCATCGTCCAGCGTCTTCATGAACGCGCCCGACCCGCATTTGACGTCCAGCACCAGCGCCTCGAGCCCCGCCGCCAGCTTTTTCGACAGGATGGAGGCGGTGATCAGGTCGACCGATTCCACCGTCCCCGTCACGTCACGGATCGCGTAAAGCCTGCGGTCGGCAGGCGCGATTTCAGCCGAGGCGGCGACGATGGCGCAGTGAACCTCGCGCAGCTGGGTGCGCAGTTGGTCTTCGGACAGGGCGGTGCGGAAACCCGGGATCGCTTCCAGCTTGTCGACCGTTCCCCCGGTGTGGCCCAGACCGCGGCCCGAGATCATCGGGACATACGCCCCGCACGCCGCCAGCGCGGGCGCGAGCAACAGCGAAACGCTGTCCCCGATGCCTCCGGTCGAGTGTTTGTCGATCACCGGTCCCGGCAGGTCCCAGTGCAGCACGCGGCCCGAATCCCGCATCCCGCGGGTCAGCGCCACACGCCCCGTCTCGCCCAACCCCTTCAGCAGCACCACCATCGCGAATGCCCCGGCCTGCGCATCCGTCACCGTGCCCGAAGCAAGGCCGGCCGCGAACCACTGCAAATCCTCCCCCGCCGGCACACCACCATCGCGAATGCAGGCAATGATGCTGCGGGCGTCGGTCATGTCCGGTCCATGTGGGCGGCGGAGAACACGCCGGGCAGCAGATCGGCCACCGTCAGCGTCTTCGACTTGCCGTCGGTCGTGCACAGCGTCACCAGAACCGACGGGTCGGCAAATTCGGCGATCTTCTGGCGGCAACCCCCGCAGCAGGGCACCGGTTCGGGGCTGTCGGCGATCACCCATATCTCGGCGATGCGGGTATCGCCCGCCGCGACCATCGCGGCAATCGCCCCGGCCTCGGCGCAGGTGCCTTCGGGATAGGCCACGTTTTCGACGTTGCAGCCGACATGGATCGCGCCAGAGGTCGCCCGCAGCGCCGCCCCGACCTTGAAGCGCGAATATGGCACATAGGCGTTTTCCCGCACGGCAGTCGCGGCGTCTAGCAGGGTCATCGCGGTCTCCTGGTTTTTTTACCGTTTGGTCGGGAAGTGTGGGGCGCTGCCGGCGATTATGCAAGCACCGTGCGGGCCACAGCCGGGGCCAGCCCCCGCAACCGCGGGATTTATTCGCACAGAAGAAGGGGTATCACACAGCGGTGGTCGCGGGGTTGCCAGGCAGCGAAACCTCCAGAAGTTCCAGATCGGGCGTAGCATCGGCATAGCGCGTCGCAAGGCCCGGCGGAATGGCGAAGGCGTCGCCCGGTGCGAGGCGAAACGGATCCTTGCCTTCGCCTTCCAGCGTCATCGCGCCCGACATCACGAAGGTGAACAGAATGTCGCCGTGGTGTCGGGTCCAGGGCGCCGGCCCGGTCGGACGGGCGACCATGACCGAGGCGACACCCTTGGTGCCGGCGTTGATCGTGGTGTCGCGCGCCTCGAACCCGGGAATTCGGAACGGGGCGAACGGCGCGTCGGCCCCCACGTTGTGGACGAACCGCTGGCCCTGCCATTCCCGGTCGGGGCGCAGGTGCGGGGTGGGCAGGGTCATCTGATGATCGATCTCGGTCACGTGGTCGGCCGGCACGCCGATCTCGATCACCTCGATCCCGTCGGACGCGGTCAGCACGCGGTGGCGGATCTCGGGGGGCTGGATAAAGCAGTCGCCGGCGTTCAGGCGGATCGACGGGCCCTGATCTTCGTAGACCACATCGACCCAGCCCTTGATGCAGAAGATCAACTGGAACCCGACCTTGTGGAAGTGCACCATGTCGGGCACCGGTCCGCCATCCGGAATGCGGATGTGGCTGGCGATCATCGCGCCCCCCAAACGGCTGGGAACGAGGTCGCGGTAGTGCATCCCGGCGCGCCCGATGATCCAGGGCGCCTGATCGGCCAGACGGCGCACGACGAAGGCGTGTTCCGTGGCGGGCAGCACCATCGGCGGGTTCAATTCGTCAATCTCGATCCGGGTGCCGTTTGGCGCGGTCAACAGGCGTTGACCGCCCGCGAAACCGTCGGGATCGTCGGTCAGGATGCGCAGGGTGCCCGGAGCCTCGGTCGCGCCTTTTTGCAGGCGGATCCGCAGACCGTGGCCCGACAGGACCGCCACCTCGGGGATGTCGGCGGGGTAGATCATGTCCAGCCGCATCTTCAGCGTTCTGGTGAAAAACGGCAGATCGTCGCGCAATTCCTTTGTGGGCAGGCGAAGTTCGGCGCGGAGGTCCGGCTGATGGTCGGGCATGGTTTCCGTCATGGCTTTGTCTCCGCTTTCGGGCGACAGTGCGACCGGGCGCGGCGGATTGCAAGGCGGGCAGGGCCCGGTTTGCAGTCGTTGAAAAATGGTTTAAGGCTAAATCACTTTGCGAGGGGGGCTGGAATGGAAGAAACGCGGCACGATCAGGCACGGCAGGCGGCGCTGGACTATCACGAGTTTCCCAAACCCGGAAAGCTTGAAACCCGCGCGACCAAACCACTGGCGAACGGTCGCGACCTGAGCTTGGCCTACAGCCCCGGCGTGGCCGAGGCCTGCCTTGAAATCAAGGCCGACCCTGGCACCGCCCGCCGCTACACTTCGCGCGGGAACCTGGTCGGCGTGGTCAGCAACGGCACCGCCGTGCTGGGTCTTGGCAACATCGGGGCGCTGGCGAGCAAGCCCGTGATGGAAGGCAAGGCGGTCCTCTTCAAGAAATTTGCCAACATCGACTGTTTCGACATCGAGTTGAACGAATCCGACCCGGTGAAACTCGCCGATCTGGTCTGCGCGCTGGAGCCGACGTTCGGCGCGATCAATCTGGAAGACATCAAGGCCCCCGACTGTTTCATCGTCGAGGCGCTGTGCCGCGAGCGGATGAAGATCCCGGTGTTTCACGACGACCAGCACGGCACGGCGATCGTGGTAGGGGCGGCCGCCACCAACGCGCTGCATGTTGCGGGAAAGCGGTTCGAGGATATCAAGATCGTCTCGACCGGTGGCGGGGCTGCGGGCATCGCCTGCCTGAACATGCTGCTGAAACTGGGCGTCCGGCGCGAGAACGTCTGGCTTTGCGATCTGGAAGGGCTGGTCTACACCGGCCGCACCGCCCAGATGACGCCGCAGAAGGCCGCCTATGCGCAAGGCACCACGCCCGCGCGCTTGCTCGACGTGATCGCCGGGGCGGATCTGTTTCTGGGCCTGTCCGGTCCGGGTGTGCTGACGCCCGAGATGGTGGCTCTGATGGCCCCCAACCCGATCGTGTTCGCCCTCGCCAACCCGTCGCCCGAAATCATGCCCGATGCGGTGCGCGCCGTGGCCCCGGGGGCGATCATCGCCACGGGGCGCAGCGACTTTCCCAACCAGGTCAACAACGTGCTGTGCTTTCCGTTCATCTTTCGCGGGGCGCTGGACGTAGGCGCGACCGAGATCAACGACGCCATGCAGCTGGCCTGCATCGCGGGCATCGCGGCACTGGCGCGTGCCACCACCAGCGCCGAGGCGGCCGAGGCGTATCGCGGCGAAACCATGAACTTTGGCGCCGAGTATCTGATCCCGAAACCCTTCGATCCCCGCCTGATCGGAGTGGTTGCGAGCGCCGTCGCACAGGCCGCGATGGACACCGGCGTGGCAACACGCCCGATCGAGGACATGACCGCCTACCGCCAGAAACTGAACGGCAGCGTGTTCAAGTCGGCATTGATCATGCGCCCGGTGTTCGAAGCCAGCAAGATGGCCGCACGCCGCATCATCTTTGCCGAAGGCGAGGATGAACGCGTGCTGCGCGCCGCTAACGCGATGCTGGAAGAAACCACCGACAAGCCGATCCTGATCGGCCGACCCGAGGTGATCGTGGCGCGCTGCGAACGGGCGGGCCTGCCAATCCGCCCCAACCGCGACTTCGAGATGGTGAACCCCGAGTCAGATCACCGGTATCGCGACTACTGGCAGTCCTACCACGAGCTGATGGCGCGCCAAGGCGTGACCCCCGACATCGCCCGCGCCGTGATGCGCACCAACACCACCGCCATTGCCGCCATTGCGGTGCATCGCGGCGATGCCGACAGCATGATCTGCGGCACCTTCGGACAATATCTGTGGCACATGAACTATGTCCGCCAGGTGCTGGCCCGCGACGGGCTGCATCCGCAGGGGGCGCTGTCGCTGATGGTGCTGGAGGATGGCCCGCTGTTCATCGCCGACACGCAGGTGAACCCGCAGCCAACGCCTGAACAGATCGCGCTGAACGCGATCGGGGCCGCGCGGCATGCCAAGCGGTTCGGCGTGGTGCCGAAGGTCGCGCTGTGCTCGCACAGCAACTTTGGCAACCTCGACACGGACTCCGGCCGCCGTATGCGCGCCGCGATGGAGATCCTGGACGCACGCGAGGTCGATTTCAGTTTCGAAGGCGAAATGTCGACCGATGCCGCGCTTGACCCCGACCTGCGCGCGCGGATATTTCCGGACTCTCGGCTGGAAGGGGCGGCCAACATCCTGATCTTTGCCTTCACCGATGCCGCCAACGCAGCGCGCAACATCCTGCGCCACAAGGCGGGCGGGCTGGAAGTCGGGCCGATCCTGATGGGCATGGGCAACCGCGCGCATATCGTTACCCCGGGCGTGACGGCGCGCGGGCTGTTGAACATGTCGGCGCTGGCGGGAACCCCGGTCGGGCACTATGGCTGACGCGCAGGCGCTAAAAGACGGGGCACGACGGCGGACATTCCCGGCCTGAACTGCCTCCAGTTGAAAGTGGATTGGATTTTCCCGCGCGTTCGCCTAGACTTGCGGCGTTCGGGTCACCCGACATCGGGAACACGGCGTTTGTTTCGGGGCCCATACCAAGGCATGACATGACCGAAGTCCCGCTGTTTACGCAGACCAACTCCACGCAGATGCCGTCCGATCGCCTTGCCCGCGAGGAGGCGACGCTGGCGTTTTTCGGCCACGATCTGCGCGCGGCGCTTTCGGATGTGGTGGGCGGGTTGCGGCTGGTGCCGCACGACACGCCCGATGCCCTGACCCGTGCCCAGATCGAACGGGTGCGCGTGTCGGCCGAAGTGCTGGCGCGGCTGCTCGATCAGGGGCTTGCGGTCCTGCTGGGCGGCGCTCCGGCCGTTCAGGCCACCAACCTGAACCTGCACCGGTTTCTGACGGACCTCGACTTGCGCTGGTCGGGCCGCGCGCTGGAAGAGGCGATCAGCTTTGCCCTGCACAAAAGCGAAGACTTGCCCATCGGGATGACGCTGGACCGCGTCGCGCTCGACCGGGTGCTGTCCAACCTGCTTGGCAACGCATTTCGCCATTCGCGTCGCGGACAGGTGGTCTGTGCGGCGGAAATGCGCCCCGATGGCGGGCTGCGCATCAGCGTGCGCGATGACGGGCCGGGCTTTCCGGCGGGCATCCTCGACAGCGTCCGGACCTACCAGCACCGGCGGGCGGAAACGGCTGAGCCGGGCTCGGGCCTGGGGCTGCACATCGCCGCCGACCTGACACAGCGCCTCGGAGGGCGGCTGATCCTGCAAAACCTGGACCCGAGCGGGGCCGAGGCTGTGGTGGACCTTCCCGCCGCACTGTCGGTCGGCGGCACGGCCCAACCGGAACCCGGGGATCAGCCGGCCTTTCTGGCCGGAAAACGGATTCTGGTCGCGGACGACAATCCGACCAGTCAGGCAATCATTGCCCGCCTCGCAACCGCGCTGGGGGCCGAAGTGACGGTAGTGGGCGACGGGCTCGCGGCGGTCCGCAGCCTGGAAAGCATGCTATTCGATCTGCTGATCGTGGACGTGGAAATGCCCCGCCTGTCGGGTCTGGACGTGATCCGCTGCCTGCGCAAGATGCCCGGCGCGGCGGGCCGGACGCCGGTCGTTGCCGTTACGGCCTACAGCCTGCCCGCCAACCGCAAGGCCATTCTGGCCACCGGGGCGAACGATGCGATGATGAAACCACTGCTGTGTCCCAGCGCCTTTGCGAATGTGGTGCGCGGGGTGCTGGCCCCGCTGGCCGCGGCGCACCCCCTTTCGGCCCGGACCCAGCCGCCGCTCGACCCACAGGCCCTGCATCCCAACGGCCCGGCGGCACCCCTGGATCACGCCGGCCTGGACCATCTGCTCGAGCTGGCGGGGCCCGATACCGCGTCCGACCTGCTCGACCGGTTGATCAGCGACCTGCAGGTCGTTCGGCACGGTTTGGTCGAGGCCGCGGCGCGCGCCGACTGGGCGTCATTGCGGGACCATTCGCACGTCCTGATCTCGTTGGCCGGTGTCGTCGGCGCGCAGGCCCTTCACGCGGCGGCAGTACGGCTGAACCAGTTGGGGCACCGCATGGATCAGGCCGCTCTGGACCGCCTGTTGCCGGGCACCCTACGCGCCATTGAAACGCTGATCGCCCAGCTGCGGCAGGTGCGCCGCGCACAGGAAAGCGCGGCCGGATGAAGGCGGACCTGATGTCCACCGCGTCGGACGGCGCAGCGTCATCGGTTCTGCTGATCGAGGATACCCCGTCGTTGCAGCTGATCTACCGATCGGTGCTGGCGGCGGCAGGGCACCGGGTCAGCGTGGCCGGAACCGCCGCCGAAGGTCTGGCGACCTTTGTGGACACGCGGGCCGAGGTCGTACTTCTGGACCTGGGCCTGCCCGACCGCGACGGGCTGGACCTGATGGCAGACATGCTGGGCCTACGGCCCGAAACCCGGGTGGTGGTGATCACCGCAAACGGTTCGATCAACAAGGCGGTCGATGCCATGCGGGCCGGGGCGCATGATTTTCTGGTCAAGCCGTTCGACGAAGGCCGGTTTCTGGCGGCCGTACAGAACGCAAAGCGCGCCAAGGTGCCCACCCTGCGCCAGACGGCGGCACGCCCGACCGTTCCGGCGGCGTTGGGGCAAGCCGGGTTCATCGGGTCGTCCGAGGTGATGCAGCGCATCCATTCCAAGATCGCCTCGGTCGCGCGGTCGATGGCCACCGTGTTCATCACCGGCGAAAGCGGCACTGGCAAAGAGCTGTGTGCCATCGCCGTGCACGCCGGGTCGGCCCGCGCCTCCGGCCCGTTCATCGCGCTCAATTGCGGAGCCATTCCGCAGGACCTGCTCGAATCCGAGGTGTTCGGGCATCTGAAGGGCAGCTTCACCGGCGCGATTTCCGACAAGCCGGGCGCTGCGGCGGCAGCCGACGGCGGCACGCTGTTTCTCGACGAGATCTGCGAGATGGCCCCGCCGCTGCAGACCAAACTGCTGCGCTTCCTGCAGACCTCGACCGTCCTGCCGGTTGGCGCCACGCGGCCGCGCAAGGTCAACGTCCGCATCGTCTGCGCCACCAACCGCGACCCTCTCGAGGCGGTGCGCTCGGGCCACTTCCGCGAGGATCTGTACTACCGCCTGTTCGTCGTGCCGATCCACATGCCCCCGGTGCGCGAGCGTGGCGACGACGTGATCGAGATTGCCGAAGCTGCGCTGGCCAGATTTACCGCCGAGGAGGGCCGCCAGTTCGATGGCCTGCACCCGCAGGTCCGCGATCTGTTCCGCCGCCTGCCGTGGCCCGGCAACGTGCGTCAGGTGCTGAACGTCATCCGCAACGTGGTGGTGCTGAACGACGGCGGCGAGGTGACGCTGGACATGATGCCCGACAGCCTGACCGACACGCGCGATGCCGCGGACCGACCGCAACTGACGGCAGACGACGCACAGCCGCAGCCCACCGTCGCGTCGCTCGTTGGAAAGCCGCTGGCCGAGATCGAGAGGCTGGTCATCGAGGCGACCTTGGCGCGGCACGGCGGGTCGGTGCCTCGCGCCGCCCGCGTGCTCGATCTGTCACCTTCCACCCTGTACCGAAAGCTGGAAAGCTGGGGAAAGTCTTGATCCTGCACAGGTGGGCCGCGCGCCAGCGGCGTGGTGGCGAACGGTAAACGCCCGTGGCCGTCAGACGAACTGTTCGTTGATCAGCCGTTCGTCCAGCCCATGTCCCGGATCGAACAGGATGCGGTGCCGCACCCCCGGCTCCGACCGGATCTCGACCGACAGCACGTCGCTGACCGACCGGCTGTCGGCGTCGGCCATCACCGGGCGCTTGTCGGCTTCCAGCACGTCGAACCGCACCACCGCCCGCTTGGGCAACAGCGCCCCGCGCCACCGCCGCGGCCGGAACGCCGCCATCGCAGTCAGCGCCAGCACATCCGACGCGATGGGCAGGATCGGCCCATGTGCCGAATAATTGTAGGCGGTCGATCCCGCAGGTGTCGCCACCAGCGCCCCGTCACAGACCAGTTCTTCCAGCCGCACCCGGCCATCGACGCTGATCCGCAGCTTGGCCGCCTGCGGCCCGGCGCGCAGTAGCGACACCTCGTTGATCGCCAGCGCATGCACGACGCGCCCGTCGCGCGTCCCTGCCTGCATCGACAGCGGGTTGATCCCGGTTTCTTCGGCGGCGGCCAGCCGATCGGGCAGCCCGTCCAGCGAAAAGCTGTTCATCAAGAACCCGATGGTGCCGCAGTTCATCCCGTAGACCGGCACGTCGCGACCTTCGGTCGCATGCAGGGTCTGCAGCATGAACCCGTCGCCACCCAGCGCCACCACCACGTCGGCTTCGGATGGTGAGGACTGGCCGTGCGCAGTCGTCAGCATCCGCAGCGCGTGCTGCGCCGCAGGAACCGAGCTTGCGGTAAATGCGATGCGCGTCGGGGCCATGTGCGTTCCTCTTCACCAGCAGTCTTGGCCGCGCCGCCTGCCAAACTCAACCCCACCATTTCGCCGCCGCGGGCCTGTGCGTCGTATTCCACTCTTTCCCGATGGCCCCAGTTGCCCTAGACATGACCAATCCGCCCACCCACCGCAGCCTTTCGTGCAGCCACAGGAGATGCCCATGAACTCCCCCCACCGCGAGTCCGGCTTTTTCACCGAAAGCCTGTCGTCCAGCGATCCGGAGCTTTTCGCCTCGATCACCTCGGAACTTGGCCGCCAGCGCCACGAGATCGAACTGATCGCGTCCGAAAACATCGTTTCCCGCGCGGTGATGGAGGCGCAGGGTTCGGTGATGACCAACAAGTATGCCGAAGGATATCCGGGCAAGCGGTATTACGGCGGCTGCCAGTTCGTCGATGTGGCGGAAAATCTGGCGATCGACCGGGCGTGTCAGCTCTTTGGCGTGGGCTTTGCCAACGTGCAGCCGAACTCGGGCAGCCAGGCCAACCAGGGCGTGTTCCAGGCGCTGCTGCAACCCGGCGACACCATTCTGGGCATGTCGCTCGACGCGGGCGGCCACCTGACGCATGGGGCGGCCCCAAACCAGTCGGGCAAGTGGTTCAAGGCGGTGCAGTATGGCGTGCGCCCGCAGGACCTGACGCTGAATTACGATCAGGTGCAGGCGCTGGCCACCGAACATCGCCCGAAAATGATCATCGCCGGCGGCTCGGCCATTCCCCGTATCATCGATTTCGCCAAGATGCGCGAGATTGCAGACAGCGTCGGGGCGTGGCTGCTGGTCGATATGGCGCATTTTGCGGGCCTCGTCGCGGCGGGCCTCTACCCCTCGCCCTTCCCGCACGCCCATGTTGCCACCACCACCACGCACAAGACCCTGCGCGGCCCGCGCGGTGGGATGATCCTGACCAATGACGAGGCGCTGGCCAAGAAGTTCAACTCGGCGATCTTCCCCGGCATCCAGGGCGGGCCGCTGATGCACGTCATCGCCGCCAAGGCCGTGGCGTTTGGTGAAGCACTCCGCCCCGACTTCAAGACCTATCAGGCGCAAGTGATCCGCAACGCGCAGGCCTTGGCCGATCAGTTGATGAAGGGCGGGCTCGGCACCGTCACCGGCGGCACCGACACGCATCTGATGCTCGTCGACCTGCGCCCCAAGAGCGTCAAGGGCAACGCGACCGAAAAGGCGCTGGGTCGCGCCCACATCACCTGCAACAAGAACGGCATCCCCTTCGACACCGAAAAGCCCACGATCACCTCGGGCATCCGCCTTGGCACCCCGGCCGGCACCACCCGCGGCTTTGCCGAGGCAGAGTTCCGCCAGATCGGTGACTGGATCGTCGAGGTGGTCGAAGGTCTGGCCGCCCACGGCGAAGACGGCAACGGCGCGGTCGAGGCGGCTGTGAAAGCGAAGGTCGAGGCGGTCTGCGCCCGCTTCCCGATCTACCCCGGATTGTAACGCCCGTCTTCTAAAACCCGTCTGCCGAAGCCCTTCTGCCGCAGCCCGGCTGCGGCAGTCCCGCCATTGGATCAGACCGTCAGATCAACCCGCGCCACACCAGAACGGCCAGAACCAGCCCCGCCACCACCAGCAGGCTGAACGCGATCGACGCGCCCACGCCGACCAGCATGCCCTTGCGCCGGTCCGCCGCGTCCACGCCACCCAGATACTTCAGGCAGATGTCATAGGCCTCGGCCACCAGAGCATCGTCGATCTGGTGCATCAACCGCGCGCTTTTCGCCATGTCGGTCGCCTGCACCAACGCCTCGGCCGCGACCCGCACGTTCTTTGGCAGGCGCCGCCCGGCCTTGCGGACCTTGACCGCCAGCCCCTTGCCGCCGACCTGCAGCTTCTGCTCCATCAGGCCGGCAACCCGGTCGGCCATCTGCTGTATCGTGACTGCGCTCATCGCGTTCCCACCCTTGGCGTTTCGTCTAGCCCCAAGTTGCGGCGGCCGCAACGCCTCTGGCCACGCGGCGCCGTTGCGATTATCAAGGCCGCATGCTGGCCACGACGTACCATCCGGCGACCCGACCCGGCGGCCAACCGCCGCTGCTGATCGTGCACGGCCTGTTCGGGTCGGGGCGCAACTGGGGCGTCATCGCCCGCCATCTGGCCGACACGCGCGACACCGTGACGGTCGACATGCGCAATCACGGCAGCAGCCCGCGCCACGCCACCCAAACCTACCCGGAGATGGCCGACGACCTCGCTGCGGTCATCGCCACACTATCCGGACCGGTCGACGTGCTGGGCCATTCGATGGGCGGAAAGGCCGCGATGGTGTTGGCGCTGACCCGGCCCGACCTGATCCGCCGGCTCGTGGTGGCCGACATCGCCCCGGTCGCCTACACCCATGACCAGACGCGCCACGTCGCCGCGATGCGCAGCCTCGACCTGACCGACCTCTCGTCACGGGCCGAGGCGGACCGCCGCCTGTTCGCCACCACCCCCGACCCCGCCCTGCGCGCCTTCTTCCTGCAATCGCTGGACCTCAAGACGACGCCGCCGCACTGGCGACTGAACCTCGACGTGCTCGAGGCCGAAATGCCGAACATCGTTGGCTGGCCGGGCACCACAGGGCCGTTTGCCGGCCCCACGCTGTTCCTGTCGGGCGGCGACAGCACATACGTTCTGCCCGACCACCGCCCGACGATCCGCGCCCTGTTCCCAAAGGCGCGCTTCGCTCGCCTCGCCGGCGTCGGACATTGGCTGCACGCCGAAAAACCGCGCGAATTCGAAGAGACGGTGCGCGTGTTCCTGAACGCGCCGGGGTCGTCCTGAACAATCCTGCCCGCGACACTTTCCACTGATCGTCTTTCACATTGGCACAAATATCCCGGGGGTCCGGGGGCTGGCCCCCGGTCCGTTGGCAAGTCCGCCGACCGGGCCGCGACATCCGTCAGACCGCCAGACTGACGCCCTTTTGCGCCGCAGACTGCTCGGCCCTGTCCAGCAGGCGCTGCAACGCGGCCCCGCGGGCAAAGTCCGGTTCCGCCACGCCCGTGCCGCGAATGGCCGCGATGAACCGCTCGTAGACGCTCGGCAGCACCGGACACTCCACCGCCTGCCAGACCGCCCGCTGCAGATCGGGCGCAAGGCAGGCGCGCAGCGCACTGATGTTGTTCTCCCACCCGACCTCGAGCCCGCCCTGATCGCCATAGATCCGCAGCCGCAGGTCGTTCAGATGGCCGCTCGCGAACCGGGTGGCACCCACCGTCCCCAGCGCCCCGTTGGCCAGCACCACCTGCAAGGTCGCGCTGTCGTTGGCGTCCAGCGTGTAGTCCCCGATCTTGCCTCCGGGCGCCTTCTCGAAGGTGGCCAGGCGGCACGACACCTCGACCGCCTCCTGACCCGCGATGAACGTGGCAAAGTCCAGGATGTGGATGCCCACATCCCCCAGAACCCCTTTCGAGCCGTGGGCCGTCGAAAGCCGCCACAGCCACTGGCTTTCGCGGTCCCAGTGGCCCCACGCGGGCTGGGTCAGCCAGCTTTGCAGATAGGACGCCTCGAAATGCCGCACGGTGCCGATCGCGCCGTCGCGCACCATCGAGGCGGCCTTCTGCAGCGCCGCCACGTTGCGATAGGACAGGTTGACCATGTTCACGACACCGGCCTGTTCGGCCGCCGCCGCCATCGCCTCGGCATCCGCCGTGTTGGTCGCCAGCGGCTTTTCGCACAGAACATGCTTCCCCGCCGCCAGAAACGGCATGGTCGTCGCATGATGGGCCGCGTCCGGCGTCACGTTCGTCACCGCGTCGAACGCTCCCCAGGCGATCGCGTCATTGACCGACGCGAACCCCTCGGCAATGCCGTGACGCGCCTGAAACGCCGTCAGCTGCTCGGCCCGCGTGTCGATCCCGGCAACCACCGTCACGCCCTCGATCGCGGCAAAGGCGGTGGCGTGGTTGTTGGCCATGCCGCCCGTGCCAAGGATCAGGACACGCACCATCAGCGATACCCCGCCTCGCCATCATGGTGCAGACGCGGGCCGCGTTCGGTAATCGGTTCCAGCGCCTGATCGACCGGCGTGTTCGGCGCATGGTTCGGGTCCGCAATGCGGCGTTCGGGGTTGTAGGCCCACTTCACCGCGTTCGCAATCACGCGTTGCACGTTGCCGTCGTGATAGCTCGGATACGTCTCGTGCCCCGGCCGGAAGTAAAAGATATTGCCGGCCCCCCGCTTGTAGGTCAGGCCCGACCGAAACACCTCGCCCCCCTGAAACCAGCTGATGAACACCGTTTCCAGCGGCTCGGGCACGCCGAACGGCTCGCCATACATCTCTTCGTATTCCAGCTCGAAATGGTCCGGCAAACCGGCGGCGATCGGGTGCTGGCGGCTGGTCACCCAAAGGCGTTCGCGCTCGCCCGCCTCGCGCCACGACAGGTTGCAAGGCGCCCCCATCAGCCGTTTGAACGGTTTCGAGAAATGCGCCGAGTGCAGAAAGATGATCCCCATCCCGCCCCACACCGCATCGCAGACCCGCTCTGCGATCGCATCTTCGACCTCGCCGTGCGCGGCATGGCCCCACCAGATCAGCACGTCGGTGGCCGCCAGCTTTTTCGCCGTCAGGCCGTGTTCGGCGTCCTGTAAGGTCACCGTCGTCGCGTTGATCCCGGCGTCGGCGTTCAGTGCGGCCGCGATCGTGCCGTGCATGGTCAGCGGGTAGATGCCCGACACGACCTTGTTCTTTTGTTCATGGACGTTTTCGCCCCAGACCGTGGTGCGGATAACCATATCAGACTCCTGTCTTTGAACTTAACGGATCGGCGCGCCATTCGCGTCGAACCGGTGCAACTGCCCTGCCTTCGGGTTCAACCCTACCCGCGCGCCAAGGGCCACGGTCAACTTGCCTTCCTGCCGCACGATCAGCGGCTCGTCGCTGCCGACCTCGACGAACAGATAGTTGTCGGACCCCAGATCCTCGGCATGGACCACCTCGCCCTGCCAAACGCCTGACCCATCGCGCGAAACGTCGATATGCTCAGACCTGATGCCCAAAGTCGTGCAGTTTTCGCGGTGTGCAAAGGCGCCGGTCAGGAAATTCATCTTCGGGCTGCCGATGAAACCGGCAACGAAGATCGAATTGGGGCGTTCGTACAACTCCGACGGCGTGCCGACCTGTTCCAGCCGCCCGTCGCGCAGCACCGCGATCCGGTCGGCCAGCGTCATCGCCTCGACCTGATCGTGGGTGACATAGATCATCGTCACATCGGACATCGAATGGTGCAGCTTGGCGATTTCAAGCCGCGTCTGCACCCGCAGTGCAGCATCGAGGTTCGACAGCGGCTCGTCGAACAGGAACACCCGCGGGTCGCGCACGATGGCCCGCCCGATGGCAACGCGCTGGCGCTGACCGCCCGAAAGCTGCTTTGGCAACCGGTCGAGCAGATGGGCGATCTGCAACAGTTCCGCTGCCTTGGTGACCCGCGTGCGGATGTCATCCGCGCCCGCCTTGGCCAGCTTCATCCCGAACGCCATGTTGTCGTAAACCGTCATGTGCGGATACAAAGCATAGCTTTGAAATACCATCGCGATGCCGCGCTTCGACGGGATCAGGTTGTTCACCACCTGATCGTCGAACAGCATGTCGCCGCCGGTGATCTGCTCCAGCCCCGATATCAGCCGCAACAGGGTCGACTTGCCGCAGCCCGACGGGCCGACGAAAACCATGAACTCGCCCTTCTTGATGTCCAGATCGATGCCCTTGATCACGTCCACCGCGCCGTAGGATTTCTTGACATTCTTGAGTTGGATACGCGCCATGATTTAACCCTTCACGCCGCCCGCGGTCAGGCCCGCGACGATCTTGCGTTGGAAGACGAGGACAAGGACGATCAGCGGAATGGTGACGATCACCGATGCCGCCATGATCGGACCCCATGGAATTTCCTGCTGCGATGCGCCCGACAGCAGGGCGATGGCGACCGGGGTGGTCCGCGTGGTTTCCGAACTGGTAAAGGTCAGCGCGAACAGGAATTCGTTCCATGCCCCGATGAACGCCAGCAACCCCGTGGTGACCAGCGCAGGCCAAAGCAAGGGCAGAAAGACCTTGGTGATGATGATCCACGGCGTCGCGCCATCGACGATCGCCGCTTCCTCGATCTCGACCGGCAGATCACGCATGAACGTCGTCAGCACCCAGACGGTGAACGGCAGGGTGAAGATCGTGTACGACAGGATCAGCGCCCAAGGCGTGTTGAACAGCCCCAGAAACCGGATCAGCTCGAACAGCCCCGCCAGCACCGCGATCTGCGGAAACATCGACACCGCGAGGATGGTCATCAACAACAACCCCCGCCCGCGAAACCGCACCCGCGCCAGCGCATAGGATGCCGTCACCGCCAGAAACAGCGCGAACACCACCGTCGTGGTCGCGATGAACACCGAATTGAGGATGTTGCGCGGAAAGGTCCGCCCACCCAGCACCGATTCGTAGTTGGCCCAGGAAAACTGCTTGGGCCAATAGTTGATCTCGAACAGGCCGGTGCCGGTCGCAAAGCTGGTGACGATGGCATAGTAGAACGGAAACACCGAAAACAGCACGATCGCCACGACCAGCGCATAGAAGGCGATCTGCTTGACCCAATCATTTGCCGTCATTTGCCGCCCTCCCCCGACAGGTCCACGCGGCCGAGCCATATATACAGGCTCACGAACACCGCGAGGATCACGAACAGCAGCGTCGATTGCGCCGAGCCGTAGGCGAACTTGTCGAAGTCGATCAGGTTCTCGCGGCTGATCACCGACATCGTCTTGGTCGCCGCTGAATTGGGCGTAAGCACATAGATCAGGTCAAACACCCGCAGCGCGTCCAGCATGCGGAAGATCACCGCCACCATCAGCGCAGGCCGGATCAACGGCAGCGTCACCTTGAAGAACACCTTTACCGGATGCACGCCGTCGATCCTGGCCGCCTCGTAGATGTCACGCGGCACCATCTGCAACCCGGCCAGACAGAGAAGCGCCATGAACGGCGTCGTCTTCCACACGTCCACCATCAGCACGGCATACATCGCGGTATCGGTGCTGGCGGTCCAGGCAATCTTCTGGTCAATCGCACCGATCCGCAGCAGCATGTCATTGATGATGCCGTACTGGTCGTTCAGCATCCACGCCCACATCTTGGCCGACACGATCGTGGGGATAGCCCACGGGATCAGGATCGCCGCGCGCACCAGCCCCCGCCCCTTGAACTCGGCATTCAGAACCAGTGCCACCACCAGCCCCAAAACGGTTTCAATCGTGACCGAAACCACGCTGAACCGCACGGTGTTCCAAACCGCGTTCCACCACGCCGGATCGACCAGCGTGCCGCGATAGACCACCCGGCCCGATTCAAGCGTGCGCACCGACAGATAGTTGTCGAACCCGATCCATTCGCCGCCATAAAGGTCGTTCAACGAGGTGTCGGTGAACGAAAACCACACCGTCCGCAACAGCGGCCACGCTGCAACGCAAAACAGCGCCGTCAGCATCGGGGCCAGAAACCAGAACGCCGCACGCTGGCGTTGTTGCAACAGCGTCAAGCCCGGTGCTGAAGTCGCCGCCATGTCCCCCCCTTGGCCGCCACCCGGTGGCCGGATCCGAAAACGGGGCGACACTGCCGCCGCCCCGCTTGCTGCATTGCAACCCGCGGCCTACCAGGCGCTGCCCTTCAGATCGGTCAGGTCCAGTTCCAGCACTTCCAGGTTTTCCGCCGCCGATCCGTTGCCCGACAGGGTGGCATGAACCGCCGACCAGAACTTGGCCGACACTTCGTTGTACTTGCCCAGCGTCGGGGCCGACGGGCGCGGAACGGCTTGCAGGAACACGTCCTTCCACTGCGGCATGAACGGCTGCGACGCCGCGATGTCGGCATCGTCATACAGCGACACGATCGTCGGCAGGTTCGAGTCGTTCAGCGCGCGGTGCTTTTGCGCCTCGACGTCGGCCAGATAGAGAGCCAGCGAAATCGCCGCCTCCTGCTTGGTCGAATACTTCGACACCGCGACGTTCCAGCCGCCCAGCGTCGCCGCCGAGGTTGGATTGTCGCCCCCCGTCGGCAAGGTCGTCACCTCGAACAAGCCCTTGACCGCGGAATCGTCGCCGTTGCCCAGACCATAGGCATAGGGCCAGTTGCGCATGAAGGCCGCATTGCCGGTTTGCCAGACGCCGCGCGCCTCTTCCTCCTGATAGGCCAGCACGCCGCCGGGCGAGATGGTGTCGACCCACAGCTTGGCTTGCTCCAGCGCGGCTACCGCATTGGGATTGTTGATCGAAATGGTGCCATCGGGTTCGACGATCTGACCGCCGCCGAACGACTTGACCCATTCCAGCGCGTTGCAGGTCAGCCCTTCATAGGCGTTGCCCTGCCACACGAAGCCCCAGAACTCGCCCTTGCCCTCGGCCCGCTCGCCATCCTGGATGGTCTGCGCCGCCGTCGTCAGTTCGGCCCAGGTCGTGGGTACCGCGACGCCGTATTTCTCCAGCAGGTCCTTGCGGTAATACAGCGCGGGCGCGTCGGTGAAGATCGGCAGCGCCACCAGCTTGCCGCCCACGGTCTGCGATTCGATGATCGAGGGGAAGTGCTTGGGCACGATGTCCTTCGCGGCCTCGGTCAGGTCGACGAAGTGATCGGCCAGTTGCGGTGCCCAGATCACGTCGGTCTGGAACAGGTCGATGTCGCTGGTCCCCGCCGCCAGCCACAGCCGGTACTGGCCGAACTGGTCGGAGGTCGAGGCGGGCATCGGAACGATCGTCACCGTATGGCCGGTCGCCTCTTCCCACGGCTTCACCAGCGCCGGAAAATTCTCGACCGCAGCACCCACCGCCCCCGACACATAGAACAACTCGTCGGCCATCACCGGCGCGCCGAGACCGGCGAGCATGGCAAGACTCGCCGCAGACCGCATGACGCGCGCGCTCATCCCAATAGACATGGGTTCTCCTCCCTTTGATTGATCTGCGCCGTGTGGCGCTTCCTCCGACAACGCGGCGGCCGTATCGCCCCGGTTGTGCCGGGGTCATCCGAAGCGTTTCGAAACGGCTAGCGCGGCCCATCACACCGGTCAAGGATTCGTGTCTCAAAGCGCTTTGAATTTGTGCCGGGCGCGGATGCCGCGATGCCGCAACGGCTGCCGCATCGCAGCGCGCCGCGCATGAAAAAACCGCCGGGTCTGCACCCGGCGGTTGTCCGAAAACGGTACGGTCGAGCCTGAAAGAAAGCCCAATCAGTTCTTGGCGTAGTATTCCACGACCAGGTTCGGTTCCATCTGAACCGGATAGGGCACATCGCCCAGCGACGGCGTGCGCACGAACCGCACGATCAGCTTTTGTGCGTCCAGCTCCAGATAGTCGGGAACGTCACGCTCGGTCAAAGCCTGCGCTTCCATGATCAGGGCCATCTGCTTGGACTTCTGGCGCACTTCGACGACATCGCCTTCCTTGACGCGGTAGGACGCGATGTTCACGCGCTGACCGTTCACGGTGACGTGGCCGTGGTTCACGAACTGGCGTGCGGCAAAGATCGTCGGCACCAGCTTGGCGCGGTAGACCACCGCATCTAGACGGCGCTCCAACAGACCCACCAGCATCTCGCCGGTGTCGCCCTTGACGCGCTCGGCCTCGGCATAGATCTTGCGGAACTGCTTTTCCGTCAGATCGCCGTAATAGCCCTTGAGCTTTTGCTTGGCGCGCAGCTGCGTGCCGAAATCCGACAGCTTGTTCTTGCGGCGCTGGCCGTGCTGGCCGGGGCCGTATTCGCGCTTGTTCACCGGGGATTTGGCACGGCCCCAGATGTTTTCGCCCATGCGGCGGTCGATCTTGTACTTGGCAGAGGTGCGTTTGGTCACCCTGATCTCCTTCTAGGTCATGAAGGGCGTTGTCCTTTTTCCGGTCACCCGGACGACAGGCTTCCCCTTGCGGAGTCCACCAACACCAACGAAGCGCTGCCTATCGGCCAACCCGGGCTGCTTGTCAAGCCTTGCGGGCGCACCCGCCACAGGCCAAATAAGCCAAAGACAACGCCAGCGGACGGTCCCGATGAAAAAGCAGTTTCTCACCATCCGCTGGGGCACCAAATACGGGCCCGAATATCTGAACCGGCTTTATGCCATGGTCGCCCGCCACACCACCCCGCCGTTCGACTTCTACTGCCTGACCGACAGCACAGCGGGCGTCCGGCCCGAGGTGACCTGCCTGCCCCTGCCCGAATTGGGTTGCGAGCTGCCGAAACGGACCTACGGCATCTGGGGCAAGTCGCGGCTGTGGAACACCGATCTGGGCGGGCCGACCGGGCCGATCCTGTTCATCGACCTTGATGTGGTCATTACCGGCTCGATGGATACGTTTTTCGAGGTCGGCAATCCGGATGACGTCATCCTTGCGCGCAACCCCAACACCCCGTTCGAGAAACTGGGCCAGACGTCGATCTTCCGCTATCCGGTCGGCAAGCTCGCGCCGCTGCGCGATAAATTCCTGGCCGACCCGCAGGGCACCGCCGACGAATACCGGTTCGAGCAGCGGTTCGTCACCCGCAATGCTCCGGGCGGCGTCACGTTCTGGCCCAAGGGCTGGGTCAGCCTGTTCAAGTGGCACTGTGTGCCGACCTTCCCGATGAACTATGTGCTGGCCCCGAAACCGCAACCGGGGGCCAAGGTCGTGATCTTCCCCGGTGCGTTGAACCCCCCCGATGCCATCCTTGGCCGCTGGACGCCCGACATTCCGGTGCGCCCCGCGCTGGACCACATCGCCGCCGGTCTGCGCGGCGACCGCAAGGGCCCGCTGTTCCGCTTTTTGCGCCACTACATCAAGCCCAGCCCCTGGGTGGCCGAGCACTGGCACGACTGACGGCCCTCAGGCCGCCATGTCGTGCCGCAGGATCGCCGCCTCGGACGCCGACAGGTTGCGCCGGGCATAGTCGCCATAGGCCTGCGGGTTGTCGGCAATCGCGGGCAGCAGGCGCAGCAAGCCTTCGCGCTGGCCTGCCTCTATCATGTCGAGTGCGGTGTTCGACGGATGGAAGCTTTCGGTCTCCAGCCCGTTGGCCCAGACGATGTTGTGCCGCTCCAGCAGGACATGGACATAGACCACGTCGCGCGCAGCACGGTCCACCGTCACGGAATGGTCGTTGACCAGGTTTTCGGCGGCGACCAGCACCTCGGGCGTGTTGAACAGCGCCTGCGCCGCCGACCCTTTGACCAACATCCGGTGCTGCGGGCTGACCAGCAGATCCTGGTCCGGTCGGCCACTTCCAAGCGCACCGCTGCGAAACCGGATCGGCCGCAGGTGCGGCATGGCATAAAGCCTCGCGCCCGACATCCGGCGATGCCCGGTCCACAACACCGGTTGCGGACCATTGTCACGCGTCTCGATCCGATCACCCGCCTGCAGCGTCTCGATCCGGCGCGGCCCTCCGGGCGTGGTCAGCCACGTGCCGGGGGTAAAGCAGATCACCCACGCCGCCGAACCGGCCCCCGGCTCCAGCACGCTGCGGTCGATCGAGGCGCGCACAACCCACAGGTCGCGGTCGGCGGGAGGCAGATCGCCAACCATCATCACCAGCCGCGCCCCGGTATCGGGCACCGGGATGATCGTCAGCACAAAGCTGCGATGCCCGTCGGTGACCAGAAAAGCCTGATCGGGCAGATCATCGGCGGGATCCTCCGCGTCGGGGGTGTCGGCCACGGTCCCCACCGCCGCGCCCACCAGACGGCGCACCATCCGCGCCGCGCGTTTCCGTGTGTCCGCAACCGCCTCGGCCCCGTCCAGAATCAGCACGCCCTGCGGCCCATCCACCCGGACAGCCGACCCCGTCCAGCGCCATGCGGCCCCGACAGTCAGGATATCCAGAGGTGCGGCCTTGAGGCCGTCTGTTTCGGTTTGGGACCAGGAAATGACGAACGTGCCCAAAGAGCCCGTTTTCATGCCTGTTACTGCCTGCTCGATTATTATTGTTTGTGGTCAAAGGTTAACAAGACCTTCTTCACAAAGATATGGCAGAACTGCAACATTCCGGGTGAATTGACGCGAAGCGGGAACCAATCGGCCTCAGAATTTGAAATTCAGCGCCAGACTTCCCAGAACCTGGCCTTCGGACTGCTCTTCGAACTCGGGGCTGAGGTAGGTCATGCCATAGTAGAACGACGAGCGCTTGCCCTGCCACTGCACCCCGGCGCGCAGCCGGTGGCGGGTGTCGGTCGCCGTGACGGGCTCGTCCGACGGAAGATAGATGCTGTCGAACACCCGCGCGATGTCGCCGCCCAGCACGACGCTGACGCCCTGCGCTTCGGCACCGGACACGGCGCGATAGCGTTGGCCGGTGGCCACGTCGCGCAGCATCAGGTCCCGACGGCCGAAACCGCCGATCACCAGATCGCCGCCCGTCCGCACCAGCGTTTCGTCGCCAGCCCGCGCCTCGACGAACGGTCGCAACTCGGCCCGCTCGCCCAGACTGAACCGCCGGGCAATCTCGCCCGACAGGGTCGGATGTACGGCATCCTCGATCTGGTCGTCCAGCGCCCCGACCTCGCCCAGGTCCAAGGCACCGTGGACCCAGGACTGGAAATCGCCAAGACCCGTCTGCGGCCCGACGAACACCAGATCGCCGCCGACATCCGCCTCGAACCCGCCGATGGCGAACTGGCTGTGCAGACCGACCGTGATCGCCCCGGCATACCGCCGGTCGATCGCCGCCGGTGATTCAAGGTTTTCCGGGGCAATGGTGTCGGCGCGCAGGCGGAATTCCAGAATGGCCCCGGGGACCACCGGCAGATCGCCGTCCCAGCGCGCGCCCCGCACCCAGCTGACCGCATAGGAGCCGGTCCGCCAACGGTCCTGCCCGTCCCCGATCGCATCGTTGGTGAACAACCGCCCCCACCCCAGCGTCACCC
>JANNNU010000104.1:0-8452 GCA_031398695.1 Paracoccaceae bacterium | reverse complement strand
ATCTGGTCATAGGCGCGGAATTCGCCGAAATACTTGGTGATCGCCGCCGTCAGCGTCGTCTTGCCGTGGTCAACGTGGCCGATCGTGCCAATGTTGATATGCGGTTTGTTCCGTTCAAACTTTGCCTTTGCCATCGTGGCCGTCCTTGGGTTGGGGGGCCGCCGCAGGCCCCGGTCTACACGCGGCGCGACTTAAGCCGCATGTCGCGGAAAATCAAGCGCTACTGTTCGACCGCCGCGGGCCGCGGTACGAAGGAGTCGCTGGTGTCGACCGGCGGGGCCGCAGGCTGTGGCGTGCTTGCAACCGGCTGGGGCGCGCTTGCTGCGGGTTGCGCAGCAGCCGGCGCCGGAGCCGCGGCGGCGGCGACCGCAGGCGCCGGGACCGTCGTTTGCGACCGGCCCTTGGGCGGCAGGCCGAACCATTCCGGATTGTCGAGGAACCACTGTTCCACCCGCTTGGCCGCGTTGTAGGACAGGATTTCCATCTGGCGTGCCTTGGATTGGGTGAGGCCAGATCCGACCACCGTTTCGGGCGAGTTCCGCTCGAAGATGTGAAACTGCTTTCCCTCGGCGTTGAGCTTGGTCTGGGTGGCGTCGTCCCACACGTTGGCGGTGACCACCAGGATTGACTTCGGTTTCAGCACGACCGGCACGCCGGGCGGGGCCAGGGCATAGCCCTCGACCGCGATCCCGATGTTGTAAAGCCGCGAGCCGGTATAGCGCGCTTCACCGAACCGGTCTTCGATCGCCTTCTTCATCGCGGCTTCCCACGCGTCTGGCGTGGTCTTTCGCGACAGCGGCACCATCTGCACATCGTCGGCAACCACGACATTAAGCCCCAGGGCAAAATCCCCCAGCGGCACAGCAGGTTCGGCCAGGTCATTGGTCTGGCAGGCGGCCAGAACCGCCACGACCATCATCGCCACAAACCCACGCACGAACATCATACCGCACACCCTTTTTCGACGGGACGCGCCCCCGCCGGTCCGCCATAGCCGCTGCAAACCGCCTGTGCAATCCCGCGACCATGGTCACGGCGGCGCGCTGCCCGAGAAGTGAACGCGTCAGCCGCCGCGCGCCGCCCGGCCATGGCGCGTCAGTTGAACCGGTTGTCGCGCGGGAACCCGCGGGGCGCCATGCGACCGGCGCTGGCGCGGGCCGCGACCCATTCGGTCAGATCGGACTCCGTCCGGGTGCGTCCGGCCGGATCCTTCCAAGTCAGACCCTGCGCGAGCACGAAGGTGATCGCATCCGACAGCCCGCCATCCTTGTAGCGTTGCAGCCGAACCCCCTTGCCGCGTGCCATTTCCGGCAAGTCCGTCAGCGGGAACACCAGAACCTTGCGGTTGTCGCCCACGACGGCCACGTGATCGCCCGCAACCCGGCGGCACAGCGCGGTCCTGACGCCGGCGCCCAGCGTCATCACCTGTTTGCCCGCGCGGGTCTGCGCCAGCACCTCGTCCGACGGCACGACAAAACCGTCGCCCGCAGTGGACGCCACCAGCAGCTTTTCTGCCGGGCGGAAGATCATCAGATCGAGGATTTCGGCATCGGTCGGCAGATCGACCATCAGGCGCACCGGCTCGCCCATGCCGCGTCCGCCCGGCAAGCTGTGACCGGCGAGGGTGAAGAAGCGCCCGTTGTCGGCGACTAGCAGGATCTTGTCGGTCGTCTCGGCGTGGAAGGCAAAGCGGGCGGCGTCGCCGTCCTTGAACTTTTGCTCGGCGGCGAGATCGACGTGACCCTTCAGCGCGCGGATCCAGCCCATGCGCGAGCAGATCACCGTGATCGGTTCGCGGTCGATCATCGCCTCGAAGCTGACCTCTTCTGCCGGGGCCGCCTCGGCAAGCAGACTGCGTCGCGCGCCACCCGGCGCGGTCTTTCCGAACCGCCGGCGGATGTCGTCAAGGTCGACGCTGATCTGTCGGGACTGCAACGCCCGGCTTTCCAAGAGATCGGCGAGACCGGCACGTTCGGCCATCAACGCATCACGTTCGGCCCGCAGTTCCATCTCTTCCAGCCGCCGCAAAGACCGCAAGCGCATGTTCAGAATGGCCTCGGCCTGAACTTCGGTCAACTCGCCGTCGCCAGGGACGGGGGGCAAATAGTCTTTTTCCGACGTGGCGCGCGTGTGCGGCTTGCCCCAGGTTTCGGCCATCAGCGCGCGCTTGGGGTCGTCGTCGTACCGGATGATGTCGATCACCCGGTCGAGGTTCAGGAAGGTGATGAGGAAACCTTCCAGCACCTCCAGACGAGCGTCAATCTTTTCGATCCGGTGGGCGGACCGACGCAGCAACACGTCCCGGCGGTGGTCCAGAAACGCGAGCAGCACCTGCGGCAGGCTGCACACGCGGGGTTCGCGTCCGTCGATCAGTACGTTGAGGTTCATCGAGAAGCGGGTTTCCAGGTCCGAGTTCCGAAACAGCATCCCCATCAGCATCTCGGCGTCCACGGTGCGTGCGCGCGGCTCGAGCACGATGCGCAGGTCGTCGGCGGATTCGTCGCGCACGTCGGCAAGCAGCGGAATCTTCTTGGTGTGGATCAGGTCGGCCAGTTTTTCGATCAGGCGCGATTTCTGCACCTGATACGGGATTTCGGTGACGACGATCTGCCATTGGCCGCGCCCGAGATCTTCGATCTGCCACCGGGCCCGCGTGCGGAACGCCCCGCGCCCGCTCCGGTATACCTCGACGATCGCGGCACGGCTTTCGACGATGACGCCCCCAGTCGGAAAGTCGGGGCCGGGAATCAGATCGACCAAGGCATCCAGATCCAGATCCGGGTCGCGGATCAGCGCCTGACACCCCAGGATCAACTCGTCCAGATTGTGCGGCGGAATGTTGGTGGCCATGCCCACCGCGATGCCGCTCGACCCGTTGGCCAGCAGGTTCGGAAACGCCGCCGGCATCACAACCGGCTCTTCCAGCGTGCCATCGTAGTTCGGGCGGAAGTCGACCGCGTTCTCGGCCAACCCTTCCATCAGAGTTTCCGCAATGGCGGTCAGGCGGGCCTCGGTGTAGCGCGACGCCGCCGGATTGTCGCCGTCGATGTTGCCGAAGTTGCCCTGCCCGTCGACCAGCGGGTAGCGGACGTTGAAATCCTGCGCGAGCCGCGCCATCGCATCATAGATCGCGACATCGCCGTGCGGATGATAGTTGCCCATCACGTCGCCGCTGATCTTGGCCGATTTGCGAAACGCCGATGTCGCCGTCAGGCGCAATTCGCGCATCGCGTAAAGGATGCGCCGATGCACCGGTTTCAGCCCGTCGCGGGCATCTGGCAACGCGCGGTGCATGATGGTCGACAAGGCATAGGTCAGATAGCGCTCGCCGATGGCCCGGCTCAAAGGCTCGGCCTGGGTGATCGGCTCTATCTTGGGGTCGTCAGGGGTATCGGCCATGCATGTGGTGTAAATGTCAGCCCCGCCCCGGTCCAGCCGGAAAACGGTCCCCCTGAAAACAAACGGTTCGGCACGTCAACTTTTCGACAGCGAATCTGCAAAGGCCATGCTAAATGCTTGTTCGGGTGAGCTTATCGGGTGCAACATGATACGGTTGACGGCTTTGCTGTGTGGCGGGATCTTTCTGGTCCTGCTGATCGAAGGCGAGGACAAAGGCCAGGTCCGCCAAGGTCTGATGACGCCGCCCGAGACGGCCGCAGCACCACCTCTAGTGGCGCGGGCCCCCCGCATCGCGGTGTCGAACCCGCTTCCCGACGTCACCGAAGCCGTGTTCGTGCCCGTCCAGCCGGTGCGGGTGGCCACCCCGGTGCCAGAACCAGTCGTCGAAGAGCCGGAGGTGGCGCAAGCCCCCGCAGACCGCTTTGCCGTGGTCACCGCGCGCACGGCAAACGTGCGCTCGGGGCCGTCCACGCAGGACGAGGTGATCGGTCAGCTGTCGCGGGGCGAGCAGGTGCTGGTCGTCGTCGGCGACAGCGAATTCGAAGGCTGGTCGCTGGTGCGGATCGAAGGCGACGGCATCAACGGCTATGTCGCGACGCGGCTGCTGGAGCCTCTTGCCCCCTGAACGCCCGACCGTCTTGCAATCCCTTGCGTGACCGTTACCAAGCAGGAAACGGCGAGGGACACGTGATGACAACGCGAAGCATTCTGATCACCGGCTGTTCCTCGGGCATCGGCCTTGATGCCGCGCGCGGCTTGCGGGCGCGGGGCTGGCGGGTATTTGCCACCTGTCGCAAACCCGCAGACTGCGACCGCCTGACAGCCGAGGGTCTGGAAAGCTTTCCGCTGGACTATGATGACGAAGCCAGCATCACCGCCGCCGTGGCAGAGGTGAAGGCCCGCACCGGCGGCACGCTGGATGCCCTGTTCAACAACGGCGCCTTTGCCTGCCCGGGCGCGGTCGAGGATCTGCCGCGCGGCGCGCTGCGGGCGATCTTCGAGACCAACCTGTTCGGCTATCACGACCTGACCCGCCAGGTGATCCCGCTGATGCGCGCGCAAGGCCACGGCAGAATCATCAATTGTTCGTCCGTCCTGGGATTGGTGGGCGTGAAGTGGCGCGGGGCCTATGTCGCCACCAAGTTTGCGATGGAAGGGTTGACCGACGTGTTGCGGCTGGAAATGAGCGACACGCCGATCAAGGTCATCCTGATCGAGCCGGGCCCGATCGGCACTGCGATCCGCGTGAACGCGATCCCGCACTTTGAGAGGTGGATCGACTGGCAGGCCTCGGCCCGCCGCGCACAATACGACAGCCTGCGGACCCGCCTTTACGAAAGCCGCGGCCCCGACCCGTTCGAACTGACGCCCGCCGCGGTCACCGCCAAACTGATCCGCGCGCTGGAAAGCCCCCGCCCGGCCGCGCGCTATTTCGTCACGACGCCGACCTACATTTCCGCCTGGTTGCGCCGCTTGCTGCCGACGCGCCTGCTGGACCAGGTCGTCGGGCGCGGCTGAAGTTTATTCTTCGCTTTTTAGCCGGCGCCCTCTAGATCAGAGGCTCATATTAAGGGGTGCTGCCGCCATGGGCAACGATCCGATCCTTATCCTCGCCGTGCTGGGCTGTCTGGTCGTCCTGATCATCCTGATGATCGGCATCGGCAGCTTTGCCAAAGGCGGCGAGTTTCACCGCAAGCACTCCAACCGCCTGATGCGGTATCGCATCGCGGCGCAGGCGATGGCGGTGATCCTGATCGTGGGATTTGCCTGGCTGTTCAGCACAGGAGGAAATTGATGGTCGTTCTGTCGAAAATCTACACGAAAACCGGCGATGCTGGAGAAACCTCGCTGGGCAACGGAGCACGGGTCGCGAAACACTCGATGCGGGTATCGGCCTACGGCACGGTGGACGAGACGAACGCGACCGTGGGGCTGGCCCGGCAACACTCGACCGGCGCGATGGACGACGCGCTGGCGCGGATCTCCAACGACCTGTTCGACCTCGGGGCCGATCTGTGTACGCCCGACATGTTCAACGACGCCAAGGCCGAATATCCGCCGCTGCGGATGATCGAAGGCCAGGTTCTGCGGCTGGAACGGGAAATCGACGAGATGAATGCCAAACTGGAGCCGTTGCGCAGTTTCATTCTGCCGGGGGGCAGCCCTTTGGCGGCCCAGATGCACCTGTGCCGCACCGTATGCCGCCGCGCCGAACGTCTGGTGGTCGAACTCGCAACGATGGAAGAGGTCAACACCGACGCGGTCAAATACCTGAACCGTCTGTCGGACTGGTTCTTTGTCGCCGGGCGCATCGCCAACAACGACGGCAAGGATGACGTGCTGTGGGTGCCGGGCCTGACGCGCTGACCGGCACGGCGCCCGCCCCGCGACGTAGCGACACATCGGGGCGTCGTATTTGATCTGCCCGGGCCGCTGCTGTAGGGATAACACTGTACGCTGCAAGAAACGCCATTCTGGGCTTGGGTGAGGGATTTGCGCCGATGAAGGTTCTGGTGCCTGTCAAACGGGTGATCGACTATAACGTCAAGGTTCGCGTCAAGGCGGACGGGTCGGGTGTCGATCTGGCCAACGTCAAGATGTCGATGAACCCGTTCGACGAGATTGCCGTCGAAGAAGCGATCCGTCTGAAGGAAAAGGGCATCGCGACCGAGGTGATCGTGGTGTCGATCGGCGTCAAGCAAAGCCAGGAAACGCTACGCACCGCACTCGCCATGGGCGCCGACCGCGCCATCCTGATCGAAGCGACCGACAACGTTCAGACCGACATCGAGCCGCTGGCGGTGGCCAAACTGCTGGCAGCCGTCGTCAAGGCCGAGGAGCCCGGTCTGGTGCTGTGCGGCAAGCAAGCGATCGACAACGACATGAACGCCACGGGGCAGATGCTGGCTGCGCTGCTGGGCTGGTCGCAGGGCACCTTTGCGAGCGAACTGGCGATTGCAGGCGACACCGCGACCGTGACGCGCGAGGTGGATGGCGGCCTGCAGTGCATCAGCCTCAAGATGCCGGCCATAATCACGGTCGATCTGCGCCTGAACGAGCCGCGCTACGCCTCGCTGCCGAACATCATGAAAGCCAAGGCCAAGCCGCTGGCCGCCAAGACGCCCGCCGACTATGGTGTCGACGTGGCGCCGCGCCTGACGGTGCTGAAAACCGTCGAACCGGCCGGACGCAAGGCCGGAGTCAAGGTCGGCTCGGTCGCCGAACTGATTGCAAAACTCAAAGACGAAGCGGGGGTGATCTGATGGCTGTTCTTCTGCTGGCAGATGTCGTGGACGGCCAACTGGCGACCGATCAGGTCGCCAAGGCGCTGAGCGCGGTTCAAGGTCTGGGTGCGGTAACGGTGCTGGTGGCAGGTCAGGGCGGCGATGCGGCTGCCGCCGAAGCGGCTACGCTGACCGGTGTGGCAAAGGTGCTGTTTGCCGACGACCATGTCTATTGCCATGCGATGGCCGAGCCGACGGCCGCGCTGATCCAGGCCCTGGCCAAGGATTACACCCACATTGCCGCCCCGTCGGGATCCTTCTCGAAATCGGTTCTGCCGCGCGTGGCGGCCTTGCTGGACGTCATGGTGATTTCCGAAGTTCTGGCGGTGATCGACGCCGACACGTTCGACCGCCCGATCTATGCGGGCAATGCGTTCCAAACCGTGAAGTCGTCGGATGCGGTCAAGGTGATGACGATCCGCACCGCGACGTTCGACGCCGCGGGCAAGGGTGGATCGGCCCCGGTCGAAAAGGTCAGCCTGGCGGCGGACGGCAGCCTATCGTCGTGGGTCGAAGACCGCGTGGCCGCGTCGGACCGTCCCGAACTGACAAGCGCTGGCGTTGTCGTGTCGGGCGGGCGCGGTGTGGGATCGAAGGAAAGCTTTGATCTGATCGAGGCGCTGGCAGACAAGTTGAACGCCGCCGTGGGTGCCAGCCGCGCCGCGGTCGACAGTGGCTATGCCCCGAACGACTGGCAGGTCGGGCAGACCGGCAAGGTCGTCGCGCCGAACCTTTACGTGGCCGTAGGCATCTCGGGCGCGATCCAGCATCTGGCGGGCATGAAGGACAGCAAGGTGATCGTCGCGATCAACAAGGACGAAGAGGCCCCTATCTTTCAAGTGGCCGATTACGGTCTTGTTGCCGATCTCTTCACCGCCGTGCCGGAAATGATCGAAAAGCTGTAACCGGCGTGTGGGGCGGCCGCCGCCCCACAACCGTTACAACAGACGTTGCAAGACCGGCACCAACGCGCGGGCCACCTCTTCGTGTACCGCGGGTCCTGGCAGTCCCGCTGCCGCCGGCGCATCGAGGGGGCTGAAGGCCATCCCTTCCAGCCCGCATGCCCGCGCAGCGGGGGTGCTGACCGCCTCGACGTACGCTGAAGCGAACGGTTTGATCGCGGCAACCATACGGTCGTCCACCAGCGTCGGTTCGTCGAACAGACCGTCCTGGCGCATGGCGTCAGACGGGCTATGGCCGGCCATCCACAGCAGAACGACCCGCGTCGGCAACCGCGCCAGCAGTTGCTTCATCCGGGCCACCCAGGCGGACCGCAACTCGTCGGCGACCACTTCGAACCGGTCCGGCGCGGCGGCCCGCAGCTCCATCAGCATGTGGCGCGTGAAGTGAAACTCGGTGAACTCGACGTCGCGGAACAGCGATCGCAAATGCCCGGAGGCCGACAAAAAGCGGTCGTTGCGCCGGGGATGCACCGTGTAGAACCGGTTCGTCAGATTGTGCGCCCCGACGATCTGCACCACGACGACATCGGCGCCCGCCGCGATCTGCGTCACGGCAGGCTCATTCAGATACACATCGGGCCCCGCGTTGACGCAGCCCAGATTGACCATCCGCAACTCGGTTTCCGCCTCGACCAGCGCCGGGTACGGTTGCGGCACGTACTTGCCGTACGTCTCCGTCCCGCCCAGCACCGCAACGTAAGGCCGCTCCAACGCCCGTCGCGGGCCGCGAAACAGCAGCCGAGATGTGCCATATCGGCACGGAAAATATTCGAGCGCCCCCGCGCCCGGAAAAGCGTAAGCCATCGC
>JANNNU010000126.1:0-3639 GCA_031398695.1 Paracoccaceae bacterium | reverse complement strand
ATGCCGTGACAGACCACATGGTTCACCGAGATGCACGACGCGTGCTGGTAACCCTTGTAGCCGACGGTTGCCGAGGTGGCACCGGCACGGGCAATCTCGGCCCGGATGAAATCGTCGATCTCGGCAGTGGTCGTTCCGGGCTTCACCAGCGCGCCGACCGAGTCGAGGATTGCGGCCGCAACCCGGCCCGCCGCACGCATGCCCGCAAAATCCACATCCTCATAGATGTGGATGCCATCCCGGGTCACCCGTCCGCGCATCTGTTCCAAAGACCGTCTCCGTTCCACCGCCTGAAGATAGAAGATGTGCGCGCCCTTTGCCAGAGGCGGCAGCGCGACATATACCGGGCGCGAACAGACCGGAAGGATGCCCGATGCCCAACCCAACCGCCGCCATGCTGGTGATCGGCGACGAAATCCTGTCGGGGCGCACCCGCGACAGCAACATGCACCACCTTGCCGGGGCGCTGACGACGCATGGCATCACCCTGGCCGAGGCGCGGGTGGTTGCCGATGATGCGGGCGCGATCGTGGCGGCGGTCAATGCGCTGCGGGCGGCCTATGATCATGTCTTCACTTCAGGCGGGATCGGGCCCACGCATGACGACATCACCGCCGAGGCCATCGCGCAGGCGTTCGGCGTGCCGATCGGCCAGCGTGCCGACGCGATGGCGTTGCTGGGCGCGCATTACGAACGGTCTGGTCTGCCGTTCAACGAGGCACGCCAGCGGATGGCGCGAATCCCGGATGGGGCGGTGTTGATCGACAATCCGGTGTCGGTTGCGCCGGGTTTCACGCTGGGCAACGTGCATGTGATGGCCGGGGTGCCGCGGATCTTTGAGGCGATGCTGCTGGGCGTGTTGCCCTTGCTGACCGGCGGCGCGCCGCTGCTGAGCCGGTCGCTGCGCGTCAACCGGGGCGAGGGTGACATCGCCACCGAGTTTGCCGCCCTCGCGGCAGCCTTTCCCGACCTTGCGATGGGGTCCTATCCGTTCAATCAGGCAGGGGTGTTCGGCACCAATCTGGTCATTCGCGGCAGCGATCCGGCACGGCTCGATGCGGCGATGGCGCAACTGGTCGCGCGGTTCGCATGACGCCCGCAGCCTTGGCGCAGGTCATGGACGCCACGTGGCCCGCCGCGCAGGCGTGGCAAGTGGGGCCTTGGATGATCCGCGACGGGGCAGGGGGCGGCAAGCGCGTTTCGGCGGCGACGGCAGAGGCGCCGTGGCAGGCCGATGACCTGCCGCAGGCCGAAGCAGAGATGGCGGCGCTGGGGCAGCCCGCGCTGTTCCTGATCCGGCATGGCGACGGCGCGCTGGATGCGGCACTGGCCGCCCGGGGGTACGGCGTGGTCGATCCGGTGGTGGCCTATGCCTGTGCGGCGGACCGGCTGGACCCGCCGCCGCCGATGACCACCTTTGCGCATTGGCCACCCCTCGCCATCGCGCACGACCTGTGGGCCGAAGGCGGCATCGGTCCCGCGCGACTGGCGGTGATGCACCGGGTTACCGGGCCCAAGGCCGCGATCCTGTCGCGGTTGGCCGACCGGCCCTGCGGCGTGGCGTTCGTCGCCCTGCACGGGCGGGCGGCGATGCTGCACGCGTTGGAAACCACGCCGGCGCGGCGCAGGCAGGGGTCGGCGCGCCACATCCTGCACGCGGCCGCAGCATGGGCGCGCGCGCAGGGGGCGGACACCCTGTCGCTGGTGGTGACCGAGGCAAACGTGCCGGCGCGCGCGCTGTATGCTTCCCTCGGGATGCAGGCTGTGGGACAGTATCACTATCGTCAGGCATAACCGCAGACCGCCAGAAACAAGCCCGCAAAGGGACCGAGCAGTGACCGACCGCATTTCCTTTCCAGCTGCAATGCTGCTGATGGCTTCGTCCTTCGGCCCCGCGGCCGCGCTGACGCTGATCTTTCCCGGCGAGGTGACCGAAACCGGCGTGCGGGTCGAACGCCTGACATCCTACCGCATGCCGATCGGTCCGTTCGCCGACGGAGCGCTTGAAACCCGGCTGGTCGAAGGACGCGTCGATCAGCGGGCGTGGCGGTTCGCGTCGCCCGGCACCACGACGCTGGAGATCCTGCAACCCTTGCGGGATCAGGTCGGTGCGGCAGGGTTCGCGCTCGTCTACGAATGCGAGGCCGTGGAGTGCGGTGGGTTCGACTTTCGCTATGGCACCGACGTGCTGCCCGAACCCGAGATGCACGTCGATCTGGGCGACTTCCGCTATCTCGCCGCCGAACGGACGACCCCGGACGGGCCGGAATATCTGAGCCTGATCATCAGTCGGGCGGTCGATCAGGGGTTCGTGCAGGTCACGCGGGTCGGCCCGCCGACCGCGCCCGCGCCCGAGGTCTTGGCGCCCGAGGCAGGCGCGGCTGTTTCAGGCCCGCCGACGCCCGGCGCAGCACAGCCGGCAGCGCCGCAAATCGGCGTCGTGGCGACGGCGCCCGATGACACTCTGCCCCTTGCCGGACGCCTGACAAGCGGCGGGGCGCAGGTGCTGACCGATCTGGTGTTCGAAAGCGGTTCTGGCACGCTGGCGCCCGGCACGTTCGCGTCGTTGGTCGAACTGGCGGCATTTCTGACCGCGGATCCGACGGCACGGGTGATCCTGGTCGGCCATACCGATGCGTCGGGCGAGCTGGATGCAAACATAACCCTGTCGCGCGAACGGGCGCGCAGCGTGCGCCAGCGGTTGGTAACCGAATTTGCCGTGCCCGAAGGGCAGATCGATGCCGAGGGTGTAGGCTATCTGGTGCCCCGCGCGCCGAACGATACCGAAGAGGGGCGTCTGGCGAACCGGCGGGTCGAAGTGATGCTACTCGACATCGGGACCGACTGAGGGGCCGATGGGTGGTCCGATTTGCGGACCGGCTGACACGCGGCCAGTGCGTGGTCAGTGCGCGGTCAGATCATCCGGATCGTATCCTTGCCGACCGCCAGCATGTAGCCGCGTCGCGCCACCGTCTTGACCAGAAGTTCGCTGACCAGCTGGTTTCCCAGCGCGTCGCGCAGCCGCTTGACGCGGGTTGCCCCTGCCGCCTCGTCGCAATCGGCGGCGTCTCGGCCCGAGATCACGCCTTCGATCTGGGCACCCGTCATCACCTCGTCATCCATCCGCGCCTCGGCCAGCACCGACAGCGTTTCCAGCGCCGCCTCGGTCAGCGCGAATTCCATGTCGTTGATGTAGACGGCCCGCGCCTCGCGGCTGATCATCAAGGACGACACCTGGATGCCCGACCGCTGGATCGCCGACATCCGCCGGTTCAGCGCGATGATCGTGACCAGAAACACCAGCGCCGCCAGCAAAAGCGCGGTGGAAAACACCAACAGCACGAAGATCACCGACCGGTAACTTTGCAGCACCTCGGAAAACGACGTGCCGGACTGTGCCAAGATCTCGAGCAGCTTGATTTCCGCGCCGGTCCGCAGATCGTCGTTCGCCACGAACAGCCGTTCGACCCGCGCGTTGAATTCGTTGGCATCCGGCAGGTTCAGAAACAGAAAGACCGCAGCCCCCAGAAGGATCAGCACGATGGCGGCAATGCCGCCCGCCACCACCCGGTTGCCCGCCCTGAGGTTGTCAGTAGCGGAGGAAGTAGGCTCCGGCACTCTCTTTCCTTTCCCCAAGAC
>JANNNU010000074.1:0-3945 GCA_031398695.1 Paracoccaceae bacterium | reverse complement strand
GCCCGGAACGACCACTGCCGAGATCGACGATTTCATCCGGGCCGAGATTGCCCGTGCCGGTGCCACCTCGGCAACCGTCGGCTACAAGGGTTACCAGCACGCGTCGTGCATCTCGGTGAACCATGTGGTCTGTCACGGCATCCCCGGCGCGCCGATTCCCAAAAGCGGCACCGAAACCATCTCGAAGGATCTGGAAAAGCGCCGGCCCGACGATCGGCTGTTCGACGGCGACATCCTGAACATCGACGTGACGGTGATCGTGGACGGCTGGTTCGGAGACAACAGCCGGATGTATGGCGCGGGCACCGTCAGCCCCAAGGCCGACCGTCTGATCAAGGTGACGCACGACGCGCTGATGGCGGGCATCGCTGCGGTGAAGCCCGGCAACACCTTTGGCGACATCGGCCACGCGATCCAGACCTTTGCCGAGGCGCACCGCATGTCGGTCGTGCGTGACTTTTGCGGGCATGGGCTGGGCCGGGTGTTCCATGCCGCGCCCAACGTCCTGCACTATGGCCGCGCGGGCACGGGGGCCGTGCTAGAAGAGGGGATGTTCTTCACCATCGAGCCGATGGTGAACCTTGGCCGCCCCGAAACCCGGATCCTGTCGGATGACTGGACCGCCGTGACGCGCGACAAAAGCCTGTCGGCCCAATATGAACACTCGGTGGGCGTGACCGCGACCGGGTGCGAGATCTTCACGGCGTCGCCGGCGGGGGCATTCTATCAGCCGGTGGCGGGCTGACGGGCCACGCGCCGCGAGCCGGATCCTGCGGCGAAAACTAAAGATATCACAGGGCGTCGGCGCGAAACCCGGCCGGAATGCGGTCCTGCTGCTCCAGCACCAGATCGACCATCACTTCGGCCACTTTCGGGGCCGTGCCGAACCCGATCTTGAACCCGCCGTTGGCGATGAAATGCCCCTCGCGCCCCGGCCATGCACCCAGCACGGGCGCGCGCGACGCGGCACGGGGCCGCAACCCCGCCCAACGCGCGATCACCGGTGCATCGCCCAGAACCGGCAGTGCGGCCCGCGCGCGCGCCAAGAGCAGATCCAGTTGCCCGTCGGTATCGTCCGCGTCATCCCAGCGGTTTTCCGAGGTCGAGCCGATCGCCACCGTGCTGTCGGCATGCGGCACGACGTGCAGTCCATCGACGAATAGCTGCGGCATCCGCCTTGCGTCATGCGCCAGCAGCAGCGCCTGCCCTTTCACGCCGGCCCCGACCACGCGTCCCAGCCCCGCTGACAGGTCGGCCAACCCCGCGACGCCCGTCGCCCAGACCACCGGCCCGCATTCGCGGCCCTCGCCTTCCTGAACGTCGCCGCCTAGCGCCCGGATCGCCGCGACCAGCGCAGCCAACGCGGCCTTGGGGTGAATGCGGGCCGTCAGCGTATCCTCGATCAACAAGCCGGTCGGGCTGACCGGCTCCCACGGCGCCCCGGTCGCGTCGATCACCCGCCACGCCGCCTGTCCGCGCCACAGATGCCCGGCCTCGGTCGCCCGCTTGCGCGCCTGTGCCACCGCCTGCGCATCGGCCAGCGGCTGCAACCGCCCCGTCCGCCCGTAACCCGACGACAGCCCCGACGCCGCCTCGACCGCCGCCCACCAGCCCGCAGCCATCAGCAGGCTGTCCAGCTGAAACGCCTTCTTCGGGTTCCACTGTTCGGGCACATGCGGCGCCAGCGCGCCCACCAGGCCGCCAGAGGCGCCCGCCCCGACGCGGATCGCCTCGATCACCCGGACGCGCGCGCCCCGCCGGGCCGCCTCCCATGCGATCGACAGGCCAAAGATCCCCGCCCCGCGCACCGTCAGATCGACCACATGCACCCTTGCCATTGCCGTCGCCCTTGCCCATGGTCCGCCCGATCAAAGGCGGGCCGACCAAAGGGTTACGGCATATGGCGGGCGGCGAACAGGGCGGGATCAGTTGGCGCGACGGGGTGATCCCTGTCTCGACACGGTTCGACGACCCGTATTTCAGCCTCGCCGACGGGTTGGCCGAAACGCGCCACGTCTTCCTCGCCGGCAACGACCTGCCCGCCCGGTTCACCCCCGGCTTTCGCATTGCCGAACTTGGCTTCGGCACCGGCCTTAACCTGCTGGCCGCACTCCTTGCGTGGCGGGCGGCGGGCATCGATGGCCCCCTGCACTTCACCAGCTTCGAGGCGTATCCCCTGGACGCCACCAGCATGGCCCGCGCGCTAGACGCCTTTCCCGAAGCCCGCGCCATCGCCGATCCGGTCCTGGCGCAATGGTCGCGGGGTCCGGCGATCCGCCTTCCCGACCTGCACGCCGACATCGTGATCGGGGATGCGCGCGATACCCTGCCCGCCTGGCAAGGCACTGCCGACGCGTGGTTTCTCGACGGCTTCTCCCCCGCCAAGAACCCCGAGCTTTGGAACGCCGACCTGATGGCACAGGTCGCGGCCCACACCGGCCCGGGCGGCACCTTTGCCACCTACACCGCCGCAGGCCACGTGCGGCGCGCCTTGGCCGACGCGGGGTTCGCGGTTCAGCGTTTGCCCGGCCACGGCCGCAAGCGCCACATGGCGGCGGGCCGCAGATGAGCCGCAATCCCACCCGTGGCATCTGGCTGATGATCGCCGCCGTCGCTACCTTCGCCGCGCAGGACGGCTTTTCGCGCTACCTCGCCGCCGAATACAACACCCTGATGGTGGTGATGATCCGCTACTGGGTGTTCGCGGCCTTCGTGATCGCCCTCGCGTTGCGCCGCGCCGAAGGCTTCCGCACCGCCATCGTCTCGCGCCGCCTTGGTGCGCACGTGCTGCGCGGCACCCTGCTGGTGACCGAGGTCTGCGTCATCGTCTACGGCTATACTCTGATCGGGCTGATCGAAAGCCATGCGGTGTTTGCGATCTGCCCGCTGCTGATCGCGGCCCTGTCCGGCCCCCTGCTGGGCGAACGGGTCAGCCTGACCCGCTGGCTGGCGATCGGCACGGGCCTTGCGGGCGTCATCATCATCCTGCGTCCCGGCACCGGCGTGTTCACCCCGGCCGCCCTGCTGCCGCTCGCCTCGGCCCTGATGTTCGCGCTCTATTCGGTCCTCACGCGCCTCACGACACGGGACGAACCGACCTTTCCCGCGTTCTTCTGGCCCGGCGTGATCGGCGCCACCCTGATGACCGGGGTCGGCCTGCCCAACTGGCAACCCATCGCCCCCTGGGACGCCGCACCGCTCGCGATCTATGCCGGCCTCGCGGTGCTGTCGCACTGGCTCTTGCTGAAATGCTACGAGGCGACCGAGGCCGCGCGCGTGCAGCCCTATGCCTACCTGCAGATCGTCTTCGTCTCGGGAATCGGTCTTGCGGTCTATGACGAGACGTTGGCCCCCGCCGTCGTGATCGGCACGACGATCATCGTCGCCGCCGGTCTGTTCGCCCTCTGGCAAGAGCGCAGGCCCGCATGACCACCACGCCATCCCCGACCGCCACCACGCAGAACACCTCGCTCGGCATCTGGCTGATGATCGCGACCTCGGCGGTGTTCGCGCTTCAAGACGGAATCTCGCGCCACCTCGCCGCCGAATACAACGTGACGATGGTGGTGATGATCCGGTTCTGGTTCTTCGCGCTGTTCGTGATGGCCATCGCGGCACGCAGCCCCGGCGGCTTGCGCGCAGCGACCCGCAGCGCCACCCCCTGGGTCCAGGTGCTGCGCGGCGTGCTGCTGGTGACTGAGGTGTGCGTGATGATCGTCGCCTTCGTCAAACTCGGCCTGATCGCAAGCCACGCGGTCTTCACCTGTTATCCACTGCTGATCGCCGCGCTGTCCGGTCCGATCCTGGGCGAAACGGTGGGCTGGCGGCGCTGGACGGCGATCGGCGTCGGGTTCGTGGGCGTCCTCATCATCCTGCAACCGGGGTTCGCAGTGTTCTCGCCCTGGGCCCTGACGGCGCTGCTTTCGGCCTTCCTGTTCGCGCTCT
>JANNNU010000121.1:0-2609 GCA_031398695.1 Paracoccaceae bacterium | reverse complement strand
CGCCTGTCGCGCGGGGCGACTCTCGCGATGGGATAAATCTAGCAGTCTTGTCGTGATTAAGGTTTCCAAAGAACCAGGCGAATACGGAAGATCCTTCTCCGATCCGGGGTCACCGCGTGTGCGTGTCGAGGGGGTAGGCCGTGGTGAACTTCATCCGTTCCATCGAGAAGTGGCTGGTGACGTTTTTGATCGGAACCGCGTCGGTAAGGCGTTTGTAAAGCTGATCGAACGCCAGCATGTCGGGCACGGCGACGCGCAGCAGATAATCCATCTCGCCCGCCATGCGGTAGACTTCCATGATCTCGGCGATGGCACCGGTGGCCTTCACAAACGCCTCGCGCCATGCGGCGGTATGGTCGGGGGCCTCGATGCCGACGAAGACCGTCAGCCCAAAGCCGAGTTTGTCAGGATCAACCAGCGCCACGCGAGACGTCACCACACCGCCCGCTTCGAGTTTCTGGATGCGTTTCCAGCACGGGGTCTGCGACAGGCCCGCCTTTTCGGCGATCTGCGCCACCGGCAACGTGCCGTCCCGCATCAGTTCCGCGAGGATTTTGCGGTCGATCAGGTCGAGGTTGGTCATGCGCGATCCGCCTTTCCGGCCTACCACTCGGGTCCGGGGATCAGCATGCCGCAAAATGATGGAATGTCTATCAGTTTAATCGTGTATCGGCAGGCTATCGTCTGAACTGAACTTAGCGGATTGTTTTTGAAGGGTTTTCTGCCGCGGCGGCTGTGCGTTCGAGCAAAGGGCGATCGGACCCTGATTCCCCGCAGACCAGAGCGCGACGCGGAACGACGGTCCTTGGCACCCTCGGGACAGCGCCCACCCTGCTGGCAGGAGAAATTCCTTCTCTTTACACGACTAAATTTAGCGTGAATTTTCCGTTGCAATATACGACCGACTCTGTCGTAATTAACTGATGGCGCAGGGTGATCCTGGCCCGACAGCGAAGGAGACGGACGATGACCTTAGCCGCCTTTCCCGACATCATCCCGAACGTCGGTCCCACAGGGTCCGGTTTGCGCCACGTCGTCTGCGCGGCACGTCTGGTCGATCGCCGCACCGGCCAGACCCACCGTGTGAACGGCCGCCCGGTGGCCTTGCTGACTTGCGACCCCGAAGCGGCAGCGGCCACCCTGCTGCTGGGCCGCGACGCCACCGTCTGGGATGTGCGCATCGAGCAGATCGCGGCAGAGGTGCGGCCATGACCACGTTCGCGCATCCAACGCACATCCTCGGCCTCATGACGGTTTTGCCTCCCCGCCCCGACACGCCTTCTCGGCGGGCAAAAACCCCACATACCACCCAAAGGGAGATTTCCATGCTGACCACTGTTCAGTTCCAGGACCAGACTACTGCGCAAGGGCTGAAGGTCGCCGAACATGCCGACGGTCGCGTCACTGTCGAAACCGGGCGCGAACGCGTGACCGGCTGGCCGCTGCCCGGGTTTGTCCGCACGGTGACGGCGGCGGTCGCGCTGGCGCTGTCCCTTGGTGCCGCCCCGGCGCCGCTGCAGGCGCAGACGCTGCTGAACGTCAGCTACGATCCGACGCGCGAACTCTATCGCGAGTTCAACGAGGTGTTCTCGGCCTGGTGGGTGGCGCAGGGCAACCCGGCCCCGACGATCGAAACCAGCCACGGCGGGTCAGGGTCGCAGGCCCGTGCGGTGGTCGATGGCCTGAAGGCGCAGGTGGTGACACTGGCGCTGTCGGGCGACATCGACCGGGTCGCAGCGGCGGGTCTGCTGCCAGCCGATTGGCAGTCGAAGCTGCCGCACAATTCGTCGCCCTACACCAGCACCATCGTGTTCTTGGTGCGCGAGGGGAACCCGAAAGGGCTGCAGGACTGGGGCGACCTGATTGCAGAAGGCGTCGAGGTGATTACCCCCAACCCGAAAACCAGCGGCGGCGCGCGATGGAACTATCTGGGCGCCTGGGCCTGGGCCGAAAAGAACGGGCAGGACCCCAAAGCATTCGTTGGCAAACTCTACAAGAACGTCCCCGTGCTCGACAGCGCCGCACGCGGCTCGACAACCACCTTTGCGCAGCGCGGCATCGGCGATGTGCTGCTGGCCTGGGAAAACGAGGCCTACCTCGCGCTGAAAGAGATCGGCGAGGATCAGTTCGACATCGTGGTGCCGTCGATCTCGGTGCTGGCCGAACCCCCCGTGGCGCTGGTCGATGGCAACATCGAGACGGACGAACAGCGCAAGCTGGCCGAGGCCTACCTGGACTTCCTTTACACCCCCGAGGCGCAGGCTCTGGCGCTGAAACACTTCTATCGCGCCTGGGACACCTCGGCGGCGGCCCCGGAAGACGTGGCGCGGTTCCCCGAGCTGGAGCTGGTCAACATCTCGGCCTTCGGCGGCTGGGCCAAGGCGCAGCCCGAACATTTCGGCGACGGCGGGATCTTCGATCAGATCTACGTAGCAAAGTGAGCATGGCAAGACCCCTCATCCACCGCTCTCCGATGCCCGGCCTCGGGCTGAGCATGGGGATCACCATGGCGATGCTGAGCCTCGTCGTCCTGCTGCCGATCGGCGCCCTTCTTCTGAAGGGCGCCACTTACGGCGTGCCGGGCATCTGGGAAACCGTGAACCGCGAGC
>JANNNU010000046.1:0-5875 GCA_031398695.1 Paracoccaceae bacterium | reverse complement strand
CTTTTCGTACATCTCGGTGATTCCGTCGCCCTGCGCCAGCTTGGCGCGGTGGCCATAGCGCACCCCGTCATACCGCGCGAGGTTGCTCGACGCCTCGGCGGGCGCGATCACGTAATAGGCGGGCAGCGCGTATTTCGTGTGCGGCAGGGTGATGTCGACGATCTCGGCGCCTGCATCCTGCATCATGGCGATGCCGCGCGCCCACAGTGCCTCGATCTCTTCGGGCATGCCGTCCATCCGGTATTCGCGGGGAATCCCGATCTTCTTGCCACGAATGTCGCCGGTCAGCGCCGCCTCGAAATCCGGCACCGGCAGGTCGGCGCTGGTCGAATCCTTCGGATCATGCCCCGCCATCGCGGCCAGGAAAATTGCCGCATCCCGCACAGATTTTGTCATCGGCCCCGCCTGGTCGAGCGAGGACGCAAACGCCACGATCCCCCAGCGGCTGACCCGCCCGTAGGTCGGCTTGATCCCCACGATCCCGGTAAAGGCCGCGGGCTGGCGGATCGACCCGCCGGTGTCGGTGCCCGTCGCCGCCAGACACAGATCCGCCGCGACCGCCGCCGCCGACCCGCCCGACGATCCACCCGGCGTCATCGCCGTGTCGTCGTTGCCGCGCCGCCACGGGTTGACCGCGTTGCCATAGCAAGACGTCTCGTTGCTGGACCCCATGGCGAACTCGTCCATGTTCAGCTTGCCCAGCATCACCGCGCCCGCATCGAACAGCTTGGCCGTCACGGTCGATTCGTATTCCGGCTTGAACCCGCGCAGGATGTTCGACCCGGCCTGCGAAGGAACGCCCTTAGTGCAGAACAGATCCTTGATGCCCAACGGAATCCCGCACAGATCGGGCGCTTCGCCAGCCGTCAGCCGCGCATCTGCCGCCCGCGCCTGTTCCAGCGCCATCTCGGGCGTCTTGTGCACAAACGCGTTCAGCCCATCGCCCGCATCCATCGCGGTCAGACAGGCCATCGTCAGATCGACCGCCGTCAGCTCGCCCTTGCGCAGCGCATCGCGCGCGGCGGCGATGGTCAACTGGTTCGCGTTCATTCGACCACCTTCGGCACCGCAAAGAACCCCTCGCGCGCGTCGGGCGCATTGGCCAGCACCCGGTCCGGATAGCCGCCGTCCGTCACCGCATCCGCCCGCCGCGCCAGCCGCATCGGCGTGACGGATGTCATCGGCTCGATGCCGGTCACATCGACTTCGTTCAGCTGCTCCATGAATCCCAGGATCCCCGACAGTTCCGCCGCCAGGGCGGGCAGATCGGCCTCTTCCACCCGGATGCGGGCCAGTTTCGCCACCTTGCGGGCGTTTTCGGTATCGATCGACATGGAGAACCTCGGTCTGGACGTCTCCGTTTAGCCCCGCGCCCCCCGCGCTGCAAGAGAGGCTGCAAGCCTGTGCCGGCGGTAGACCTCGATCATCCAGCCCAGCATCGCCGCGTTCGTCAGGTGCCACAGAAAATGCGTGCCGATCGGCACGGCGCGGCACAGCGGCTCGTCCAGCGTGCGAAACGCCAGACTGACGACCAGCAGCCCCGCGCCAATCGCCAGACCCCGCGACGTCTCGGGCTGGCGGCGCAGCAGCCATGCGTAGAACAGGATCATCACCGGCACCGGCGCGTAGCCCGCCGATGACCCCAACCCCGGCACCATCCCCCACAGCGGCACGGTGGCCGCGGCATAGGGAAAGAACGCCAGCACGCACAGCCCGGCAAGGCCCGGCTTCAACCCCAGCATGTCGCGGCTGGCCGCATAGACGTAAAGCAGGATGAACCCCAGGATCGGCGTGACATCCAGCAGCCCGGTCAGCCGGTTGGCATGGGTGTGAAACAGATAGCTGCCCACCCCGATCACCCCCAGCACAACGCACATGACCCGCGCCAGGCCCCCACCGGATCGGGCCGTGCGGCCCCACATCAAGACCGCCACCAGCACGAAGGCGGCGTTGGTCACCGCGTTCAGCGGCTCCGCCCAATACTGCGGGCCGACCCGCTCACAGTATCCGTCCACCGCCGCCAGCCACTCCATCTGGTTTCCTTCGCGTCCATTCACGATAGATTGCGGTGCAGACTAGAACAAAGGACTCACCATGCAAATCACCTGGCTTGGCCACTCCGGCTTTCGCATCCAGATCGAGGACGCCGTCCTGCTGATAGACCCCTGGCTGACCGGCAATCCCGCGTTTCCCGCCGATCGACGCGGCGAAGCGGTGGCGGGCGCCACCCACATCCTGCTGACCCACGGCCATGGCGATCATGCCGCCGACGCGGTCGCCCTGTCGCAGGAACTGGGCCTCACGGTCTACGGGATATACGACTTGATGACCTGGCTCGGCACGCAGGGCGCCACCACCACCGGCTTCAACAAGGGCGGCACGGTCGATCTTGGCGGGGCCAGGGTCACGATGGTCAACGCCTGCCACTCGTCGTCGGCCGCGGGGCCGAACGGGCCGGTGCCGGTCGGCGCCGAGGCGGGCTACATGATAGCGGGCAATGGGCACACGATCTATGTGTCGGGCGACACCGACATCATGGCCGACATGGGCTGGATGGGAGAATACCACACCCCCGACATCGGCATCCTCGCGGCGGGAGGATTTTACACCATGGACATGAAACGCGCAGCCTACGCGGCCCGCAAGTATTTCAACTTCAAGACGGTGATCCCCTGCCACTACCGCACCTTTCCGGCACTGGCGCAGGATGCCACCGACCTGGTGCTGGGCCTGCCCGGCGTGACGGTGATCGAACCGCAGGTGCTGGAACCGATCACGGTCTAGGTCGAGGCGGGGGGCGTGGCCTCACGCACCCGGGTCGCGGCGCGCTGCAAAGAACGCCTTCAGCAGCGCCTCCGCCTCGCCGGCCCCGATCCCGTCATAGACCTCGGGCACATGATGGCACTGGGCGTGCGAATAGACCCGCGCGCCCACCGCCACGCCGCCCGACTTCACATCCGCCGCGCCATAGTAGAGCCGCGCCACCCGCGCCGCCGAAATTGCCGCCGCACACATCGGGCACGGCTCCAGCGTCACGTAAAGGTCGGCCCCGGCCAGCCGCTCCGACTGCGCCGCCCGGCACGCGGCGCGCAACACCAGCATTTCGGCATGCGCCGTCGGATCCGCCCATTCGCGCACCCGGTTGCCCGCCCGCGCCACCACGACGCCGCCCTGCACCACCACCGCCCCCACCGGCACCTCGCCCCGCGCCCCGGCCGCGCGCGCCTCCTCCAGCGCCACGTCCATGAAAGACCGAAACCCGCTCACTGATTGCCCTTTCATCTTGGCTCAAATATCCTGAGGGGGTCCGGGGGTGCAAAACCCCCGGCGGTCGCCGCAGGAGCGCCCGCTGAAATTACCCGCGAGGATGCCCGATGACCACCAAAGAAACGCCACCCAAATCTGCTGCCAAACCGTCCACCCCCGAAGGCGAACGCATCGCCAAGGTTCTGTCGCGCGCCGGCGTCGCGTCGCGCCGCGAGGCGGAACGGATGATCGAACTGGGCGAGGTGGCGGTCAACGGCAAAACCATCGACAGCCCCGCGCTGAACGTGACGGCGAAGGACCGCATCACCGTGCGCGGCGAACCGCTGGCCGACGCGGAACCGGCCCGCCTGTGGCTTTACTACAAACCCGACGGGCTGGTGACCTCGGCCAGCGACGAAAAGGGCCGCCCCACGGTCTTTGACAACCTGCCGCCCGAACTGCCGCGCGTCATGTCGGTAGGCCGGCTCGACCTAAACTCCGAAGGCCTGCTGCTGCTGACCAACGATGGTGAACTGAAACGCAAGCTGGAACTGCCGTCAACCGGCTGGTTGCGCAAGTATCGCGTGCGGATCAAGGGCAACCCGACCGATCCCGACCTCGAGCCCTTGCGCAAAGGGATCACGGTGGACGGCGAACGGTTTCAGCCGATGTCGGTGGTGCTCGACCGGCATCAGGGTGCCAACGCCTGGCTGACCGTCGGCTTGCGCGAAGGCAAGAACCGCGAGATTCGGCGCGCCTTGTCCGCGATCGATCTGACCGTGAACCGGCTGATCCGCGTCAGTTATGGCCCGTTCCGTCTGGGCGATCTGGAACCCGGGCAGGTCGAAGAGGTCAAGGCCAAGATCCTGCGCGAACAGCTGGGCGACCAGCCGGCCGAAAAACCGGTGGGCACCGCCGTCAAACGCACCCGCGCCCCGCGCCCCGGTGAAGCGTCCGACAGCCCCCGCGCGTCCAAGGGCGCACCGGCCAAACGCACCTCGGCTGCCAGCGACCCTGCAAAACCGGCCCAGGCTGCCAAACCCGCCGTGCGGCGCACCAAAACGGCCGCCACGCCAGCCCTGCAACAACTGTCCGACAGCTGGGCCAAGGCCACCACACCCCGAAAGCCATCCGGCACCACCCGCCCCGCCGCGCGCACGGCACCGGCAAAGACACCCACCCCGCGCACCCCCAAACCGCGCGGCTGAAACGCGTCATCGGGGAAGAAAGCCCCGGAATTCCCCCCGGCCCCACTGGCACCACGCCGGACCATCGCCTATAGTCTGATACGGCATGCGTTTGGCAGAAGCGGGGACTGGCGATGTCTGGCAGGACACTTCGAAACCTCAGCTTTCTCGGCCTGATCGCGCTGACCCTCTATGCAGCCATCGGAGGAAACGTGTGATGGCGCAGCGTTTTGGCGGCAAGTACAGCCCGGGCGGAACAGGGCCGGATCAGCCGCGACCCGACCAGGCCCGACCCGACCAGGCCCGACCCGATCAGAATGGGCGCAACGGCACCGTGCGGGGCCGCGCCACCGACATGCCCCGGCTGGCCGACGCGCCCCGGCAGCGCGCGGGCTTCGGGTCGTGGCTTTTGTTCGTCACGCCGTTCCTGTTCCTGATCCCGGCGTTCTTCAGCACGGCGGACAACCTTTTTGTCGGCCTCGCCGCCGGGGTCGTGCTGCTTTTGTCGGCGTGGCTGACGCGTGATGGCATCCTGGCCCATGCCGCTTGGACCGCCCGCCGCGTCGCGCGCCGCCCTGCCTTTCCGCGCAAGATCGCAGGGGCGCTGCTGAACGGCGCCGGGCTGGGGATCGCTGCGTCGATGTGGGCGCCGGGCCTGACCTATCCGATCCTGTTCGGCGTGGTGGGGGCCGCCCTGCATCTGGGTTCGTTCGGCCCCGATCCCTTGACCGACAAGGGGATGGAAGGGATCGACCAGTTTCAGACCGACCGCGTGGCCCGCGCGGTGGACGAGGCGGAAAAGCATGTGAAGGCGATGAAGGATGCGATCCTGCGCACCGGCGACCGCCAGCTTGACGCGCGGGTCGAACGGTTTGCCGCCACCGCCCGCGCGCTGTTCCGCACGGTCGAGGCCGACCCCCGCGACCTGACCGGCGCACGCAAGTATCTGTCCGTCTATCTGATGGGCGCGCGCGACGCGACGGTCAAGTTCGCCGATGTTTATGCCCAGACCCGCGCCCCGCAGGCCCGCGCCGATTACGAGGCGTTGCTCAGCGACTTGGAAACCAATTTCGCCAGCCGTACGCAAACGTTGTTGACCGACAATCACGCCGACCTCGACGTTGAAATTGCCGTGTTACGAGACCGATTGAAACTGGAAGGGTAAGGTGCCCTTACCCGAATTGAACGCCCCGCCACCGGGGCCCGAATGAGCGAGACAGCCATGACCGACTCCATCCGCGCCCAAGCCGCCACAGCCCTGGCCGATGTCGAAGCCGTCACCGCGACGATCCTGCCAGAACCCGGCACGGAAATCGTCGCGCTCGAGGCCGCCCCGGCTCCGGTTGCCGACGATATCCGCAAGCGGATGAACGAGCTGGACATGGGCAACACCCAGTCGATCATCTCGTTCGGCTCGGCGGCACAGGCCGAATTGCAGGTCA
>JANNNU010000041.1:0-11115 GCA_031398695.1 Paracoccaceae bacterium | reverse complement strand
CCCCGGACCCCCCGTGGGATATTTATGAACAGATGATGCCAACGGGCGGGCGGGTTTGCTAGACGGTTTGTCCGGCGTCGAGCCGGGCGAGAAAGGCGTCCGCCTCGGCCAGCACGGTGTCGCGACGCGTAGCGTCCATCTTGTCGAAGGTGCGGTACATCTGGGCCATCCGCGGGTTGGACGCAAAGCGGTCGCGGTGTCGGATCAGAAAATGCCAGTAGAGCAGGTTGAACGGGCAGGCGTCCGGCCCGGTCTTGTGGGCGACCTTGTAGGCGCAGGATTTGCAGTAATCCGACATCCGGTCGATGTAGGCCCCGGAGGAGACATAGGGTTTCGATCCCACCATCCCGCCATCGGCGAACTGGCTCATCCCGATCGTGTTCGGCGCCTCGACCCATTCATAGGCGTCGATGTAGACGGACAGATACCATGCGTGCACCTCTTCGGGGTTCACACCGGCCAGAAGGGCAAAGTTTCCGGTGACCATCAGTCGCTGGATGTGGTGTGCATAGGCCAGGTCGCGGGTCTGACCAACGGCATGGCCGAGGCAGGCCATCTTCGTGGCAGCCCCCCAATAAAGCGGCGGCAACGCGCGGTCATGGCCCAGTGCGTTGCGCGTCAGATAGGCTGGCCCGGCCAGCGCCCAGATGCCGCGGATGTATTCCCGCCACCCGATGATCTGGCGGATGAAGCCTTCGGCGGCGTTGATCGGCACGCGTCCCGCCAGCCATTCCGCTTCGGCCGCCCGACACACCTGCAACGGATCCAACAGGCCGAGGTTGAGGTAGGGCGAGATCAGGGCATGCGACAGGGTCGGGTCGTCCACCAGCATCGCGTCCTGTTCATCGCCGAACCGCGGCAGGGCGTGCGTCGTGAAATGCGCCAGCGCCTGCAGGGCGTCCGCACGCGTCACCCCCCATCCGAAGGGGCGCAGCGTGCCGAAATGCTCGAACCGGCGGGCGACCAGCTCCAGCACCTCTTCGGTGACCGCATCGGGCGCAAAGCGCGGCGGCTTCGGCCGCAGCAGGTCGGGTTTCGCAGGCTTGCGGTTGTCGTGATCGAAATTCCATTGGCCGCCCGCCGGCTGGTCGCCGTCTATCATCAACCCGGTCTTGCGCCGCATGTCGCGATAGAAATACTCCATCCGCAGCGCCTTGCGGTCCTTGGCCCACGCCGCGAAGTCGGCGTGCGAACACAGGAACCGGTCGTCGGGCAGGATGCGGGTGGTCAACGGCACCGACTCGAGATCGGCCAGCACGCGCCATTCTCCGGGATGGGTGGCCAGCACTTCGGTCGCGCCATGATCGGCCGCCCGGCGCAAAAGCTCGCCGGTGATCGACTGGCTGTTGGCGGGATCGTCGAGCGTGGTGTAGGTCACCGTCCAACCCGCGGCCCGCAGGTCGGCCGCGAAATGCCGCATCGCCGACAGGATCAGCGCGATCTTCTGCGGATGGTGCGGCACGGATGTGCCCTCGCCCATGACCTCGGCCATCACCACCACGTCGTGCGCCTTGTCCGCCGCACGCAGGGCCGCGACCGATGGCGTCAGCTGATCTCCCAGAACCAGAACCAGCCTTACCACGGGATGCGCTTTCCAGCCCAGTCGAAGAAGCCGCCGGTGTCTGCCGGGGTCAACGCATCGAGCACCGCGAGCAGGTTCGTCGCCGCCGCGGCCGGGGTGACGGTCGGATGCCCCGCACCGTGCACCGCCGTCAGTCCTGTGTCGACGGTGCCCGGATGCAATGCCACCACCACCGACTGGCGATGGCTGCGCGCGACCTCGATCGCTGCGGTGTGCAAAAACTGGTTCAGCGCCGTCTTGGCCGCGCGGTAAGAATACCACCCGCCCAAGGCGTTGTCCCCGATCGAGCCGACCCGCGCCGACAAGGCGGCAAACCGCACCGCGCGGTCTTTCGGCATCAGGCGCACCGCGTGTTTCAGCACCAGCATCGGCCCCACCGCGTTCAGCGCGAACTGGGCGGCCATCGTCGCGGGATCCAGCGCTTTGAGGGATTTCTCCGGACCCTGACCATCCAGAACCAGCGCGCCCGTGGCGACCATCACCAGATCGAACCCCGGCTCCAGCCCCCCCAGCACCCGCACCACCGACGTCTCATCCGTCACGTCCAGCCCGTCTGCGCGTCGCGACAGGCCGACGACCTCGCCCTGCGCCGACAGTGCCGTGCACAGCGCCGCACCGATGCCGCCCGACGCCCCCACCACCAATGCCCGCATGCCACACTCCCGTTCCACGCCAACACCTAGCCTGCCCGGCCCGGCCCGCCACCCCATTTTCCGTCTGCACCTGTTCCTGCCACAGGCTCCCGCAGGTCCGCAGACGCGCCGCTGGCAGCGGGGCCGTCAAACGCGCCCCTTGGGGCGCGGATGACGCCGTCGCGGGGGGCTCGATGCCCCCTGCGACGGCGCCCTTTTGCGAAAAAATCCCCTTCCCAAATGCGTCGCCACCCGTATAACTGCGGTCATGGATCGCAAAGCCCCCTTCACCGCCCTGCGCGGCCTGCTGCTTCTTACGCGCCTCTGAGCGTGCCCTCGGGTGCGACCGCTCGGAGGTGGACAGCGCCCAGACCCAGCAGCAAACCTCCGAAGGATCCGCCCATGACCAACACCACGCAACCCCGCGTCGTCATTTTCGACACCACCCTGCGCGACGGCGAACAATCGCCCGGCGCCACCATGACCCACACCGAAAAGCTCGAGATTGCCGCCCTGCTCGATGACATGGGAGTCGACATCATCGAGGCGGGGTTTCCCATCGCCTCCGAAGGCGATTTCGCCGCAGTGTCCGAGATTGCCCGTCTGGCGAAAACCGCAACGATCTGCGGGCTGGCGCGTGCCAATCTGAAAGACATCGACCGCTGCTTGGAGGCGGTCCGGCACGCCCGCCGCCCCCGCATCCACACCTTCATCGGCACCTCGCCACTGCACCGGGCGATCCCGAACCTGACGATGGATCAGATGGCCGAACGGATCCACGACACCGTGACCCACGCCCGCAACCTGTGCGACGATGTGCAGTGGTCACCGATGGATGCCACGCGGACCGAACATGACTATCTGTGCCGGGTGGTCGAAATCGCCATCAAGGCCGGGGCGACCACGATCAACATTCCCGACACCGTGGGCTACACCGCCCCGCGCGAATCCGCCGCGCTGATCGCGATGCTGCTGGCGCGGGTGCCCGGCGCCGACAGCGTGATCTTTGCCACGCATTGCCACAACGATCTGGGGATGGCTACCGCCAATGCCCTGGCGGCCGTCGAGGCCGGGGCGCGGCAGATCGAATGCACGATCAACGGTTTGGGCGAACGGGCCGGGAACACCGCGCTGGAAGAAGTGGTGATGGCCATGAAAGTGCGCAACGACATCATGCCCTACCGCACCGGCATCGACACGACCAAGATCATGAACATCAGCCGCAAGGTCGCCGCCGTGTCGGGCTTTGCCGTGCAGTTCAACAAGGCCATCGTCGGCAAGAATGCCTTCGCGCACGAATCCGGCATCCATCAGGACGGGATGCTGAAGAATGCCGAGACGTTCGAGATCATGCGGCCCAAAGACGTGGGCCTGTCGGAATCGTCCTTGCCGCTGGGCAAGCACTCGGGCCGTGCCGCGTTGCGTGCCAAGCTGCGCGATCTGGGATTCGAGATGGCGGACAACCAGTTGAACGATGTCTTCGTGCGGTTCAAGGCCTTGGCCGACCGCAAGAAAGAGGTGTTCGACGAAGATCTGGTGGCCCTGGTGCAAGACGAAGAGCGGCAGGAGGCGCTGGACACGCTGGTGGTAAAGCGTCTGCGGGTGATCTGTGGGACCGACGGCCCGCAGGAAGCCGAATTGACCCTGGCCATCGACGGGGTGGATCACAGCATCGACGCGACGGGGGATGGGCCGGTCGATGCGGCGTTCAACGCGGTCAAGATGCTTTATCCGCACGGCGCGCGGTTGCAGCTGTATCAGGTCAGCGCCGTGACCCAAGGGACCGACGCGCAGGCTACCGTGTCGGTGCGGATCGAGGAAGACGGGCGGATCGCCACCGGCAGCTCTGCCGATACCGACACGATCGTCGCGAGCGTCAAGGCCTATGTGAACGCGCTGAACCGGTTGATCCAGCGCCGCAAAAAGTCTGCGCCTGACGCCGACGTGAAATCGGTCAATTTCCGCGACGCGTCGTGATGGGATCGGATGTGTCAGAGGCGTGGGACCCGTGTCCCACGCCCTTGACATCCGACAGGTCGGAAATGAAAGACATGCTTTCTTGCGGAATTCTGTCAATCGTAGCCTGAAATCTTGATAACTGTCATGGCTTTGCGCGATTATCGAACATCTGCGCCCGCCACGGTGACGATCGGGCGAATTGGCGCTGTTCGGCCCGGATAAGGCCTTTCGCCTGCCTGCGCGGGTCCTTATATGGAGTTGCCCGCCTTGGGGACGTTCCCGAGTCGCGGGTATTCTTTGTTCTGCGGTCAAGGATCACCCCAAGCCATGTCAATCCTGTCGAGCATCTTTTCGGGCCTGTTCTCTTCGGACATGGCCATCGACCTCGGCACGGCGAACACGCTGGTCTATGTGCGCGGCAAGGGGATCGTGCTGAACGAACCCTCAGTTGTCGCCTACCACGTCAAGGACGGCAAAAAGCAGGTTTTGGCGGTAGGCGAGGATGCCAAGCTGATGCTGGGCCGCACGCCAGGTTCGATTGAGGCAATTCGCCCGATGCGCGACGGGGTGATCGCCGACTTCGACGTGGCCGAAGAGATGATCAAGCACTTCATCCGCAAGGTCCACAAACGCACCACCTTCAGCAAACCCAAGATCATCGTCTGCGTGCCGCATGGCGCGACGCCGGTGGAAAAGCGCGCGATCCGTCAGTCGGTGTTGTCTGCGGGTGCCCGTCGGGCGGGGCTGATTGCCGAGCCAATTGCGGCAGCAATCGGCGCGGGGATGCCGATCACCGATCCGACCGGCAACATGGTGGTCGATATCGGCGGTGGAACGACGGAAGTTGCGGTGCTGTCGCTGGGCGATATCGTCTATGCCCGCTCGGTTCGGGTCGGTGGCGACCGGATGGACGAGGCGATCATCAACTATCTGCGCCGCCACCAGAACCTGCTGATCGGCGAATCGACGGCCGAGCGGATCAAGACCAGCATTGGCACGGCGCGGATGCCCGACGATGGGCGGGGCGCCAGCATGGTGATCCGCGGGCGCGACCTGCTGAATGGCGTGCCCAAGGAAACCGAGATCAATCAGGCGCAGGTGGCCGAAGCCTTGTCCGAACCCGTGCAGCAAATCTGCGACGCGGTGATGCAGGCGCTGGAGACGACGCCGCCCGATCTGGCGGCCGACATCGTGGACCGGGGCGTGATGCTGACCGGGGGCGGGGCGTTGCTGGGCGATCTGGACCTGAGCTTGCGCGAACAGACCGGGCTTTCGATCAGCGTCGCCAACGAGTCACTGAATTGTGTGGCCCTCGGCACCGGCAAGGCGCTGGAATACGAAAAGCAATTGCGGCATGTGATCGACTACGACAGCTGATCGCAGGCCGAGGGCGGGACATGGCACGCGCACGCAACACCGGGCCAGAAGAGTTTCAGCGGCCGCTGCGGCGGGTGCTGGTTTTCCTGTTGGTCCTGGCCTTGCTGGGGTTGTTTCTGCTCTGGCGCATCGACAGCCCGCGGGTCGAACGGTTTCGCGCGGCGTTGATCGACCGCGTCGTGCCGTCGTTCGACTGGGCGCTGATGCCGGTGACCGCAGCGGCCGAGATGATCGAGGATTTCCAGTCCTACGTCCGGCTTTATGAACAAAACCAGCAGCTTCGCGACGAGTTGCAACAGATGAAGGCGTGGAAGGAAGCCGCCTTGCAGCTGGAGCAGAAGAACGCGCGCCTGCTAGACCTCAACCAGGTTCGGCTGGACCCCAAGCTGACGCATGTGACGGGGCTGGTGCTGGCCGACAGCGGTTCGCCCTTTCGGCAGTCGGTGCTGCTGAACGTCGGTGCACGCGATGGCATCCGCGACGGCTGGGCGACGATGGACGGGATCGGACTGGTGGGGCGCATCAGTGGCGTGGGCAACCAGACCGCCCGGGTGATCCTGCTGACCGATAGCAACAGCCGCATCCCCATCACTGTGCAGCCGTCGGGGCAGAAGGCGATCCTGTCGGGGGACAACACCGCTGCCCCGCCGCTGGAGTTTCTGGAGGATGCCGATCAGGTTCGTCCCGGCGACCGGGTGGTCACCTCTGGCGACGGCGCCGTGTTTCCGGCGGGGCTGCTGGTGGGTCAGGTCGCGCTGGGCAACGATCGCCGCCTGCGAGTCGTGCTGTCGGCGGATTATCAGCGGCTGGAGTTTCTGCGGGTGCTGCGCAGCCATGCACTGACGCCGATCACCGATGCGGGCGCGCTGGTGGCGCCGGAACCGCTGCCCGCACTGCCTGGCGGTGCGCAGGGGCCGGTGGCCCCGGATCTGGCGTCAGCGGGAGGCGGATGATGGTCAGCCCGGTTTTGACCTATCGGCTGCTGTTTGTCGGGTTGGCAATCGTGCTGCTGTTCCTGCGCATTCTGCCGGTCGATTCCGGCACCGAAGGCTGGCCAGGGCCGGACCTTTTGCTGTGCCTGATCTTTGCCTGGACGATGCGGCGGCCGGATTTCCTGCCTGTCGGGCTGGTGGCGGCGGTGGTGGTGGTCGAGGATCTGATCCTGATGCGCCCGCCGGGCCTCTGGGCGGCGCTGGTGGTGCTGGCGGCCGAGTTCATCCGCTCGCGCGTCGCGCTGACGCGGGAATTGACCTTTGCCGTCGAATGGCTGTTGGTGGCGGGGATCATGGTCAGTCTGTTTCTTGCCTACCGGGTGATCTTTGCCATCGCTTTTGTGCCGCAAGCGGGGTTCGGCTATGCGTTGGTGCAGGTGGTCTGGTCGATCCTGTGCTATCCTGCGGTGGTGGCCGTCAGCCGGCTCGCGCTGGACCTGCGCAAGCCCGCGATGGGCGAGGTTGACGCCTACGGGAGGCGGCTGTGAGACGGAACGCGCGCGACATCGAGGAGCAGGCCCGCAAGGTCAACCGCCGGGCGCTGCTCATGGGCGGCGCGATGGCCGCCACGATGGCCGTGCTGGGCGCGCGGATGCGGTTTCTGGGCGTCGAACAGGCCGACCAGTTTCGCCTGCTGGCCGAGGAAAACCGCGTCAACATCCGGCTGATCCCGCCCGCGCGCGGTCTTATCCTGGACCGCAACGGCAAGATGATCGCCGGAAACGAGCAGAACTACCGCGTGGTGATCACGCGGGAGGGTGCAGGCGACGTCGACATGGTGCTGAATCGGCTGAGCCATGTCATCCCGATGACCGCCGAAGAGATGGACCGCATCAAGGCTGACGTCGCCAAGAACAGCAGCTTCGTGCCGATCACCGTGGCGGACCGGCTGGACTGGGACCAGTTCAGCAAGATCGCGCTCAACGCCCCCGCCCTCCCCGGCGTGTCGCCCGAGGTGGGGCTGAGCAGGATCTACCCGCGCGATCTCGATTTCGCGCATGTGGTCGGCTATGTCGGGCCGGTGTCGGACCGCGATCTGGAAGGGGTCGAAAACCCCGATCCGCTGTTGCAGATTCCGAAATTCCAGATCGGCAAGATCGGGGTCGAACGATGGATGGAGGGTGATCTGCGTGGCCGCGCGGGCAACAAGCGGATCGAGGTGAACGCCGTCGGCCGCGTCATGCGCGAACTGGAGCGCACCGAAGGCGTGCCGGGACGCGACCTGCGCCTGACGATCGACGCGGACGTGCAGAACTTCGTTCAGGCCCGTATGGGTGTCGAAAGTGCCGCCTGCGTGGTGATGGACGTCAACAACGGCGATCTGATCGCGGCAGTGTCGTCGCCCAGCTTCGATCCGAACCTGTTCGTGCGCGGGATCAGCCAGACCGATTATTCGGGTCTCTTAGAAAACGACCATCGCCCGCTGGCCAACAAGGTGGTGCAGGGCGTCTATCCGCCGGGATCGACGTTCAAGATGGTCACCGCCCTGGCGGCGCTGGAGGCCGGTGTGATCGACGTCAACACCCGCGTGCGCTGTCCCGGCTACCTCGAATACGGCGACACGCGGTTTCACTGCTGGAAGCGGGGCGGGCACGGGTCGGTGGACCTGGCGCGGTCCTTGGCGGAAAGCTGTGACGTCTACTATTACGACATTGCCCAGCGCGTTGGCATCGACAAGATCGCCGAAATGGGCCGCCGGCTGGGGTTGGGCATCCGCCACGACATGCCGCTTTCGGCCATTGCCGAAGGGATCATGCCCGACAAGGCCTGGAAGATGGAGCGGCATCAGCAGGAATGGCGGATCGGCGACACGATCAACGCCAGCATCGGGCAGGGGTATGTGCTGACCTCGCCCTTGCAACTGGCGGTCATGACGGCGCGGATCGCTAGCGGGCGGGCAGTGGTGCCGCGCATCGTGCGGCAGGTGGACGGTGCTGACACGCCGGTGGGCGACGCCCCCGCGCTGGGGATCGACGGCTCGCTGCTGCGCGCGGTGCGGATGGGGATGTTCGATGTGGTCAACACCAGTGCGGGCACTGGATACGGCAGCCGGATCGCGGACGATCTGTTGTTGATGGCGGGCAAGTCGGGAACCAGTCAGGTGCGCAACATCAGCGCCTCTGAACGCGCGGCGGGCGTGGTTTCGAACAACGACCTGCCGTGGGAACGGCGCGACCATGCGTTGTTCGTGTGTTTCGGCCCGGCGGCGGCGCCGCGGTATGCGGTATCGGTTGTTGTAGAACACGGCGGGGGCGGATCGGCCGTGGCCGCACCGATCGCGCGCGACGCGCTGCTGCGCACGCTTTTGGGCGCGGTGCCGCCCCTGACCGCCTATCCGGCCAACCAGCGCGGACGGATGGAATCGACGCTCGATGCGTTGCAGTTGCGCCTGCCCGACGGCACGCAACCGTCGCGATCGCGGGCATAGGGGGCGGGCGGCATGAGTTTTCTCGAATACAACGTCAAGACCGTTCCGACCGGCCTGTCCAAGGTGCTGTATCTGAACTGGGCGCTGATCGTGGTGGTGACGGCCGTCGCGGCCATAGGTTGGCTGATGCTGTACTCGATCGCCGGTGGCGACATGGGCCAGTGGGCCGAGCCGCAGATGAAGCGGTATGCGCTGGGTCTGGGGCTGATGTTTGCCGTGGCCTTCACCCCGATCTGGTTCTGGCGCAACATGTCGGGCCTGGCTTACATGGTGGCGATGGTCCTGCTGCTGCTGGTCGAATTCTTTGGCACCGTCGGCATGGGGGCGCAGCGCTGGATCGACCTCGGCTTCATGCGACTGCAGCCGTCCGAGTTGATGAAGGTCACCCTGATCATGCTGCTGGCCTCCTACTACGACTGGCTTGACACCAAGCGCACCTCGCGCCCGCTGTGGGTGCTGATCCCGGTGGTGCTGATCGTGGCACCGACGGTGCTGGTGCTGATGCAGCCGAACCTCGGCACATCCGTCATGCTGCTCGCGGCGGGTGCCGCAGTGATGTTCGCGGCCGGAGTCAGCCTGTGGTATTTTGCGGCAGTAGCCGCGCTGGTCGGCGGGGCGATCACGGCGGTGTTCTCCAGCCGCGGGACGCCGTGGCAGTTGCTGCATGACTATCAGTACACCCGGATCGACACCTTTCTCGACCCAAGCGCCGATCCATTGGGCGCGGGCTACAATATCATTCAGGCCAAGATCGCCCTGGGATCCGGGGGCTGGACCGGCAAGGGGTTCATGCAGGGCACGCAAAGCCGGCTGAATTTCCTGCCGGAAAAGCACACCGACTTCATCTTCACCACGCTCGGCGAAGAGTTCGGCTTTGTCGGCGCGATGAGCCTGCTGGTGCTTTACGGGCTGGTGCTGCTGTTCTGCATGGTGGCGGCGATCCAGAACAAGGACCGCTTCTCGTCGCTGCTGATCATCGGGGTTGCGGTCAACTTCTTTCTCTATCTGGCGGTCAACCTGTCGATGGTGATGGGGATGGCACCGGTAGTGGGCGTGCCTCTGCCGTTCCTGTCTTACGGCGGATCGGCGACGCTGGTGTTGCTGGTGGCCATTGGCCTTGTGCAATCCGCTATTGTGCACCGCCCGCGATGAAGATGCTGCGCCGCCATGCCCGTTTGCTGCTGTCGCTGTGCCTCGGTGGGGCACTGGCCGGGGTGTCCGTGTTCTTTGCACAAGAGCCGATCGGCGTTGCGCTTTCGGCGATCAACGGGTTCTTCGTGGGCTACCTGGCCCTGACCTTCGTCATGATCACCCAGACTACGGCGGACGACCTGCGCGAGCGTGCCGACGAGGACGACGAGGGCATCGTGCTCATCCTGGCGCTGGCCTTGACCGCCGTTCTGGTCAGCCTTGCGGCGATCTTTCAGGTTCTGACCAGCCCCTCGCAAAGTACGATCACCGGCGGCCTGTCGCTGGCGGCGGTGCCGCTGGGTTGGGGCATGGTGCACACGCTGGCGGCATTTCGCTATGCCCGGCTTTTTTATACGGAAAAGCCGGCAGGGGGGCTGTCGTTTCCCGGCTCGGAAGATCCCGGACCATGGGAGTTCATGTATCATGCCTTTGCCATCGGCACGTCGTCGGCTGTGTCGGATGTCGACACCGAAACCACCCGGATGCGGCAGCTGACCCTTTTGCACACCACGGGATCGTTTTTCTACAACACAGTCCTGTTGGCGCTGGCGGTCAACGCCGGGATTGTCCTGGGCGAGTCCGGGTCCTAGACAGGTCTTGTCCAACGCCGAGGCCCCGATGAAACTGACCGTTCTGTTCGCTGCCCCCGCCCTGTGGGACGATTTCGCGCCGGCCGTGCGTCAGGCGCTGGCCGCGGCGGGGGTACAGGCTGACCTTGTCCAGACTGCCCCGCCGGAAACGGTCGATTACATCGTCTATGCCCCGTCGAGCCCATTGCAGGATTTCACGCCGTACACCAGCTGCAAGGCAGTGCTGAACCTGTGGGCCGGGGTCGAGCGGATCGTGGGAAACGCCACACTGACGCAGCCCCTGTGCCGGATGGTCGATCCGGGCCTGACCGAAGGCATGATCGAGTGGGTCGTGGGCCACAGCCTGCGTCATCATCTGGGCATG
>JANNNU010000029.1:0-15119 GCA_031398695.1 Paracoccaceae bacterium | reverse complement strand
TTTTTCGTGGCCCTCGCCGAAGAAGGCGCCGCCGTGCGACAGGCCCTGGGATCCGGACCGCAGATCTGCGTGCTGTCCGGCCACATGGCGGGCGATACCGAAATGATCGCCGACCTCGACCTCACGCCGATGCTGAACGCCATCGATCAGGTGACCCGTCATCTCGAGGCGCTTCCCGGCCATGCCTTCGGGGTTCAGCTTGACACCGGGATGAATCGGCTGGGCATGGAGCCAGCCGAATGGGAGGCTCTTGCCCCTTATCTGCTCGAAGCCGGACCGGAGGTCCTGATGTCGCACCTCGCCTGCGCCGACGATGCGGATCACGCCCTGAACGAGGTTCAGCTGGCGCAGTTTCATGCGATGACGGATGGCACCGGCGTGCCCCGCTCGCTGGCCGCGACGGGCGGCATCCTGCTGGGTCCGCGCTATCATTTCGATCTGACCCGGCCGGGTATCGGCCTTTACGGCGGTCGCCCGTACGAAGGGGCGGCGAACGCCGTCACGTTGTCGTTGCCGGTGATTCAGACGCGGCAGGTCGAACCCGGCGAGATCGTCGGCTATTCCGGCACGTGGGAGGCCGAGCAGACCAGCCTGATCGCCACGGTGGCCGCAGGGTATGCTGACGGGCTGCTGCGCGGGTTGTCGAACAACGCCGTGCTGTGGGATGGCGACGTGCCCTGCCCGCTGGTCGGTCGCGTGTCGATGGACCTGATCACCGTCGACGTCAGCCACCTGCCCGAGCCGCCGCGCAGTCTTGATATCCTCGGCCCGCACCAGACCGTCGATGATCTGGCCGACGCCGCGGGCACGATCGGGTATGAGGTTCTGACCAGCCTTAGTTCGCGCTATGTCCGCCGCTATGTCGAGCCCGTGGCATGACGCTGACTGGCACTTTGGCAGCGATCGGCCGTCCGGTTCTGGCAGCCCTTGCCGCCGTCGGGCGCGTCAGCCTGTTTGCGGCAGCGATCCTGACCCACCTCGTGCGACCGCCGTTCTATTTTCGCGAATTCGGCCAGGCGCTGTGGCAGATCGGCTGGTTTTCGCTGCCGGTCGTCGGGTTAACCGCGCTGTTTACCGGTGGCGCGCTCGCGCTGCAGATCTATTCCGGCGGGGCGCGGTTCAACGCCGAAAGCGTTGTCCCGTCGATCGTCGCCATCGGCATGGCACGCGAGCTGGGCCCGGTACTGGGCGGGCTGATGGTCGCGGCGCGGGTGGCCAGTTCGATCGCGGCCGAGATCGGCACGATGAAGGTCACCGAACAAATCGACGCGCTGGTGACCCTGTCGACCAACCCGCTGAAGTACCTCGCGGCGCCGCGCGTCCTGGCCGCCACGCTGGCGGTGCCGATCCTTGTCGGCGTCGGCGACAGCATCGGGATCATGGGCGGCTGGCTCGTCGGCATCACGCGGCTGGATTTCAACTCCGCCGTCTACCTCAAGAACACGGCAGACTTTCTCGAAACCTGGGATGTCGTGTCGGGAATGATCAAGGGCGCCGCATTCGGCTTCATCGTCGCGCTGATGGGCTGCTATTTCGGCATGACATCGGGTCGTGGCGCGCAAGGGGTGGGCGCCGCCACCAAGTCCGCCGTCGTCGCGGCATCGGTGATGATCCTTGCGGCCAATTACATCCTGACCGAGGTGTTCTTCACCTCATGATCGAGCTCAGGGGCGTTCAGAAGACCTTTGGTGCGAACCGCGTCTTGCGGGGGGTGGACCTGACCCTGCCGAAAGGGCAGTCGATGGTGGTGATCGGCGGGTCGGGAACCGGCAAGTCGGTGCTGTTGAAATGCATCCTGGGTCTGGAGCGTCCCGACGCCGGAACGATCACGATCGACGGTCAGGACGTGGCGCAGGCCGAACGCGACGCCTTCCTGGCGCGGTTCGGGATGTTGTTTCAGGGCGGCGCGTTGTTCGACTCGCTGAAGGTCTGGGAAAACGTGGCGTTTCGGCTGATGCGCGGCGCCAACGCCCTGCCCAAGGATCAGGCGCGCGTCATCGCGCTGGAAAAGCTGCGCCGTGTCGGTCTGACCCCCGCCGTGGCAGACCAGTTTCCTGCCGAGCTGTCGGGCGGCATGCAAAAGCGGGTGGGCCTGGCCCGCGCGATTGCCGCCGAACCCGAGATCATCTTCTTCGACGAGCCCACGACCGGACTCGATCCGATCATGTCGGGCGTCATCAACGCGCTGATCCGCGAAATCGTGGTGGAAATGGGCGCCACGGCGATGACGATCACGCATGACATGTCGTCGGTGCGCGCGATCGCCGACAAGGTGGCGATGCTGCATGCGGGCCTGATCCGGTGGACAGGCCCGGTGGCTGACATGGACACGGCCCCCGACCCGTATCTGCAACAGTTCATCCATGGCCGCGCCGAAGGCCCGATCGAATCCGTCCGCTGACGTGATGCAGCACCTGCGACCCCACGCGCGCGCGTCATGAAATACGCCAACCTCGCCCTGATGGTCCTTTTTCCGATAGCGTGGTTCGCGCCCCTTTTGCGCGCGGCGCTGTTGCCGGTCTTCGGGATGGACGAGATCAGCGTGATCTCTGGCCTGCAATCGCTGTGGCGCAGCGATGTCGTGCTGGGTCTGGTCGTCACGATCTTTGCGATCTTCGCCCCCTGGCTCAAGACCATCGGGCTGGCCTTGCTGCACTTCGGGCTGCTGTCGCACAAGGCGCTGCCCGCCTTGCACGTCCTGGGCAAGCTGGCGATGGCCGACGTCTTTCTGATCGCGCTCTACATCGTGCTCGTCAAGGGGATCGGCATCGCGACGGTCGAAGTCGCGTGGGGGATGTATCTTTTCACCGCCTGCATCCTCGCCTCGCTGGTCATCTCCCTCTGGACGGCGCGGCAGGCACATCGCTAATCCGGAAAACTGATCCTTATCGCCTCGGCGCTGCGATCCGCTGGGCCGTGATAGACCGCCTCGATGTTGTTGCCGTCGGGGTCCAGCAGGAAGGCCGCATACTAGCCGGGGTGATAGTCCCTTTCGCCGGGCGCGCCATTGTCGTGCCCGCCGGCAGCCAGACCGGCGGCATGAAACGCCTCGACCATGGCACGGTCACGGGCCTGAAACGCCAGATGATGACGGCCCGTCAGCTTTCCCAATGCGGTAGCACTGTCGCCGGACGACACGAACAACTCGTCGGCCCAGAAGTAATCCTCGCCTATGCCGCCGATCGGCACGCCAACCGCTGCCAGCACCGCGACGTAGAAACACTTGCTGGCAGTAAAGTCGGCGACCACCAGCCCGATGTGGTCGATCAGCCGACCGCGGTAGATCTCGTTGGTTTCCATGGCTCTTCCCTCCGGCGGACCACCCCGCCTCCCGTCCAGCGCCCCTTGCACGGCGCTGCGCCCCGTTGCATCAACGCACATGGCCAAACCGCCCGCCCCCGCCTTCGTCTGCACCGCTTGCGGGGCTAGCCACCGCAAGTGGATCGGCAAGTGCGAGGCCTGCGGCGGCTGGAACACCATCGTCGAGGAAGCACCGTTGTCAACCGGCCCGAAGGCGCTTGGTTCCAAGGGCAAGTCCATTCCACTGACCGATCTCGCCACGCTCGAGGCCCCCGCCCCCCGCGCCTCGTCCGGGATTGACGAGTTGGACCGCGTGCTCGGCGGCGGTCTGGTCGCGGCGAGCGCCATTCTGGTGGGCGGCGACCCCGGTATCGGCAAATCGACGCTTCTGTTGCAAGCCGCGGCCTCGTTTGCCCGCCGCGGCACGTCAGTGATGTACATCTCGGGCGAGGAAGCCGCAGCGCAGGTCCGCATGCGCGCGCAGCGGTTGGGCCTGACTGATGCGAAGGTCAGCCTCGGAGCAGAAACCAACCTGCGCGACATCCTGACCACGCTCGACACCCACCGCCCCGATCTTTGCGTGATCGACTCGATCCAGACGATGTGGCTCGACACGATCGAGGCCGCCCCCGGCTCGGTCAGCCAAGTCCGCGCCGCGGCGCACGAACTTGTGACCTTTGCCAAGAGGCGCGGCGTCTCGGTCATTCTGGTCGGCCACGTTACCAAGGATGGCCAGATCGCCGGTCCGCGCGTGGTCGAACACATGGTGGACACGGTGCTTTATTTCGAAGGCGAGCGCGGCCACCAGTTTCGCATCCTGCGCGCCGTTAAGAACCGCTTCGGTCCGGCTGACGAGATCGGCGTCTTCGAGATGACCGGCGATGGCCTACAGCAGGTTGCCAATCCCTCGGCCCTGTTCCTGTCGGATCGCGGAACCGCCACGCCCGGTTCGGCCGTGTTCGCCGGGATCGAAGGTACCCGACCCGTTCTGACGGAAATTCAAGCCCTCGTCGCGCCGTCGCCCCTTGGCACCCCGCGCCGAACGGTGGTCGGTCTAGACGGCGGCCGCCTGTCCACCATCCTAGCCGTGCTCGAGGCGCGCTGCGGCATATCGTTCGCCGGGCTCGATGTGTTCGTGAACGTCGCGGGCGGCATGAGGGTGTCAGAGCCCGCCGCCGATCTGGCCGTGGCGGGCGCGATCCTGTCCGCGCGCGAGGATGTGGCAATTCCGCCAGACATGGTGCTTTTCGGGGAAATCAGCCTGTCGGGGGCACTGCGCCCGGTGACGCAGACCGAAAACCGGTTGAAAGAGGCGTCGAAACTTGGTTTTACCCAAGCCATTGCGCCCGCCCGGTCCAAGATGGGTCAGGCGACAGAAATGCGCGTGCGCGAGATGCCCGATCTGGTGGCATTCGTCGGGGATATGTTCGGCGCGGGTTGAGCGTCTGGAGGCTGGAATGGAAGGCTTTACCGTGGTCGATGCCGTCGTGGCGGGCCTGATCGTCCTGTCGGCGATCCTGGCCTATTCCCGCGGTTTTGTGCGCGAGGCGATGGCGATTGCCGGTTGGGTGGGCGCGGCCGTGCTCGCCTTCATCTTTGCACCCTCGGCCCAGCCGCTGATCAAGGAACTGCCGGTCGTGGGTGAATTCCTGTCTGACAGTTGCGAGTTGTCGATGATCGGGGCCTTCGCAGCGGTGTTTGCCATCGGTTTGGTGGTCGCTTCGCTGTTCACACCGCTGTTCTCGTCGGTGGTCCAACGCTCGGCACTGGGTGGCATTGACCAGGCGCTGGGGTTCGTGTTTGGCGTGGCGCGCGGCGTTGTGTTGGTGGGCGTGGCCTTTCTGGTCTATGACCGCGCCCTGTCGTCGAACCCAGTGCCCATGATCGACGACAGCCGATCGGCCCGTGTGTTCGCCAGTTTTCAGGCGTCTATCGACGCGGCCGTTCCCGAAGATGCGCCAAGCTGGATCGTGGACCGCTACAACGACCTGACGGCGGCCTGCGCGGTTCCGGCAACGCTGCCGGCCGCGACGCCGACCCCGGCCCCGGCGACCGGCGGCTGACCCGAGTTGTGCACAGCCGCTATGCGCGCATCGGCTGATGACACCCCGCCAGTATCGGACTATCTAGACGCGATACCCCAACTGGATTCGGAGCGCGCCGTTGCCCAATCTCATGCCGTCTGATCCGCCGTTCCGCTCGCATCCCTTCGACGACGACAAGCTGAAAGAGGAATGTGGCGTATTCGGTGTGATCGGCGCGTCCGACGCAGCGAACTTCGTGGCGCTTGGACTGCACGCCCTGCAGCACCGCGGGCAAGAGGCAGGCGGCATCGTCAGCTACGACCCGGTAGAAGGCTTCAACTCCGCCCGCCGGTTCGGCTATGTCCGCGACAACTTCACCAGCCATGACGTGATGAAGACCCTGCCGGGCGCCCTGGCGATCGGGCACGTCCGCTATTCCACCGCGGGGTCCAAGGGGGCTACCGCGATTCGGGACGTTCAGCCGTTCTTCGGCGAGTTTTCGATGGGCGGGGCGGCCATCGCACACAACGGCAACCTGACCAACGCAGCCCAACTGCGCCGCGAGTTGATCGAACGCGGCTCGATCTTTCAGTCCTCGTCAGACAGCGAATGCATCATCCATCTGATGGCCCGCTCGATCCAGAAAACCATCGCCGAACGGATGAAGGACGCTTTGCGCCGGGTCGAAGGCGCGTTTTCCGTCGTCGCGATGACCCGCACTAAGCTGATCGGGGTGCGCGATCCCCTCGGCGTGCGGCCACTCGTGTTGGGCCGGATCAGCGACCACGGCTGGGCGGTGGCATCGGAAACCTGCGCGCTCGACATCATCGGTGCCGAGTTCATTCGCGAGATCGACCCTGGCGAAATGGTGGTGATCGAGGGCAACAAGGTCGAATCGACCCGCCCGTTCCAGCCCGCCCGATCCCGGTTCTGCATCTTCGAGCAGGTCTATTTCAGCCGCCCCGACAGCATCCTCGGTGGCCGGTCGGTCTATGAAACCCGTCGCCAGATCGGGGTCGAATTGGCCATCGAGGCGCCGGTCGAGGCCGATCTCGTCTGCCCCGTTCCCGACAGCGGCACTCCCGCCGCCATCGGCTACAGCCAGCAATCCGGCATCCCTTATGCCATGGGCATCATCCGAAACCAGTACATGGGCCGGACCTTCATCGAACCGACCGAGTCGATCCGCAACATGGGGGTCCGGCTGAAACTCAACGTCAACCGCGCCCTCATCAAGGGAAAGCGGGTGATCCTGGTGGACGACTCGGTTGTGCGCGGCACCACCAGCCGCAAGATCAAGGACATGATCCTAGAGGCGGGCGCCGCCGAAGTGCACTTCCGCATCGCCTCGCCGCCCACCGCATGGCCGTGTTTCTACGGCGTCGACACACCCGAACGCAGCAAACTTCTCGCGGCCACGATGAGCGAAGAGGAAATGCGCGACTGGATTGGCGTCGACAGCCTCAAGTTCGTCACGCTCGACGGGCTCTACCGCGCCGCGGGTCAGGCACAGGGCCGCAACGATGCCGTGCCGCAATTCTGCGACGCCTGCTTTTCCGGCGACTACCCCGTCGTGCCCTCGGACAAGATCGAAGAAGGCTTCCAGATGAAGGCTGCCGAGTGATCGCCTACGCCTGACGCCCAGACGCCCTTACGCAAGCGTTCGACGCAGCACCCTAACCCCTGACTTCATCCGTTTCGCGATGAAACCGGGCCCCACCCCAGGCCCTTGCCCCCCGGCACCGGCAATGCGATAGACGCCGCCATGAACACACGCACCCGCATCGCCCTGGTTACCGGCGCCTCCCGTGGCCTTGGCGCCGCGCTGGCGGAACAACTCGCCCTGCAAGGCTGGCACGTGATCGCCGTTGCCCGCACGGTCGGCGGGCTCGAGGATCTCGACGACCGCGTCAGGTCCGCCAAGCTGCCCGGGGCCGGTGCGCTGACGCTCGCGCCGATGGACATCACCGTCGAGGATGCGATGCGCCACCTCTGCCGCTCGGTGTTCGACCGCTGGGGCGGGCTGGGACTCTGGGTGCATGCAGCCATCCACGCCGCCCCGCTTGCACCGGCCGGATCGCTGGACCTGAAGGATTGGGACAGATCGCTGACGATCAATGCGCGCGCGACCGGCATGCTGATCCCGCTGATCGAACCGCTGCTGCGCGCCCATGACGGAACGGCCGTATTCCTTGACGACCCCCGCGCCGGCACGAAGTTTTCCGGGGCTTATGGCGCGACCAAAGCCGCCCAGATCACGCTCGCTCACAGTTGGGCCGCCGAAAACGCGAGGGTCGGCCCGCGCGTGCTGATCGCGACTCCGGCCCCGATGGCCACGGCCACCCGCGCCAGGTTCCATCCCGGCGAGGATCGCAGCCAACTCGCCGACCCGCGCGCCGAGGCCGCCCGGATCATCGCCAGCCTGTAGCGCCTGCTTATCCTCTGCCGAGACATCCCCGGGCGGTCCGGTGGCCAGACGGCCCCCGGCGTTTGCCCAAGATCATCCGGCCAACGCCGTGTCGATCGCTGCCCACAGCGCCTCGACCGGCTCTAGGCCGACCGAAAGCCGGATGAACCCCTGCGGCACGGCGTCGCCCCAGCGCACGCGGCGCTCTGCGGACGAATGCGTCGATCCGAAACTGGTCGCCTGCGCGACAAGCGGGCATTCGGTCAGAAACCGCTCGGCGCGCGCGGCATCGGGCAATTCGAAGCCGATCAGAAACCCGAAACCTGCCATCTGCCGTTTCGCAATGGCGTACGACGGATCTTGCGACAATCCTGGATACCGCACGTTTGCCACCGCCGGATGATCGGCCAGCCGCTGCGCCACCACGCCCGCGCTGGTGCACATCCTGTCCAACCGCACCTCCAGCGTCTCTATCCCGCGATGCACCAGCCATGCCTCGAACGACCCCGGCACGGCACCGGACAACCTGCGCCAGTCGCGGACCCGCTGGATGAACCCTGCATCCCGGCTCGCGACATGACCGAACAGCACATCCGAGTGCCCTGCCGGTGCCTTGGTGTCGGCGGCCACCACCACATCCGCCCCCAGGTCGAGCGGGCGCTGCAACAGCGGCGTCATCGTCGTGTTGTCCACCATCACGATCGCCCCGGCCGCGTGCGCGCGCGCGCTTACGGCGGCAATGTCGCAAACTTCGAGCCCCGGATTGGACGGCGATTCAATATAGACGACCGCCGCATCGGTCATGTCGGCCATGGCGATGTCACGGGTCGCGACCTCGACGACCTCGACGCCGTAGCCTGCCAGCACCTGCGCCGACAGGAGCCGGGTGACATAATAGCCATCCGACGGGATGATCACCTTCTTCCCGGACCCCAGACCGGCAAACAAGGCGGCGGAAATCGCCCCCATGCCACTGGGGAAAGAGACGCACTCGGCGTCTTCCAGGATCGCCAGTTGCGCCTCCAGCGCCTCCCAGGTCGGCATGCCGGACCGGCCATAGACGTGCGACAGGTTCGGAACGTCGGGGGTGTGATAGGTGGCGGACGAGATGATACCGGCCACCAGCGGATCGCCGGGTTGCAGGTTCTTGCTGCGGTGGTGCAACATGGCAGCAACCCGCGATTTGGTCATGTCGTCCATTCCGCAACCTCGCTCTTCATGCCATGCATGAATACCCCCAGCCAACCCATTGATCTAGCGTCATTCCAGACGTGCCGGAAATCCGTCCGCGCGCAGATCCGTACCCAGGACATCCTCCAGAAGTTTGACGATCTGGGTGGATTGCGCCGCGCCGCCATAAGCCGCGCGGCCCTTGAGAAAGGTTTGCTGGGTCATGCTGGCCAGGTCCAAGGGCACGCCGAATTCCCGGCCGAAGCCGGTGGCAAAACCAAGATCCTTGAGAGCAAGGTCCATGGTGAACGCGATGTCGTAGGACCCGTTCAGAATCAGCTGACCTTCGGTTTCATGTACAAAGCTGGTTCCGGACGACGCCGAAATCGCCTCCCACGCCGTCTTGAGGTCGAGGCCCCCGCGTTTTGCCAGCATCAGCGCCTCGCCATCAGCCACGAGGTGGATGAAGGCGAGCATGTTGGTGATCACCTTGATCACCGCCGCCGATCCCAAGGGACCCATGTGGAAGATCCGGTTTCCGATCGCTTCGAGCGCGGGACGGTGCATCGCGAACAGATCGCCATCCCCACCGACCAACACGGTGATATCGCCGCGCGCGGCCAGATGCACGCCCCCGGTGACCGGCGCTTCCAGCAGCTTGATGCCGACCGACCGCGCAAGCCCGCCCAGCCGCTGGATGTCATCCCGGCCGATGGTCGAGTTTTCGATCCAGGTCGATCCGGGCTTCAAGGCGGTCAGGATCTCGGCCAGGACCAGCTCCGAAACCGCAGGCGACGGCAGGCAGGTGAACACATGGTCCACCATCCCCGCGAGTTCCGCCGCAGAGCCCGCCGCCGTGGCCCCCATCGCCACATGGCGCGCCGATAGGTCCGGGTCGCGGTCGAACACCACGACCTGAAACCCCTTTCGGATCAGGCTGGCGGCCAGATGACCGCCCAGATTGCCCAACCCGATGTAGCCATAGATCATTCTCCGTACCCCACGATGCCCTTGACCTCGCAAAAGTCGTGGATGCCCCAGTCTGCATATTCGCGCCCGTTGCCGGACTGCTTGTAGCCGCCGAACGGGGCAGAGGTATCCCAGGCGGGATAATTCAGGTTGACCGTCCCGGCCCGCAGCCGGCGCGCGACGGGACGGGCATCTTCCAGCGGGCCCGAGATGTAGGCCGCAAGCCCATAGACCGTGTCGTTCGCCATCGTCACGGCCTCGTCCACGCTGTCATAGGGCAGGATCGACAGCACCGGACCAAAGATTTCTTCTTTCGAAACGGTCATATCGTTGGTCACGCCGCCAAAGACCGTCGGCTTGACGAACCACCCCCGGTTCAGCCCGGCGGGTCGCCCGACGCCGCCGGTGACCAGCGTGGCACCCTCGTCGATCCCGGCCTGGATCAGCCGCTGCACCTTTTCGAATTGCAGCTTCGAAATCAGCGGCCCCATCGTGGTGCCGGTCGCCAGCGGATCGCCCGGCACAACGGCCTCGGCAGTCTCCTTGGCGATCGCCAGCGCCTCGTCGTGCCGGTCGCGCGGCACGAACATGCGGGTCGGCGCATCGCAGGACTGGCCCGTGTTGCCAAAGCATCCTTCCACGCCGCCCGACACAGCCGCAGCAAAGTCCGCGGTGGGCAGAATGATGTTGGCCGATTTGCCGCCCAGCTCTTGCGCCACCCGCTTGACGGTCGGCGCTGCCGCAGCCGCGATCGCGGTGCCGGCGCGGGTCGAGCCGGTGAAGCTTACCATGTCGACCTCGGGGTGCGACGACATGCGCGCGCCCACCTCGGGCCCGAGGCCGTTCACCAGGTTGAACACGCCCGCAGGCACGCCCGCCTCGTGACAGACTTCGGCGAACAGCACGCCCGACAGCGGTGCGATCTCGGACGGCTTCAGCACCATGGTGCAGCCTGCCAGCAGCGCCGGCGCCACCTTGCAGGCGATCTGGTTCATCGGCCAGTTCCACGGCGTGATCAGCGCGCAGACCCCGATGCCTTCGTAGACGATCCGCGTGGTGCCACGCGAATACTCCCACGTCATCTCTTCGGCTGCCTTGATCGCAGCCTCCAGATGCACCTGCCCGGCCCAGGCCTGCGCACCGCGCGCCCATTCGACCGGTGCGCCCATCTCAGTGGACATCGCCATCGCCATGTCTTCGTAACGCGCGTTGTAGACGTCGAGGATGCGCTTGACCAAGGCGATCCTGCCCGCGACCGGTGTCACTGTCCAAGCGTCGAAAGCGGCGCGGGCCGCCATGATGGCGCGGTCGGCGTCAGCCTCGTTTCCCAAAGCCACGTCGCACACGATTTCTTCGGTCGCGGGGTTTTCGACACCCATGCGGTTGGACGACAGCGGCTCGACCCAGGCACCATCAATATAGAATTTGGTCATGTTCGCGGAAATGGTCATCGCACGTCTCCCGTTGAATTTGCCGCAGGATGCAGCACAGGCGTTGCCGAAGGCAACCCGTCACGTCCGCGAAATCTCGTCCAGATACCAGCCGATGTAGCGCAGTTCGTTCTGTTCCATCGGGGCGATCGGGCCGGGCACGAAGTACGCCGACTTCACCCCCCGCGCCGTGTGTTCGATGATCTTCTTGTCCTCGTCCGTGGTCACCCGCCACAACCACGTCAGCCGCGCTAGATCATAGTCGATGCCTTCGACCGCCGTGCCGTTCACCAGCCAGATCAGCTCCATCCGGCTGCGGGTCGGACCATCGGGAATGAAGCGGTAGATCATGCCATGATCCGGGTAGCACACCAGAAAGCTGGTGCCCCCCAGATGGATCGACGTGACCCCACCGTCGAACGCCGCAAAGCGGCCCATCAGCGGGGCAACCGCGCGGCCATCCTCGCTGCCCGTTTCCACCCCGTCATAAAGTGCATAGCGGAAGGCATGCACCGCCTCGCGTCCATCCCGGCTGTTCTGCCAAAGATCGCCCTGCCCCACGTCGATGCCCAGGTGCCGCGTCCGGACCTCCATTGCTGCGTTCAGTTCGGCAATCCGCTCAAGCGGTTGTTCCAGCGCGTGTGTCTGCGAGTATTCGGGGTGGGCCGGGCCGCAGTGGTAGCACTCGACATAGTTCTCGACGGCCAGTTTCCAGTTGCCCTCGACCACATACATCTCGCGGTGGGCCACCTTCGCGTCAGCCCAGCCGTACTGGCCGCAGGTGGCATGAAGCAGTCGTTCTACCTCGGAAAAGTCCAGCGGGTCCGCGGCAAAGGACACGAACAACAGCCCCTCGACCACCCGGACCGCCAGCTTGTGCAGGCCGTGATCCTCGCGCCGGAAATCCTTGGGCATCAACCGCGCCGCCTTGAGCCGCCCGTCATTGCCATAGGTCCAGGCGTGATAGGGGCAGACGAACGCCTTGGCATTGCCGCGCTGTTCGGTGCAGACTTCGGCCCCCCGGTGACGGCAGACATTCAGCATGGCGTGGATCGCACCGTCGCCGTCGCGCGTCAGGATGACCTGTTCGTCGCCCAGTAGGAACAGCTCGAAATCATTGGGGTTCGGGATCACGCTGGCATGACCGAGGCAATGCCAATGTCGCCGGAACACCCTCTGCATGTCCCGTTCATAGATCGCGGGGTCATGGTAGAACGCCCGCACCAACCCCTTGCCGGGCTCGTGCGCCGCTACCAGGGCATCGATGTGATCGCTCTCGTTGCTGCCCCAACCTGTCGCCAACTGTCCGCTCATGCCCGCACCCTCGCCGACTTCGGATCATACATCGGCACGAGCGAGGCCACGGCTTCGTGCCTCACTCCCGCCACCTCGATTTCGTAGGCAGATGCCAGCACATCCGCCTCGCTTTCCCCTTGGCACGGGACATAGCCCAGACCGACCGCGCCCCCCAGGAAATGCCCGTAGGCCCCGCTTGTGACCGGCCCCACGATCCGGCCATCGCGCACCACCGCCTCGTTGTGAAACAGCAAGGGTTCCGGGTCCGCCAGCCGGAACTGCACCAGACGCCGCGACAGACCCGACTCGCGCTTGCGCAGCACGGCGTCGCGGCCGATGAAATCGGGCTTCTGGGTGCGCACGGCAAAGCCGAGGCCGGCCTCCAGCACATGATCCTCGTCGGTGATGTCGTGGCCGAAATGACGGTAGGCCTTTTCGATCCGGCAACTGTCCAGCGTGTGCAGCCCGCACAGGGTCAGGTCGCCTGTCTCCGGGGGGGCTGCCTCCATCAGCGCCTCGAACACATGCGCCGCCTGATCGGTCGAAACGTACAGCTCCCATCCCAGTTCGCCGACATAGGTCACGCGGTGCGCGCGCGCCAGACCCATGCCCACCTCGATCTCGCGCGCCGTCCCGAACGGGTGCGCGGCGTTCGACAGGTCGGCGGGGCTGACCCGGCCCAGCACCTCGCGGGCGCGCGGCCCCATGACGCACAGCACCGCCTCGGCGGCCGTCACATCGGTGATCACGGCAAAGCTGTCGCCCACATGCCGCCGCAACCAGGCCAGATCGCGTTGCAGCGTCGCCCCCGGCACGACCAGCAGATAGGCGGTTTCCGACAGGCGCGTCACCGTCAGGTCGCTTTCGATCCCGCCCGCCGCGTTCAGCATCTGGGTATAGACGATCCGCCCCACCGGCACGTCGATCTCGTTCGCGCAAAGCCGGTTCAGAAAGGCCGCCGCATCGCGCCCCTCGACCAGGATCTTGCCGAAACTGGTCATGTCGAACAGGCCGGCTCCGGTGCGCACCGCCATGTGTTCGGCCTTCGCATTGCCAAACCAGTTCTGCCGCTTCCACGAATACTGATAATGGGCCGCCTGGCCCGGGGTGGCGAACCAGTTCGCCCGCTCCCAGCCCGCCACCTCGCCGAACACCGCGCCGCGCGCCTTCAGATGCTCGTGCAACGGGCTGCGCCGGACGCCGCGCGCCGTGGTCATCTGGCGATAAGGGAACTGGTCGGCGTACAGAAGGCCCAGCGTCTCGCTCACCCGCTCTTTCAGATAGCTCCGATTGCGCTGGAATGGCTGTGCGCGCCGGATGTCGACCTCCCACAGATCGAACGGCGCCTCGCCTTCGGTGATCCAGTGCGCCAGCGCCATGCCCGCGCCGCCCGAACCGGCAATCCCGACCGAGTTGTAGCCCGCCGCGACCCAGTAGCCGCCAAGCTCCGGCGCCTCGCCCAGATAATAGCGGTCATCGGGCGTAAAACTTTCCGGCCCGTTGAAGAACGTGTGGATTCCGGCTGTCTGAAACAGCGGCAACCGGTTCATCGCATGTTCCAGGATCGGCTGGAAATGGTCCCAATCCTCGGGCAGCGTGTCAAAACAGAAATCTTCGCGGATGCCGGTCTGGCCCCAGCCGGTCATGCCCCAGGGCTTGGCCTTCGGCTCGAACGCGCCGACCATCATCTTGCCCGCATCGCTCTTGTAGTAGGCACACTCATCCGGCACCCGCAGGACGGGCAGATGACCCAAGCCTGCGATCGGCTCGGTGATCAGATAAAAATGCTCGCAGGCATGCAGCGGCAAGGTCACACCGCTGGCTTCCGCCAGCTCGCGGCCCCACATGCCGCCGCAATTGACCACCACATCGCAGGCAATCGCCCCGCGCTCGCCGCCGGTTTCATACTCCACCCCGGTCACACGTCCGCCAGACTTGGTGACGGCGACCACCTTCACCCCTTCGAAGATCCGCGCGCCCTTGGCCAGCGCCATTGCGATGTTGGCCGGGTCGCATTGCCCGTCCAAAGGCAGATGCACCGCCCCCACCACGTCGCGGATTTCCAGATGCGGATACATCGCCTTCGCCTCTTTCGGCGAAATCTCGGCAACATCCACGCCAAAGATCCGCGCCACCGTCGCCTGCCGCAGCAATTCCTCATGCCGCTCGCCCGTCAGCGCGACAGAAATGCTGCCGACCTGCCGCATGCCCGTAGCAACTCCAGTCTCGGCCTCAAGCTTGACGTAAAGATCGGCAGAATACTTGGCCAGTCGGGTCATGTTCGCGCTGCCGCGCAACTGCCCGATCAACCCGGCCGCGTGCCACGTGGTCCCGCATGTCAACTGCCGCCGCTCCAGCAGAACGATGTCCGTCCACCCTGCCTTCGCCAGATGATAGGCCACCGAACAGCCCGACACGCCCCCGCCAATGATCACCGCCCGCGCATGTTTCGGAACTTCACTCATCTTCCCGCTTTCTCATTGGCACAAATATCCCACAGGGGGTCCGGGGGGTGTGAAACCC
>JANNNU010000028.1:0-3960 GCA_031398695.1 Paracoccaceae bacterium | reverse complement strand
CAAGGGCCGGGTCGTCTCGGGGTGGCTGGTGGTGGACAAGCCCGCCGGGATCGGATCGACGGCGGTCGTGAACAAGGTGAAATGGGCGTTCGGCGCGCAAAAGGCGGGGCATGCCGGCACGCTCGACCCGGCCGCGACCGGGGTGCTGGCGGTGGCCCTGGGCGAGGCGACGAAAACCGTGCCCTACATCACGGACGCGCTGAAATGCTACCGGTTCGTCGTGCGGTTCGGTGCTGCGACCACCACCGACGATGCGGAAGGCGCGGTCGTGGCACAGTCCGACCACCGGCCCGCCGATGCCGATATCGACGCCGCGCTGGCGGCGTTTCGCGGCGACATCCTGCAGGTGCCGCCGCAGTTTTCTGCCGTCAAGATCGACGGGGCGCGGGCCTATGATCTGGCGCGCGATGGCGAAGTGATGGACATCGCCGCGCGCCCGCTGTGGGTCGAGCGGCTGGTACGGATCGGGCGGCCGGACGCCGACCATGTCGAGCTGGAGATGGTCTGCGGCAAGGGCGGCTACGTGCGGTCGATCGCCCGCGACCTGGGGGCGGCGCTGGGCTGTCTGGGCCACGTGCTGTGGTTGCGCCGAGCGTGGTCGGGCCCGTTTTCGGTCGCGGATGCGGTCACGATGGACACGGTCGAGGCGTTGGCCGGAACCGCCGGTCTGGATGCGCTGCTCAAGCCGCTGGAGTTGGCCTTGGCCGATCTGCCGGAACTGCCGGCGACTGCCGACGGGGCCGCGCGGTTGCGCAATGGCAACCCTGGCGAGGTGACGCGCGGCATCGGCTATGACGAAGAGGCTTGGGCGAGTTGGCAGGGCCGCGCCATCGCCGTCGGATCCTACCGCGGCGGCGCGCTGCATCCGGCGCGGGTGTTTGTCTAAGCCGGACGGGGGTGCGATCTGTTCCATGGCGGAACCCTTTGAGAACAGATCAGGGATGTAACGTGATCGAACGCCGTTTTCAGAAAGGGGATGCTGCCAGCGTCGCAGTCTATTCGGACTGTCAGACGTATCGCTATACCTTGACCCGGGTTTGGGGCCTTGGTGCGCGGCGGGTGTGTTTCGTCATGCTCAACCCCTCCACCGCGACCGAAATGCAGAACGATCCAACGGTGGAACGGTGCGAACGGCGTGCCCGCACGCTGGGTTATGACGGGTTTGCCGTTGCCAATATCTTTGCCTACCGCGCCACCGATCCCAAGGTTATGCGCGCCGCGGCCGATCCGGTGGGACCGCACAACGACGCCGCCATTCTGGATCTGGCTGGCTGGGCCAGCACGGTTGTCTGCGCCTGGGGCTCGCATGGGTTGCACCTCGGGCGCGGCGCGGCGGTCGAGGCAGCTTTGCGCGGGGCAGGCCACCCCTTGCACCATCTGGGCATGACCTTGGGCGGGCAACCCAAGCACCCGCTGTACATTGGGTATGACACGCAACCGCAGCCTTGGCCCTAGCGCCGCTCAGGCCGCCTGCAAGGTGATGTCGCCCAGCGTCGGCGGATCGCCGTCGATCAGCGCGACGGGAATTCCATCCAGCAGCAGCGTCACGGTCGCCGAGCCTTGCGTCGTTTGCAGGCTGAGAACCGGGTCGGGATGCAGGGCCGCGTCATAGAACACGACCAGCGCGTCCTGCGTCACGTCGAAATCGGCGATCTGGGCCAAGCCGTCGTCGGTTTCCGGATCGCTGACGGCAAAGAGGTCGGCTCCGTCGCCGCCATGGCCGTGATCTCCGGCGCCGAGGTGCAGAACATCGTCGCCCGCGCCGCCGTTCAGGAAATCAACCGCGCCGTCTTCGGCGTCCTGCGCCCCGATCGTGTCGTTGCCGTCACCGCCCTCCAGGGCATCGGCGCCGGAACCGCCCGAGATCACGTCGTCGCCCAGGCCCCCCAGCGCCGCGTCGTTACCGTCCCCCGCGACCAGACTGTCGTGACCATCGCCCCCGAGCAGACTGTCGGCGCCCGCGCCACCCGTCAGGCTGTCGTCGCCGTCATGGCCGCACAGCGTGTCGGCGCCGTCCTCGCCATCGAGAACGTCGTCGCCCTCGTGGCCCTGCATGTCGTCGTCGCCGCTGCCGCCGCGCAGCGTGTCGTCGCCCGCCCCGCCGGCCAGCCAGTCGGTGCCGTCGCCACCGTGAAGCGCATCGTCGCCCCCGCGCCCACCCAGCAGGTCCTTGCCCGCATCACCCGTCACCGTATCCTGACCGTCACGCCCGGTCAGGATGTCGTCGCCGGCCGCGCCACTCAATTGGGTGTCGGCATCCGGCGCATCGGGGCTGTCGTCGGAATCGGGCATGCCGTCATCATTGGTGTCACCGTCCGGAATGACTGTTCCGGTATCCGGCGCGGACACAGGTTCGGTCGGAGGCGCGTCACCGTCATCCCCGACGAAGTCGAGCAGAGACCCACCACCCTGCGGGCGATCGAAGGGGGCGCGATCGTCTGAAGGGGAATCGTCATCCGCATCGTCGGTCTTGGTGCTGCTGAACGACCCGGCCACCAGCGCGCTCAACAAGCCCAACAAACCCAACATGGCCTGACCCCTTCACGCAACGATGGACGCCCCGATGACTGCAGTCCCGAGGACCCCGCCATGCCCGCCGTCCGTTAACCATTTCAGCCGCAAAGCCTTGCCGCGCCAACACAATTCACGATTGAAGGGTGCCAGATTTCCGGACTGTTTTCCAGCGGCATATGGGGTTCGTCGGGGAATACTCGCAACATGGTAAATGAAAGTCCGGCGCGCGGGGCGCGATCGCCCGCCGCCGCGCCAAGGGGCTTCCCATAGCAGGAAATCTCCCGTATACGCCGCCATCCGCGCGACTTTGCGGTGCCCCCGGGCCTTGCTGGACGACATCCCGGCTCGTGCCATAACCCTTCTGAACAAGGAGATTTCGATGTCGATCACTGTCGAGACGAAGAACCGCCTGATTGGCGAATATGCGACCAAGGAAGGCGATACCGGATCGCCCGAAGTGCAGGTGGCCCTGCTGTCCAGCCGGATTGCCACGCTGACCGAACACTTCAAGACCCACAAGAAAGACAACCACTCGCGTCGCGGGCTGTTGATGATGGTGGCCCAGCGCCGCAAGCTGCTGGACTACCTGAAGGGCAAGGACGAGGCGCGCTATGCCTCGCTGATCGGCCGTCTGGGCCTGCGCCGCTAAGCGGTTCGGCCTGCCGACATGCGACGCCCGCGCCGGAAGGTGCGGGCGTTTTGCGTTTGGGGGGTCGTTCAGCTTGCTAACGCTGTTGTTTCATCTGCTCAACGTTGGCCAAGTAATGCCGCCATGATACTACTTTGAGAAAGCCGAGAGAAAGGCGACTGAAAACATGAAGAAAAGTTCTGCATCCAAAACGACGCCGGTCAACGGGGGTTGGATCAAGCGTGAGGTGCAAAACGGGCGCCTTGTAGAAGTTCATTCAAGCAATGGTAGCGCAAAGGCCAGTTCAAAATCTGCCTCGGCATTGACACAGGCTTCCTCCAAGCACAGCGACGCGCTTAAACGGCTCGCTGACCGATAGTACGCACTACAGGCTGACCTTGGCTGACGCAATTTTGGCACATGATCAGGCCCTGACCTTTGGTGGCAGAGAGGGGATAAGCAGTCTGCATTTGATCGAGTCCGCGCTTGCCCGGCCGTATTCCGGCTACCATCGCCCGATTGCCAGAAAGGCCGCGGCTGTTTTGCACAGCATGGTTGGAAACCATGGGTTCATTGACGGAAACAAGCGCACTGCTTGGCTCTTGGTGGAACTGTTGATATTTCGCAGCGGCTAATCCTTGAACGTCCCCGATGGCGAGCGCGTAGATGATCTCGTTGTTTCGGTGGCCGCCGGGGCCACGTCGTTCGACGATCTGGCGGAATAGTTCAAGCAAAGGCTGGTCAAGACCAACGGCTGAGCCCTTCCCAACCCCCCCGTTTTCCTGTATGCGCCCGCAATCTGTGATGTGCGGCCATGC
>JANNNU010000027.1:0-8894 GCA_031398695.1 Paracoccaceae bacterium | reverse complement strand
CGCCCCCCCCCCCCCCGATCCCAGCCCTTCCATCTGGGCCCAACACCCCCCGGGGGGTGTGGGGGTGTTACCCCCCCCCTCGCAACGGTGGGTTCGGGGATGCGAGCCGGGGTCTTTTTGCCCCCAGCCACGTAGGTCGGGCTTCAGCCCGACTCTCTCTGATGCACCGCCAAACTCTTTCCCGCCCTCACGCCAGGTTCGGCACGTCCTTGGCCCCGGCGGTGCCGCGCCCGGACAAGCTCGGGTTCTCCATGAAGAACCGGTGGCAATTGAACAGCTTGTCCTGCGGCTTGCCCAGATCGCGCTTGTAGCGGCCATCCGGCCCCAGAACCCAGCTTTGCGCCTCGTCGGCCAGGTTGGCCGCCATGATCTGCCCGACGATCTGTGCCTTCACCGTCGGGTTCAGCGCCTCGACCAGCGTTTCCACCCGCCGCGTCAGGTTGCGCCCCATCCAGTCCGCCGACGAAAAGAACACCCGCGCGCGGGTCGACGGCAGCGCGGCCCCGTTGCCGAAACACACGATGCGCGAGTGTTCCAGAAACCGGCCGACGATGGATTTGACGCGGATGTTTTCGGACAATCCCTTGATGCCCGGACGCACCCCGCACATGCCCCGGATGATCAGGCTGATCTTCACACCCGCCTCACTGGCGGCATAAAGCGCGTCGATCACGTCGGGTTCGATCAGGCTGTTCATCTTGGCCCAGATCTCGGCCGACCGCCCCGCGCGGGCATGTTCGGCCTCGGCGCCGATCATGTCGATCAGGCGCGATTTCAGGCTGATCGGGGCGATCGCGATGTTCTCCAGCCCCTGCGGCTGCACGTAGCCCGACAGGTAGTTGAACACCTTGGTCGCATCCCGCCCCAGCGCCGCGTCGCAGGTGAAGAACGACAGGTCGGTGTAGATGCGGGCGGTGATCGGGTGATAGTTGCCGGTGCCGTAATGGGTATAGGTCACCAGATTGTCTCCCTCGCGCCGCACCACCGTGCTGATCTTGGCGTGGGTCTTGTAGTGGATGAACCCATAGACGACATGCGCGCCGGCCCGCTCCAGACGCCGCGACTGGCGGATGTTGGCCGCCTCATCGAACCGCGCCTTCAACTCGACCAGCGCCGTCACCGACTTGCCCGCCTCGGCGGCCTCGCATAGCGCGGCCACGATCGGGCTGTCCTGCGACGTGCGGTACAGCGTCTGCTTGATCGCCAGCACGTCGGGGTCGCGCGCGGCCTGTTGCAGAAACTGGATCACCATGTCGAAAGTCTCGTAGGGGTGATGCAGTAGCATGTCCTTGTGCCTGATCGCCGCGAACATGTCGCCGTCATGGTCCTCGACCCGTTCGGGCACGCGCGGGGTGAAAGGCGGCCAGAGCAGGTCCTTGCGCGCGCCCAGCACCAGCTCTTTCAGGTCGGCGACGCCCAAAAGGCCACGCACCTCGACCACCTCCTCGTCCGTCACCGCCAGCTCTGCCATGATCAGCGCGCGCAGCGGGTCCGACGCCCCTGTCGAGATCTTCAGCCGGATCACATCGCCCCGCCGCCGGCGTTTCAGCGCCGTCTCGAACTCGCGCACCAGATCTTCGGCCTCGTCCTCGACCTCCAGATCGCTGTCGCGCAGCACGCGAAACGCGCAGTGTCCCCGGTCGGTGTAGCCCGGAAACAGCATGTCGAGATGCAGCAGAAGCAGCTCTTCCAGCGGCAGGAACCGATGCTCGCCGGGCTTGCCCGGCAATGGCACGAAGCGCGCGATCTGCTGCGGGATCGGCAGCAGTGCCTGCAATGGGCGGTTGTCGGTCGTCCGCTCCAGCTCCAGCGCCAGGCAGAACCCCGTGTTCGGGATGAACGGAAACGGATGCGCCGGGTCGATCGCCAGCGGCGACAGCACCGGAAAGACGCGCGTCAGAAAATGCTGTTCCAGAAACTTCAGGTCGCGCTGCGTCAGCTTCGACCGCGTCAGCAGGACGATGCCCTGCGCCTCCATTTCTCGCTTCAGCTTGTTGAACACCGTCTGCTGCGTCTGCATCAGGCGGCGCGCATCGGCGTGGATCAGCGTCAGTTGCTGCGCCGCCGTGCGCCCATCCTCGGACAGGCTGCTGTTGCCGCTGCGCACCAGTGCCCGCAGCCCCGCCACGCGCACCGTATAGAACTCATCCAGATTGGTCGCCGAGATCGAAAGGAACCGCAGCCGCTCCAGCAGCGGCACGCCGGGGTTCGACGCCTCTTCCAGCACCCGCCAGTTGAAGGCCAGCCACGACATCTCGCGGTTGAAGAACCGAGCGGTCCCGCTGATCTCGGCCGCGGGAAGCGTCACGGGGGCGGCAAAGGCGGCCTTCAGGAAATCGGCTTGGGTCATGACACTCGCAGGCAAAAGGGGAACGCAGGCTTCGCGCATCCTGCCGGGCCGGTCAAGCCTTGTCGAGAAGTTCGACCGCCAGCGCCCGCGTCACCGCGCGACCCTGCGCCAGCCCCGCCGCGTCGAGCCGCGCCACCACGTCGCCCGCTGCCGCCAGCGAGCGTTCGATCCGGGGCACCAGATAGGCGATCAGGTTGGGCGGCACGCTGATCTGGCGGTCGGAAAACAGCTTGACCAGGACCGCCGACAGCAAGGCGTCGTCGGCAGGCTCCAGCCGCGCGAAACCGGCGGCCTGCATCCGGCTGACCAGATCGGGCAGCGCAACGCCCCAGTCGCGCGGCGGGGCGCTTGCCGTGACCAGCAAGCGCCCCGCCGGCAGGATCAGGTTGTGCAGATGAAACAGCGCTGCCTCGGCACCCGGAAGGCCGGCGATCCGGTCTGCATCCTCCACCACCACCCGCGGCCCCAGCGACGGCAGATCGACCCCCGGCAGCGCGGCAACCGCCACCAGCACCGCCTCCGCTGCGGTGGCCCAGACCTGCGCGAGATGCGTCTTGCCCGACCCGGACGGCCCGGCCAGCACCAGCTTTCCCCCCGGCCAGTCGCGCCAGTCGTCGATCGCGCGCAACGCCGCCGCGTTGCTGGCCGACAAAAAGAAGTCGTCGCGCTGCAGCTGCTGCGCCGATCCGAGATCAAAGGCCATCTGGCCCGGAACCAGGGGCGGCATCAGGCTGCGTCGTCCTCGCCGGTCTGAACCCGTTCGACCCGACCCGCCACGCCCTGATAGAGAAGGCTCGCCTGATACTGCTGGATCGCAAACCGGATCAGAACCCCCAGCGCCGCCGCCACCGGCACGGCCACCAGCATCCCCACGATGCCGAACACCGACCCGAACGCCGACAGCGCAAAGATCAGCCAGACCGGGTGCAGCCCGACCGACTCCCCCACCAGCTTGGGCGTCAGGATGTTACCTTCGATGAACTGGCCAAACCCGAAGATCGCCGCGACGATCCCGATCGACAGCCAGTCCCCCCAGAACTGGAACAGCGCGAGCCCGATGGCCAGCGCGCCGCCCACCAGCGCCCCTACATAGGGAATGAAGGTGATCGCACCCGCGATCGCCCCCACGATCAGCCCGAACTGCAAGCCCGCCAGCATCAGCGCGACCGAATAGAACGTGCCCAGCAGCAGGCACACCGTCAGCTGCCCGCGCACGAAAGCCGACAGCGTCGCGTCGATCTCGCCCGCCAGACGACGCACCACCGGGGCATGATCGCGCGGCAGGATCCCGTCCAGTTTGGCCACCATGTGATCCCAGTCCATCAGCATGTAGAACGCGACCACCGGCACCACCACGATGAACACCACCGCGTTGATCACGCCCAGCGCCGACGACAACACGCTTTGCGCCAACTCGCCGCCATAGGACTGGATCGCCGTGGCGATCTGCGCCAGGGTCTGCCTGATGGTCGAGGTTTCGTCCTGCAACTCCGGAAACCGCTCGATCAGGAAGGTCTGGAACTGTTCCGCGATCTGCGGGGCCGAATCGACCAGCGCGGTCAACTGCTGCACCAGCGTCGGGATGACCGACAGCACCAGGAGCACCAGCATCACGACCGCACCCAGCGTCAGCAAGGCGGTCGCCGCGATCCGGCTCAGGCCCAGCCGCTCCAGCCGGTCGGCGACCGGATCCATGAAATAGGCCACCGCGCCGCCCACCAGAAACGGCAGGATCACGTCGCCCAGAAACCACAACAGGGCGAACAGCACCAACAACGCGACGCCCCAGTATTTCGCCTGTTCCCGGATCGGAAGTGCCATCGTCGCGCCCCTTGCTGCGCCGGAAACGGCGCCCCTGCGGATATCGCCCTGACGGTGCGGCGATGCAAGGGGAATGGCCTTGATCCGCTGGGATCAAGGCCGGTTTGTGCGGTGACGGGCGTGTCAGTGGCACGCAGGCCGGGTGCCAGGCAACAGCACCTTGTCAATCACATGGATCACGCCGTTGTCGGCCTGGATGTCGGCCACCACCACATTGGCCACCGACCCCGTGCCGTCGGCGATCGTGACGCCGGCTGATTTGGTGATGCACAGCCGCTGCGAGGTCAGCAGCGGTTTGAAATAGTTGGAGCCCGCCGGAATCGCGGCGGCCGTCAGCGTGCGGTCATCGACGTGATACAGCAGAACATCCGTCAACTGCTGCTTGTTCTCGGGCTTCAGCAGGGTGTCGACGGTGCCGGCGGGCAGGGCGGCAAAGGCATCGTTCACCGGGGCGAACACGGTGAACGGGCCGGGCCCGGCCAGCGTGTCCGCCAGCCCGGCGGCCGTCACGGCCGCAACCAGCGTGGAAAACCGGTCGTCCCCGGCGGCGATTTCGGTGATGGTCGCGGCCTGGGCGGCCGTGGTGCAAGTCAATACGGCAAAGGCTGCCGCCAGGTGGCGTGCTTTGGTCATGGGTCACTCCTGTCGATGTCACACATCCCGTCCCGGATGCGACCCTGTTACGCAGGGGGTGCGACGTCAGGTCACCGCAAAACGCAGTCGTGACCGGCCGTGATCGCGTCATGCGCAAAACCATACGTGCGCCATACGCGAACCATACGCGTGGCATACGTCGATCTGCCGTGCTTGCAGGGCGGGGGTCTAGCCGCTACCAACGCTGCAACCGTATCTGACCCGAGGCTCCCATGCGTCTGACCCGCTATTTCCTGCCCGTGCTCAAGGAAAATCCCGCCGAGGCTCAGATCGTCTCGCACCGCTACATGTTGCGCGCGGGGATGATCAAGCAACAGGCGGCGGGCATCTATTCGTGGCTGCCCCTGGGCCTGCGCGTGCTGCGCCGGATCGAGCAGATCGTGAACGAGGAGCAAGAGCGGGCAGGGCACATCCCCCTTTTGATGCCGACCCTGCAACCCGCTGATCTGTGGCGCGAATCCGGTCGGTATGACGATTACGGCCAGGAAATGCTGCGCATCAAGGACCGGCAGGACCGCGAGATGCTGTATGGTCCGACGAACGAGGAAATGATCACCGACATCTTCCGGAGCCACGTCAACAGCTACAAGGATCTGCCCCTCACGCTCTACCATATCCAGTGGAAGTTTCGCGACGAGATGCGCCCCCGGTTCGGCGTGATGCGGGGCCGCGAGTTTCTGATGAAGGACGGCTACAACTTCGACATCGACCGCGACGCGGCGATCCACGCCTATAACCGACATATGGTGTCGTATCTGCGCACGTATGAGCGGATGGGCCTGACCGCCATCCCGATGCGCGCCGCCTCCGGCCCTATCGGAGGGGATAACACCCACGAGTTTCTGGTCCTCGCAAGTACCGGAGAATCCGAGGTTTTCTTCGACAGCGCCGTGACCGACCTGAAACTCGGCAGCCGCGAGGTGGACTATGACGACCGCGCCGCAGTGGCCGCGGTCTGCCAGGAGTTCACCACACTCTACGCCCGCACCGACGAAACCCATGACGAAACTCTGTTCAATGCGATCCCCGAGGAACGCCGCAAGGTCGCCCGCGGTATCGAGGTCGGCCAGATCTTCTATTTCGGAACAAAGTATTCCGAGGCGATGGGTGCCACGGTCGTCACGCCGGAAGGCACCCGCGTGCCGGTCGAAATGGGCAGCCACGGCATCGGCGTGTCGCGCCTGCTTGGCGCGATCATCGAGGCCAGTCACGACGACAAGGGCATCATCTGGCCCGAAGGCGTCACCCCCTTCCCGGTCGGCATCGTCAACCTCAAGCAAGGCGACGCCGCAGCGGATGCCGCCTGCGAGGGCCTCTACAAAGCCTTGAAATCCAAGGGTCTGGAGCCGCTGTACGACGACCGCGAAGAACGCGCCGGGGCGAAATTCGCCACGATGGACCTGATCGGCCTGCCGTGGCGCATCACCGTCGGCCCCCGCGGCCTTGCAAACGGGGTGGTCGAGCTTACCTCTCGCAAAACCGGCGTGTCCGAAGAGGTGACACCCGAGACTGCCGTCGCCCGCATCGCAGATATCTACGCAGGCATCTGACCCCAAACAGGAGAAAACGCCATGGAATACCGTCGGTTAGGCAAATCCGGCCTTCAGGTCAGCGCGTTTTCGTTCGGGTCTTGGGTGACCTTCGCCAAGCAGGTCGACATCGCCCCCGCCAAAGAGCTGATGTCGGCGGCCTATGATGCCGGCATCAACTTTTTCGACAATGCAGAGGGTTACGAGCAGGGCAAATCGGAACTCGTGATGGGTCAGGCGATCGAAGAGCTTGGCTGGTCCCGCGACAGTTTCATTGTGTCGTCCAAGGTGTTCTGGGGCGGCCAGAAACCCACCCAGCGCGGCCTGTCGGCCAAACACGTGACCGACGCCGCCCATGCCGCGCTAAAGCGCTTGCGCGTCGATTACCTTGATCTTTACTTCTGCCACCGCCCCGACATCGACACGCCGATCGAAGAAACCGTGCGGGCGATGCACAACCTGATCCTGCAGGGCAAGGTGCTTTACTGGGGCACGTCCGAATGGTCCGCCCAACAGATCACCGAGGCGCATCTGGTGGCCCGTCGGGACGGCTTGACCCCACCCACCATGGAACAGCCGCAATACAATCTGTTCGAACGCCAGAAGGTCGAGGCGGATTATCTGCCGCTTTATGACATGGGCCTTGGCACGACGATTTGGTCGCCGCTGGCGTCGGGTTTGCTGACCGGCAAATACAACGAGGGCATCCCGCAGGACAGCCGCGCAAACCTGCCGGGCTATGAATGGATCCGGGATCGCCTGAACAGCCCCGAGGGGCGCGAAAAGCTGGAAAAGGTCAAGGAGCTGGCCCAGCTTGCCGGCAAGACCGGGCTGCCGGTGCATCATATGGCGCTGCTGTGGTGCCTGAAAAATCCGCATGTCTCGACCGTGATCCTGGGCGCGTCGCGGCTGGATCAGCTGACCGACAATCTGGCCGCGCTCGACGCGGAACACCTGATGACGCCAGACGTGATGGCAGCGATCGAAGAGATCGTCGCCAACAGACCCGATGCCCCGCAGCGGTTCTGACCTGTGCTGTGGCGCATCCTTGCCATGGTCGGCGGCGTTTCAGGGGCGGCGGGCATGTCGCAGTTCCCCGAGTTTTCGCAGCAGTATCTGCAACGCCTCGCCGGCAAGGTGGACGCGCTGTCGGCGGTGGTCGCGGATTTCGATGCCTCCGCCGTGCGCAACGATCTGACGCGCGATGCGGCGCTTGCCGAACTGAATGGCACGCCGTTCCTCGACGATCGCCAAGCCGACATGCGGCGCAATTTTTTGGAACATCAAAGGCTTGTGGCCGATCTTGATCGCCTGCGCGCCGCCACGCCGCTGGAGAGATTGACGATGCCGCAACGGATGGGCGACGCCGAGACGCTGGCGGCCACCTGGGCCGATTATCGTCCGGCGATCCCGGCGACGCTGGATGGGGCGGTGACGGCCGGTGTGGGCTATGTGGCCGGTTGGTCATTGCTCGCGGGGCTTTGGGCACTGATGCGCTGGCCCTTCCGGCGGCGGGTCGCGTAACGGCATCCCGCACCTGTGACGCGGCCACGCTTGACCGCGACTGCCGCACCCCGCATGTTGCGGCAAAAAGAAAGAGCAGCCCGTGACGCCGACCGCCCCGTTTTCGCGTTTTGAACGCATGATTGCCTGGCGCTACCTGCGCGCCCGCCGCGCCGAAGGCGGGGTCAGCACGATGACCTGGATCAGCCTGATCGGCATCACCCTGGCCGTGTTCGCCCTGATTGCCACGCTGGCGGTGCGCGCCGGGTTTCGCGCCGAATTCGTCGACACGATCCTAGGGGCCAATGCCCATGTCACGGTCTATTCGGCCGGGCACCTGAATGAAAACGGCCAACTCGTCAAAGGCTTTGCCGAGTATCCCGAAATCGCCGTAGAGCTTGCGGCCATTCCGGGCGTCACGCGCGCGGCACCTTTGGTCAAGGGGCAGGTCATGGTGACCGCGGGGCAGGGCAACACCGGAGCAGAGGTCTATGGCATCGCGCTCGCCGACCTGAAATCCATTCCGCGCGTCGGGCTCGGGGCCGATGCCTATGGCGACATCGAGGCGTTCGACACCGGCATCGCGATCGGGTCCGGCATCGCGCAGCAACTGGGGGTGACGGTCGGCGACCGGCTGCGGCTGATTGCGCCCACCGGCACCAAGACCCCGATGGGCACCAGCCCGCGCATCAACGCCTATCCGGTGGTCTATGTCTTCACCTCCGGCAGTTACGCCATCGACCGCACGCGCATCTACATGCCCTTTGCCGAGGCGCAGAGCTATTTCAACCGCGAGGGTCTGGCCGACGAATTCGAGGTGATGGTCGACAACCCCGAAGCGATCGACGGCTACAGCCAGGCCATATCGCGCGTGGGCGGGGCAGAGGCGATGCTGTGGACATGGCAGGATTCGGCTGGCTCGTTCCTGCGCGCGCTCGATATCGAGGACAACGTGATGTTCGTGATCCTGTCGATCCTGGTGCTGATCGCCTCGATGAACATCGTGTCGGGCCTGATCATGCTGGTCAAGAACAAGG
>JANNNU010000006.1:0-1552 GCA_031398695.1 Paracoccaceae bacterium | reverse complement strand
GGCGACCATCACGCCGCCCTTTTCCTGCAGCACGGCCCGATCGGGCAACGGGGCGCCCGTTGCAGGCAACCCGCCCAGCAGATCATCCAGCAGCACGCCCAGTTCTGCCGCCGTGATGTCGCCCGCCGCGGCGACATAGATGCGGTCGCGGGCCAGCGTGGCCGCGTGTGCCGCCACAATGTCATCGCGTGTCAGGGCGGTAACGCTGTCGATCGTGCCATCGCCCGAGCTGCCATAGGGGTGCGCACCGAAATTCCGCGCCGCGAGGAGCCGATCGGCAATCGCAGAGCCGTCCTTTTCGTCGGCGCGCAGATTGGTCAGCACCTGGCCGCGCACCCGTTCCACCGCATCGGGATCGAACCGTGGCCCGACCAGCGCCTGACGCAACAGCGCCAACGCCTGCGGGCGGTTTTCCGTCAGGAACCTCGCCGAAACGCCCACCTCGTCGGTCCCCGACGCAAAGCGAAACTGGGCGGCCAGGCTGTCGCGCGCGGCGGCGAACCCCTGCGCGTCCAGATCGGCGGCACCTTCCTCGATCAGCGCGGTCATCAGGTTGACCGCCCCTCGCTTGCCCGGCGCATCCAAGGATGTGCCGCCGCGAAACCGGATTTCCAGTGCGGTAAACGGAATGTCGTGCGATTCGACCAGCCACGCGGTGATCCCGCCGGGCGAGGTGACCGTCTGGATGGCAATCTCGGCCCGCGCCGGCCATGCAAGGGCCAGCACCAGAAGCGCGATGCGGATCATCATTCGGTCGTTCCTTCTGCGCTTTGCAACCAGGCGGTCACCGATGTCTTTTCCTGAAATACCGCCCGCGCTGCCGCCATCACCTCGTCCGCCGTCACATCCTGCAACACGGCCGGCCACTCTGCGATGTCGTCGAGTGTCAGCCCCACCGCCAGCGCCGTGCCATATTGCTGTGCGAGCCCTTGGGTGTTGTCGCGGTCGTAGATGTCGTCGGCCTTGATCTGCGCCTTGATCCGGCTGAAATCCTCGGGCGAGATGCCGGTTTCCATGAACTTTGCAATCTGTGCGTCAAGTGCCGCTTCGGCGTCGGCCAGACTGACACCCGCTTGCGGCATGACCACCAGCGAGAACGAGTCCGGGTCCACCGTCGTCGGGTTGTAGAACGCCGAGGTGTAGACAGCCACCTGACTGTCGAACTGCAAGGCCCGCGCCAGAACCGACGTCGTCGATGATCCGCCCAGCACCTCGGCCAGCAGCACCAGCGCCGCAGCTTGCCGCTGGTCGCCGGGGTTGCGCTCGGCGGCCAGATAGCTGCGTAAAACATAGGGCTCAGACACCCGCTCGTCGGTCATCACCAGCCGCCGCGCCGCCAGTTGCGGAGGTTCTTGCGGGCGCACCCGCGGTGCGATGGCGTCCGACGGTGCCAGCGTACCGTAATGCGTGCGGGCCATCTCCAGCACGGCCTGCGGCTCGACATCGCCTGCCACGATCAGGATCGCGTTGTTGGGCGCATAATTGGCCTGATAGAACGCCAGCGCGTCGGCGCGCGAAAGCTGCTCCATCTCGTGCCGCCAGCCGATCACCG
>JANNNU010000237.1:0-5990 GCA_031398695.1 Paracoccaceae bacterium | reverse complement strand
TGTGCCAAAATGAAAGCCGGAGTCAGGCACGGATCCCCGAGAACCGAACCTGCCAGTCTGCCCGCTCTTCGTCGGTGATCTTGCGGAACAGGTTTTCCGGCACCAAAAAGGCATGGCCCGGCGGCAACGCCTGCAGCGCGCCGTTCAGATCGTCGGGCCAGGTCCAGTCGTCGCAGCGCAAGGCGGTCATCATTGCGGCAGATGCGTCGGGGATGAACGGGGCGGAGGTGACGGCGAAGACGCGGATCAGGTTCATTGCCAGCCGGATCATCGCGCCGGCCTGTTCGGGATCGGTCTTGACCACCGACCAGGGCGCGGCCGATTGCAGGTATTCGTTGCCGAGGACCCAAAGCGCGCGCAACTCGGCGGCGGCCTTGCGGACCTCCATCGCCTGCATCAGCGCTTCGTAGTCGCGCAGGCCTGTGGTCAGGTCGGCGATCAGTTTTGCCTCGCGCGCGCCCCAGGTTCCGCCCTCGGGCAGGGTGTCGCCGAATTTCGACAGCGCGAACTTGGTCACCCGGCTGACGAGATTACCCAGGACATCGGCCAGATCCTTGTTCACGGCGGTCTGGAAATTTTCCCACGTGAATTCGGCATCGCTGCTTTCGGGGGCGTGCGACAGCAGCCACCAGCGCCAGTAGTCGGCGGGCAGAATCGACAGCGCCTGATCCATGAAGATGCCGCGACCCTGGCTGGTGCTGAACTGGCCGCCATCATAGTTTAGATAATTGAAGGACTTGATGTAGTCGACCAGCTTCCACGGCTCGCCCGACCCCATGATGGTGGCGGGGAACGACAGGGTGTGGAACGGCACGTTGTCCTTGCCCATGAACTGGACATAGCGGACATCGGACGCGCCTTTGTCGGTGCGCCACCAGCGTTCCCATGCCGCATCGGGCAGACCGTGGGCGTCTGCCCATTCGGCGGTGGCGGCGATGTATTCGATGGGGGCGTCGAACCAGACGTAGAACACCTTGCCTTCCATCCCCGGCCAGTCTGCGGTCCCCTTGCGGACGGGAACGCCCCACACGAGGTCGCGCGTGATGCCGCGATCCTGCAACCCGTCGCCGTCGTTCAGCCATTTCTTGGCGATCGACGTGGTCAACAGCGGCCAGTCGGTCTTGCTGTCGATCCACGCCTCCAGCTTGTCGCGCAAGCTGCGCTGGCGCAGGAACAGATGCTTGGTTTCGCGCACCTCGAGGTTGGTCGAGCCGGAGATGGCCGAACGCGGGTCGATCAGGTCGGTCGGGTCCAGCTGTTTGGTGCAGTTTTCGCACTGATCGCCGCGCGCCAGGGTATAGCCGCAGTTCGGGCAGGTGCCGGTGATGTAGCGGTCGGGCAGGAAGCGGCCGTCGTCGATCGAATAGACCTGCTTTTCCATCACTTCGGCGATCAGCCCTGCCGCATCCAAAGCCCCCGCGAAATGCTGGGTCAACACTTGGTTGCGCGGGCTGGAGGACCGCCCGAAATGGTCGAACGACAGCCGGAAGCCGCGCGCGATTTCGGCCTGCACCGCGTGCATTTCGGCGCAATAGACATCGACCGGTTTTCCGGCCTTGGCTGCGGCGAGTTCGGCGGGGGTGCCGTGTTCATCGGTGGCGCAGATGAACATCACCTCGTGCCCGCGTGCCCGGTTGTAGCGGGCATAAAGGTCGGCGGGCAACTGGCTGCCCACGAGGTTGCCCAAGTGTTTGATCCCGTTGATATAGGGAATGGCTGATGTGATCAGAACCCGTGCCATGCCGTGCCTCTTGCGCTGCTCTTGCGGCTTCGTTTAGCGCAAGCGTGGGGGTTAGGCCAGTGGCCCGCTGGCGCCGGTCAGGCGGGCGCCGGTCAGGCGGCCTGCGTCTCCTTCGGTCAATGTCCATGTGGCGGGCGGCTCCATCCGGGCGCGCAGCCGGTCGAGCCGCCAGGCGGCACGGTGATCGAGCAGGGTCGACGTGCTGGGGGCGGCGGACATCTGCCAGCGGCTTTCCACACCCTGCGCGCCGCCCTGTCCGGGGGTGACGAGCACGCCAAAGGGTGGCGGCAGACCTTCGCGGCGCGCGACATTGGCCCCCGCCTCGGCTGCCAGATGCAGGCGGCGCACCGGGGTCAGCGCCGGGGGGTCGGTCAGATCGACCAGCACCAGCGGCACGACCCCGGCCCGCAGCGCCTCTTCCGCGGCCCACAGCAGGTCGTCCGGCCGTGCGGCCTTGGCCAGGATCACCCGCCCCGGATCGGCAAAGCCGGCAAGACCGGGCGCATGAAGCTCGGCCCCCTGCCAGGCTGCGGCGATCCAGATCACCGGCCCCTGATCTTCGGACATCAGCATGGCCGCCAGCGTCCAGCGCGCCGGCCCGCAGATTTCGTGCACCCGTCCGCGCACCAGGCCAAGACCCAGCCTCCCGGGGAGGGGCCAGACGGGCCGGGCTCCGGGGCCCAGCGGCAAGGGATGAGTCAGGGGCGGACGAGTCAGGGGTGACATGCCGCAAATATAGACTGTTCCCTTTTTGTTCGCCAGCCTGTCCGGCAAGGACATCGCGCCAGTCTTGCCCCCGCGCCGCCAATCGGTAGGGTGCCCCCGAACCGAACCAGGAGACAGCCATGCAGCTTGTTCCGCTGGGCCACACCGGCCTGAGTGTTTCCGCCCTGTGTCTTGGCACGATGACCTGGGGCAGCCAGAACACGATGGCCGAAGGCCATGCCCAAGCCGACTTGGCTGTCGCGCACGGCGTGACCTTCTGGGACACGGCCGAGATGTATCCGACCAATCCGGTGCGGGCCGAGACGGTGGGCGACACGGAACGGGTGATCGGGGCGTGGCTTGCGTCACGCGGCGGGCGCGACCGTCTGGTGCTGGCGACCAAGGTGACGGGTCGCGGGCAGGTCGTGCGCGGCGGCGCGGCGATCACCGGGGCGGTGATGCGCGCGGCGGTGGAGGATTCGCTGCGCCGGCTGAACACCGACTATATCGACCTTTACCAGTTGCATTGGCCCAACCGCGGAACCGGCTATCATTTCCGCGGCGCCTGGACCTATGACCCGCGTGGCATCGACCGGGCCGCCGTCGAGGCCGACATGATCGACATCCTGCATACGGCCCGCGATCTGATCGCCGAAGGCAAGATCCGCCAGATCGGCCTGTCCAACGAAACCGTGTGGGGCACCGCGCGGTGGCTGCATCTGGCCGAAGTGCACGGATTGCCGCGCATGGTGTCGGTCCAGAACGAATACTCGCTGCTCTGCCGCCAGTTCGACACCGACTGGGCCGAGTTGGCGGCCGTCGAACACATGCCGCTTCTGGCGTTCTCGCCGCTCGCAACGGGTCTGCTGACCGGCAAGTATGCGGGCGACGTGACACCGGAGGGCAGCCGTCGTGCCGTCAGTGCGTCGCTGGGCGGTCGGATCACGCCGCAGGTCTTTCCGGCCGTCGCGGCCTATCTGGGGCATCGCGGCCCGTCACGCGCTGGACCCGGCGCAGATGGCGATCGCCTTTTGCGCCAGCCGCCCGTTCCCGGTCATTCCGATCATCGGGGCAACCAGCCTCGAACAGTTGGCCACCAACATCGGTGCAGCCGATGTCACACTGTCGCCCGAGGTGCTGGCCGAGATCGGCGAGGCGCGCCGTGATCACCCGCAGCCGTTCTGACCGATTGGCGAATGACCTTGCAACGGCATCCGGCATGGCGTCCATTGCGGTGTGAACCAATGGGGACGCTGATGCGCTTGTGCGTGATTGCAGCCGTGTTGCTGGTGTCGGCCTGTCAGTTGGCCTTTCCCGAAAAGCCGCAAGGTGCGTCGGACGCCAACCCGATCACGTCCGGCCCTATCACGTCCGGCCCGATAAGCGTCACCACGCTCGATGCGCCGCCGGCGGTCGCGCCTGATCGCGTTGCAGCCGATCCGACACCCGTCGCGGCCGAACCCGCCGAACCGCAGCCCGATGCCGCGCCCGACCCGATCGTCGCCCCGGTCGCCGCGCCGTCCCCGCCGCCGCTGAAGTCAGAGTCGCAACAGGCGTGCGAACGAGGTGGGGGGGCTTGGGTTTCGGCCGGAACTTCGGGTACGATGTCGTGCCAGACCCCCCAGCGTGACGGGGGCACGCAATGCCGTCGCGACAGCGATTGCGACGGGCAGTGCCTCGCCCGGTCGCGAACCTGTGCGCCCTTCTCCCCGCTTTTCGGGTGCAACGACGTGCTGCAGGACAACGGGCAACGGGTCACCCTATGCATCGAGTGATCCTGGCCTTGATGATTGCCATCGCCGGCTGCGCCAAGGCGCCGACGACCGAGGGATACCGCGACCCGGCGCGCCAAATCTATTCCAGCGCGGTGTTCGATCCGGCCGGCTTGACCGAAGAGTGGCGCCAGGTTGCCGATTTCGCAGTCCAACCGGGCTGTGCGGCAGGCGGCGTGAGGTTCGTGCCTGAGGGCGGGACGGTAAGGATCGCCGGGCAGTTGTGCGTCGCTGGCAAGGCCGTGGTGCTGAACGGGGCGATGGTTCCCGCGGGGCCCGGGCGGTTTGCGGTGGCGGGCCTCGACGATCCGCTTTGGGTGCTGTGGGCCGATGCCGATCTGCGCACGCTGGTGCTCGGCACACCGTCGGGCCGTTTCGGCATGATCCTGAACCGAGGCAAGGACATGACCGACGACCGTCTGGTCGCGGCCCGCGAAGTGCTGGCGTGGAATGGCTATGACCTTGACCAGTTGCGCCTTACGCGGTGATGCCGTCGCGCAACTGGCGCAGGTGGCCTGCCGCATCGCGGGCGCCGATCGCGGCTTCCCGCACCAGCCAGTCGAAATGCTGCGAAAACGCCGCCACCCTCGCGGTATCGCGAAACGTGATGTAATGCCGCCCGAGGTAGAGGGCCGCCAGCAGGGGCCCGAAGACCGTGATCGGCGCGGAAAACACCCGGTGCGCGTCAAAGAAGTACAATCGCAGCGACGGGTATAGCTGATCGGCGTAGTCGATCATCCGGTCCAGTTGCGCGCGTCGCATGTCGACCGAGATGCCGGCATAATAGCCGCGCGCGTCGACGAAGCATGACAACTCGTGCAGCGGCAGCGCGATTTCATAGTCGGATCGCGCCCCGCGCATCCAGTCGCGCTGATCGTCGAACGCCCCGATGGCCTGCTCGGCGGTGCGTCCCAGCGTGTCCTGATACTCCCACTCCACCAGCGCGCGGGTTTTCAGCATGTCGGGCAAAGTGGCCGGCACGTGGCGGATCTTGTAACCTGCGGCCTCCTGGTGCCAGCCAAAGATCGTCTCGTCGAACAGCGCGCGCGGCGCTTCGGTCATCGTCAACGAGGTGGCAAGCAGATCCGCCAGCGGCTCTGGCCGCACGGAAAGCCCCAGCAGCCAGTCGGCGCTGACCCCCAAAGCCTGCGCACAATCCGCCGCCAGTTGTGCCCCCGGAAGCCTCATGCCCGGAGACAGCAGTGCCGAGATCGTCGACCGGTCAACGCCCGTCGCCCGCGCGAGGGCACTTTGCGTCATGCTGCGGCGCGCCATGGCTTCGGCCAAACGGGCCCGAAACGGCGCTGCACGATCCTGTTTGGTGGCCATGACTACCCTTTGGTGACTTCGCAGAACATGGATGACTGTACGTTGATTATGCTCCTAATTCTCAACGCGCGCTGCAAGTGTTACGAAGGGTTCACAAACGATTGAACAGGCAGCTGAAAATGGCGCACCGCAGGTACACCCCCGAACTTCCGACGCTTGCGATGATGGTGGCCACCTACGCCTGCTGGGCGGTCGGAACGACGTTTGCCTGGCAGATGTCGGCACCGGTGGGATTCGTTCTGACCGCGCTTGCCATCGCGCAGTTTTCATCGCTTCAGCACGAGGTTCTGCACGGGCATCCCTTTGCAAACCAGCGACTGAACGAGGCGCTGGTTTTTCCCGCCCTGACGGTCTTTGTTCCGTACAACCGGTTTCGGGACCTGCATCTTGCGCATCATCACGACCCCATCCTGACGGATCCCTACGACGATCCGGAAACGAAT
>JANNNU010000230.1:0-17083 GCA_031398695.1 Paracoccaceae bacterium | reverse complement strand
CGCCGCGACGAACCTCGCGGCCTCGATGCGCCGCTGGCGCCTGACCTCAGCCGCCACCGTTGATGCCGCCGCCGAACAGCGTTCCGCAGGCTGGGCCTGCTGGCGTGGCAATGCCGCAGGCCTCGGCGGCTGGACCTTCGTGACGCGGATTTCGCTGACGACGCTGCAGGCAACCGGGATGGGCTTCTTCGGGCTTTACGGATCAACCGCCGCGCTAGCCACGACGCTGACGCTGGCCACCGCCATCAACTGCATCGGCATCGGCTTCCAGCGCGGCACCCACACCCGCTGGCAACTGGTCGCGAACGATGGCACCGGTGCACCGACGCTGACCGACATGGGGGCGAGTTTTGGCATCGCGACGGGTGGGGTGCTTACCCTCTACATCGCGGCACCATCCAACGGCAGCTCGGTCTGGGTGCGAGTGGTCGACGAGGTTTCGGGCGCGGTGTTCGAGCAGGATATCACAGCGGACCTGCCAACCAACACGCAGTTCCTGTCACCGAGGCTGTTCATGAATAATGGTGCCACGGCGGCAGCGGTCGCTTTTGACAGCTCGAGGGTCTACGTGGAGACGGACTATTGATGATACGTGCTAACCGCGTGTTCACCACGTGTCTCTACCCACCCTGTTTCATTTTTCAAGCCAATTTTGGTCTTCGATCCCCTGCCTGAAATTCTTCCATCCAGCCGGGATACTCTGGCGCCAGCGCCGAAACCGCGTTCAGCCGAGCGATTTCGCTTTCAGTCAGAAAAAGGTCGGCGGCTGACAGATTGGCTGCAAGTTGATCAGGCGCTTTTGCCCCGATCAACACGCTCGTGACGCCCGGCTGCGCCATGGTCCACGCCAAAGCCGTGCGAGCAACAGAGGTTTCGCGCTCGCTTGCGATTTCTGCCAACACCTGGACGATCGCCGTAACGCACACACGATCTGCTGGCGGGAAGTCAAAACTACTACGCCTTGCACCTGCCGGGTCATCGGCTCCGGTCAGGAACTTACCGGACAATAGGCCACCCGCCAGTGGGCCCCATACCAAGATGCTCAATCCGTGCGCTGCTGCGAGGGGCAGCACCTCGCGTTCGATGTCCCTCCGCGCCAGCGAATAATAGGCTTGCACGGTTTCGAGGTGGTTGAGGTTGCGGCGATCCGAAATTCCAAGGGCCTCCATGATCCGCCAGGCCGCAAAGTTCGACAGGCCGATGCTGCGCACCTTGCCAGAATGGACCATGTCATCGAGCGCGCGCAGCGTTTCTTCGATGGGCGTCACCTCATCGAAGCCATGGATTGATAGAGATCGATATCGTCGAGCCCCAATCGCTTGAGGCTTGCGTCGAGTGCATGCATCAAATGCACCCTGCTGAGTCCCACCCGATTTACCCCCGTGCCCGTCCGGCCGCGGGCCTTTGTGGAGATGATGAGATCGTGCCGAGGCAGGCCGAGGTCGCGAACCGCTGCGTCGAGGTAGGTTGCGGATTGCCCTTCGGAATAGACATCGGCCGTGTCGATCAGGTTCACGCCCGCATCGAACGCCTGCTTCAGCTGGTTGCGGGCCGCGTCACGATCAAGTTGGCCAACGACCTGCCAGAAGCCACGCCCGCCCCATGTCATCGTCCCAAGGGCCAGTGTCGAAACGTAAAGGCCGGTGCGGCCAAGGAGGCGCTACTGCTTATAGGGCTCCTTTTTTTCGCCTGTATTTTACTTTCTTCCTCGACTCGGTCATCTGGTTGGCCGCTCGGGTATGGCGAAAATGGAACACGGTGCGCTAGACGAAGGCCACCCAGCGCCCGAGGATGAGTGTTGCCGTCCAGAGGACAAGCGAGGTCACAGCGGTCAGACGCTGCGGATGCCGGCGGGTGTCAGCACGATCTCGTCCGGCAGGTAGAGGAAGTCGCGGTGCAACGCGTCGCGCCATTTCTCCACCCGCGTCGGCGTGGCGCGCAGGTTCAGCAGCAGGTGGTGCTGGGCAAATACTTCATGCGGCATGCGGGCGGGTTCGGCCTCGAAGTATTCGAGGTTCAAGAGGTCGGCGGCCCGGGGGCGGACCACGTCGAAACTGCGCAGGAGGGCCGCCGAAGGGTAGACGTCCTAATAGGTGACCACGGCTGCCCTCCTGTACATCGCGGTTGGGTGAAGATGGGATCGGCAGCCCGTTTTGCCAGTCTGAGCATGTGCGAGTGCTCAGAAACCATCGTGAACTTTCAGCCGATCCAACCCGGCCTAAAGGGTAACTTCGGACCGGGCCTACAGGTCAACAGGATAGAACACGCGCCGTCACGCCAGCTGACCGCCCGTCACGTCGAGGTCCATCCCCGTGATGCTCGTCGCATCGTCGGACGAAAGGAACATCACGGCGTTCGCGATCTCGGACGGCTGCATGATGCGCGGGGTGACGAAGTTCGGTGCTGCAGCCTCGTAGGTGAAGCCTTGGTAGTCGAAGCTCGCTCGCAGCTGCGGGGTATCGACGGCAAGCGGCGAAAGCGAGTTCACCCGGATGTTGTGGCGGGCGTTGGCCACCGCCACCGCTTTCGTCATCCCGATGATCGCATGCTTGGAGGCGTTGTAGGCGGCCGTGTTGGCAAAGCCCTTGTGGCCCGCGACCGAGGCCATATTGACGATCACCCCGCGGCCCTGCTGCCGCATGAGCGGGATCGCATACTTCATGCCGAAGAACACGCCCCCTGCGTTGGTGGCCATGATATCTTGGTAGTTCTCGACGGCGATGTCCTGGATCTCGCCCGGCGTCATGAAGATGCCTGCGTTGTTGTAGAGGATGTCGAGGCTGCCGTAGGTCGCAACACAGGCGGCGATCAGCGCCTCAACTTCGGCAGGGTTGCGCACGTCGGCCCGGCGGAATGTTGCCTCCCCGCCCGCCGCCCGGATCGCGGCTTCCACCTCGTCCCCCAGCGCCTCGCGACGGCCGCAGAACATGACGTGCGCGCCCTCGCGGGCGAATGCCTCGGCGGTTGCCTGCCCGATGCCGGAGGTAGCCCCGGTGATCAGGACGGTGCGGTTGGCGAAACGGCCGGTGCCGGTGGCGGAAACGGCTGGCGGTGCCATCGTGTTGGCGGTCGCTTTGGCCGCGGTGATTAGAGCGCCCGCAGTCAGCAGGCTGCCAAGGATGGCACGGCGGGACGGGGCGTCGGTGGGGTAGATGGTCATCTCTCTGCTCCTGGCATGAGCCGCCGCTCGGGCGATCTACCGATATGGATCATCGGCTTCATGGGCTAAAGATGCGGGAAAAGGCCGTCGAGGGCAGGCCCGGATCTTGCGCTTCGCTATGCTATTCTTGCTGTTCTGCGTGGCAATGCACGACCTAGCCGAGCCGATACACCCCGGGCGATGCGCCCACGGCGCGGCGGAAATGCTGGCCAAACCGGCTGACGTCCTCATAGCCCACGCGGTAGGCGACCTCGGCAACGGGCAGTCGGGTCGTGCGCAGCAACAGCCTGGCACGGTCTAGCCGGGCCGCGATGACGAACTGCAGCGGGGACTTGCCTGTCGCCGCTTTGAACGACCGCGAGAAATGGAACGGCGACATCGCGGCGAGGGATGCCAGGTCAGCCAGCGCGATGTCCTTGTCCAGATTGTCCTCGATGAAGGCAATGGTTCGGCTCAGGCGGGCGTCGCCGACCGGCTTGCCGATTTCGACCCGACCGCCTCTCAGGCAGGAGGCCATCTGCGCCGCAATCGCCTGTTCCATCGTGTCGCGGTAAAGCCGCGGTGCCGTGGTCGCTTCGACAACCGCCTGGGCGAGATGCGCGAGCAGCGGGTCCAATGTCCCAACGAACAGAAGGCCGGGATCGTCCACGGCAATCCCGAAGTCCGTCATGGTGGAGGTGTCGAACTCCACGATGCTGCCAAGCCCCGCGTCGTCGAAGACGCATAGCCCCTCGCTGCCTGCGGGCTGGATCCAGCCTTGCCCGCTGTGCAGCGGGATGTGGGAAAGCTTGTCACTGCCCACAGCCAGCTGATGCGTAGGCTGAGCGACATGGAATATCCCCAACGACAGTCGCGGTAGTGCAAAAGCACCGCCGCCCGCCGGAAACATCACCTTTGCGCCGTTTGTCCCTGCCATGTGAGAAGGTAGGTGGCAACGCTTGATCAAATCAAGATTCGCAGCGTGTTTGCGGTGGCGGGCGTTGCGAAAAACCGGCGCGGGGTTGGAGCATGGACAAGAGGGCTACCCGTCGAACCGACGCGGCGCTGCTGGCCGCTGAAAGGTCCGGATTGCGACTGGGCATCTGGGGGCGCCTGATCGCCAGCGCCCTCTTCGCCATCTGGCAGACCGGGGCCGGGTCCGCAATCGGGTCGCTCACCCCGCTGATCGCCATCGCCGGGTTCGCAGGGCTGTCTGCCCTGCATCTATGGCTGATGGCGCGGAGGCTGGAGCGGACGTGGCACCGCTACGTCATTGTGGCCGTCGATGCGCTGGCCCTCGGCTGGATCGCCGCCAACGCGCCGCTCTATCAGGGCGGCGAGGTGCCGCAGATCATGGTCTTTCGCGCCTATGGCGTCGCCTACGTCTTCTTCTTCCTCGCCGCCTCCACTCTGTCCCTCTCTCCCGGCCTCGTGCTGTTCACCGGGGTCAGCTTGGTTGCCGCGTTATGGGGCGCATTCCTGTCGATCATTCTGGGCATGGAGCGAACTGTCAGCTGGAGTGACCTACCCCCGGGCTACACCGCCGCAGACTACATCGCCCTGCTGACCGACCCCGACTTCACGGGCACCGGCAACCGGATCGAAGAAAGCTTGTTCCTCCTCGCCTCTGCCGCGATCTTAGCCCTCGCCACGCAGCGTGCGCGGGCTCTGGTGAGGGCCGAGGCCGAGGCTCAGGCCGCGCGGGTAAACCTCGCACGCTATGTGCCACCCGATCTGGTCGAGGACCTTGCGGCGCAGTCCGAACCCTTCGGCCCAGTGCGCCGGCAGCAGGCGACGATCCTCTTCGTCGACCTCGTCGGCTTCACCACCTTCGCCGAAAACCGCGACCCTGCGGAGGTGATCGACTTCCTGCGCATCTTCCACGCCCGTGTGGCCGAGGAGGTGTTTGCCCATCGCGGCACGCTGGAGGACTTCATCGGCGACGAGGTGCTAGCCGTCTTCGGCACCCCCGCCGTGCGCGACGATGATGCCGCTCGCGCGATCGCCTGCGCCGACAGCATACGTCGCTCCATCGCCGACTGGAACGCGGATCGTCTTGGGCGCGGCGAGGAGCCCGTCCGTATCGGCATCGGTCTGCACACCGGAGAGGTGGTGGTCGGCACCACCGGAACCGAGCGCCGCCTGAAGTTCACCGTGATCGGTGACACCGTCAACATCGCCAGCCGCCTGCAAGGCGCCACCCGAGTCGAGGCGTGCGAGGCGCTCTACAGCTTGGCGACCCTGCGCGCTGCCAACCGGGCCGACGCTGATCTCGTGAACGCGAGGCCAATCCAAATCCGGGGCATTAGTACCGGCATTTCGGCAGTCCCGTCATATGTTGGTTTGCAGGTAACGACGGTTCGGCAAGCAACACCATTCACTGGCAGCGGGCCCCGTAACAGTTAGCACCATGATTTCTTTCTCGCGACAAGGAGGCGAAAGCTGCAATTCGTCTCAGAGAAGGTTCGACGGCAGCCCCGTCCCCTCTTCCACTTGCCCAAGCGAACGCGTTCTCCCGATCCGGCTGCGGCCGGATTTTTCCGTTGTTTTCGGGGGTTATGCGGGGAGGGCTGAGCACTGGCTTCTGCGCCAGCAGGCCCGGAAGCGTTCTCTTGGGGCGACTATTCTCTGGACCTAATAACTGCGCCATTTCGGTGTTTAGCTTGTAAGGCCGTGCAAAGGAACAGCTTTCAGAAACTCCGGATTGGGGTTGGATCGGAGTGGCGTTCAAACGTCTTGGAACTGTGGTCGAACTTTCGCTGTTGGCTTTGCAGGTTCGGCTTGAACGGCGGGTGAGGGCGGAAAGCGGCCTGACTGAAGTGCAGCACGGCCATGCAGCATTGTGCCAAAGCAGCCATTCGGTCGTCACGCAGCACTTTCCGGTGGTCGTCGACGTGGAGGGCGGAGAGGAGACTGTCGGCAGCGCGCGCGGCTGGCGCAGCATTACTGCGAAGCTGCCCTTCGCGATTGCCTTCGAAACAACCTGACTAGCTTGCGCCTCGCATAACGAATTGCAGGAAGGCCATTTTCCCCTTTGCCTGGACTATGCCCGTGCTACTCCCAACTTTGCATCTCACTCAACCTGCTGATCAAGCGCCTGAATGAATTGACGCCATCGCCGGCGGGGTACAGCATTTCCACTGCAACCTCGGCGCTGAGGATCAAGCGGACCCTGGCCGCATAGGCGGCATCCACCAACATGATGAACCTGCGGGCCACGTCGTGCCTGTCCATCGAAAGGCGGGGAACATCATCCAGCATAAGGACCCGCAGCTTGGCGCAGAGCGCGATATAGTCTGCCGGGCCGCGCGGCTGGGCACAGGCGTGATCGAATGTCATCCGGGCGATGCCGTCGTGAAAGGCGGGCAGATCAAAATCACGGCTGAGGATGCGAAACGTTGCTGGCCTTGCCTTGTCACCGACAAGTTCGGTCTAGATCCGGTTCAGCGCTGCCCTTGCGCGCGCATCGTTCGGGAAGAAGTAGTTCCTTTTCGCCTCCCCCGCCCGTAGCCTATAATCGACAGGGCCGCCGAGATGATGCACAATCAGCCGCGTGCTCAACAGATCGATCAGCGGCTGGAACACGTCGCGTTTCGCGTCCGCGCGATAAAGCTCGCTTGGAGGCGTGTTTGACGTCGCGACGATGGTGACTCCAGCCGCAAAGAGATCGGCGAAGACCCGGCGCAGCAGGGTCGAATCTGCCGAGTCGCGGACCTGAAGTTCATCCAGCGCGAGCAGCCTGATACCTCCGGCAATCCTGCGCACCGCAACGCCAACCGCGTCGGCATGGCCGTCGCCATGGGCTGCGTGGCGTGCCGCATGCAGGTCGCGCATGAAGGCGTCAAAATGGGCCCGGCGCTTTTCGACCAGACCTGCCTGCGCAAAGAAAAGATCCATGACCATTGTCTTGCCGCGCCCGACATCGCCCCAGATGTATAACCCGTTTGGCGAATCCTGCCTGCGTAGGGCTTTCGATGAAGGGCGCTCTAGGTACACCCGCACACCGTCCAGTGCCTTCAGAACCTCGCGCTGCCCCGCATCGTCCCGCAGCGTCCCGTCCCGGACCTGACGGGCATAGTGCGACATCAGCGTGCGATCCTCGCCAGTTAGCTTGTGAGTCATGGGTCGAGCAGGTTGCCGCGCACGCGGACCAGATGCGCGCGAAGGCAAGCCTCACCCTCGGTGCTGTCGCGTCGGGTCAGGGCGGCCACGATCAGCGCGTGATCGTCATGATAGGCCGTGCGGCGTTCCTCCGTCAGGCTGCGGCGTTTCAGGGCGCCCCAGTCATCCTGGTGGCGGGCGGCGGTGATGAGGGCATAGGCCCGGTCGATCAACGGGTTGTGGGCGGCGCGGACGATGGCTGAGTGCAACGCGGCATCCCAAGTTTCGAACGCCAGCAGGTCCGGTGCCTCGTAGCCTTTGGCCAGGCAAAGCTCCATTGCGGCGAAATCCGCCGCAGTCGCGTTGGTCGCAACCAGATACGCCAGCGCAGGCTCGATCGCCAGACGCGCCGCCATCACGTCGGCCGGACTAACGTGACCGGGGCGCGGGTCAGGGGCGGATTCGGCCACATAGGTGCCGCTGCCAGCGCGGCGCACCACTCGGCCCTCGCTTTCCAGAATTGCCAGCGCATCGCGCACCGCGGCGCGCCCCATCGACAGCGCCTCACACAGTTGCCGCTCGGTCGGCAGCCGCTCGCCGGGGCGATACTGTCGCGCACCGATCGCATTCAGAACGTGATCCCTGACCTTGTCGCCGTCCCGCATTGTCCAGTCCCTTCGTGCAAACGGCCTAGCGCATCGCCGCAAATTGGTCAACCAATTTCCAAGCTGGTTGACAAACTGTCCCGCCTGTCCGAAGCACAATGACCTGTCCGAAAGCAGAAAGGCATCCCCATGAAATTCGCGTCCGTCCTGTATCAAGGCAGCCCCCGGCTGGGCCAGGTCTATCCGGAACAGGGCATGATCGGCCTGTTTCCCGCCGCTAGCGGCGACATGCTCGCACTGATCGCCGACGGGACGCCCCGCCCGCCGGCTCAGATGATGGTGCCGCTGGCGGATGTGACCTTGCGCGCGCCGATCCCGCAGCCGCTGCGCAACATCATGTGCGTCGGCAAGAACTATCGTGAACACGCCAAGGAGTTTGCCCGCAGCGGTTACGAAGCGGGCGCGGTGGCGGGCAAGGATGTCGATGATTTCCCGGCATTATTTTCGAAACTGCCGACGACCGTCGTCGGACCTGGCGATGAGATCGACCTGCATGCCGCGATCACTGGATCGGTGGATTACGAGGCGGAACTGGCGGTCATCATCGGGCCGGGCGGGCGGGGCATCGCGCGCGAGGATGCCTATGCCCATGTCTGGGGCTATACGATCGTCAACGACGTGACAGCGCGCGACCTGCAGCGCAATCACAAGCAGTGGTTCCTCGGCAAATCGCTGGACACGTTCTGCCCGATGGGGCCGTGGATCGTGACGGCCGACGAGGTGGACCCCGAGGCGATGCTGGTGACCTGCCACGTCAACGGCGAGCTGCGCCAGGATGCCAACACCGCCGACCTGATCTTCGACATCCCCACGCTGATATCGACGCTGTCGGCAGGGATCACCCTGCTGCCCGGCGATATCATCGCCACCGGCACGCCGGCGGGTGTGGGCATCGGGCTGCAGCCGCCGCGCTTTCTGGCCCCGGGCGACAGTGTCAGCATCGCGATTTCCGGCATCGGGACGCTGACCAACCGCTGCATGGCCTGAAACGCGGAAAGGCGCAGGGGGGGCGGCCTAGAGACGCCCCGCCTGACGGCGCTGGTCATAGGCCTGCAGATGCGTGGCGGCGAGGTCGAGGATCGGCGCCGCCACCCCATGCACCCCTGCCTCGCGCTGCATGAAGCCAACCACATGCGCGCCTTCGGTGGCAGCGCCCCGCTCGATGTCGCGCAGCATCGAGGTGGAATACATCGAGGCCGAGTCCGAGAACGTGGCGCGGTAGGTCTCCATAAACGCGGCACTGGGCGGGTGGCCGTTGCGCGCGGCGATCTCGGCATTCACCGCCAGCAGGTCTAGCAGCTGCGCGCGGCCCTGTTCGGTGCGCACGATCTCGCCGACATTCGCGCGCATCAGGCAGGTCATCCCGGCCGAGGTCGCCACATGCACCAGCTTCTCCCACATCCGCTGCGCGATGTCGGGCACCGCCTCGGCGACCATGCCCTTGCACGGCGCGCAGGCGGCAGCCAGCGCCAGCACCCGGTCCGACATCGCACCGTCCTGCTCACCGAAGGTAAGGAAGCGCCAGTCGTTCAGATGGCGCACCGTGCCATCGGGTACCAGGGTGACCTGGATCTTCGCCGTGCCGCCCAGCACGGCCCCCGGCCCGAAGGCGGCGTTCAGCACCGCGATATGCCCGACCCCGTTCAGCACCGGCAGGATGGCCGTCTGCGGCCCGACCGCCGGCCGGATCGCCGCGATTGCGCTGTCCAGATCATAGGCCTTGCAGCTGAGGAACACGATGTCATAGCCCGATCCGATCGCGTCCTGCGTCACGACCTGCACCGGATGGCTGGCATCGCCGAACTGGCTTTCGATCCGCAACCCGTCGCGCCGCAGCGCCGCGGCCCGGGCCTCGCGCACCAGAAACGTCACGTCCGCCCCCGCCTCGGCCAGCCGCCCGCCGAAATAGCCGCCGGTGCCGCCCGCGCCCAGAACCAGAATGCGCAAATTCGTCATGGTTTCCCCTCCAGATGTAAAGGTCTTATGCAGGCTGCGGCCCCGGTCCGGAACATCGCGATTGCGACAGCAGCTTTGCGGATGCTGCAAGGCGGCGAGGTCAGGCGATGCCCTCTTCGGCAAAGGATTGCGCGAATTCCTCCAGCAGCCTGCGGGCCGCAACCCCCATGATGTGCGACCGCCGGCGGCACAGGCACATCCGCGTGTCGGTTTGGTCCGCCCCCTCCAGCCCGATCACCGCCAGATAGGCAGTCGCCTCGATCTCCGACAGCGCGAGTTCGGGGATGATCGCGGCCCCCAGACCTGACAGCGCATAGGCCTTCAGCGCCGCGATCGAGTTCACCGTCATCTGCGGCTGCACGCCCTTCATCGCATCGGGCAGCAGCGTGTTGAACGCCACCCGGCTGTTGTAGGTGGCGGGCAGCGCGGCAAAGGGCGTCGCCGCCAACGCGGCGGCGTCGATCCGGCGCAGCTTGGCAAAGGCGTGGGTGCGGTTGACGATGGCGACCACCCGGTTCTCCCGTTCGGCGACGATCTCGATGTCGGGATGGGTCGGCACGGTGGTTATCACCGCGAAATCCGCCCCGTCCGACAGCAAAGCCCGCTCCACCTGCCGTCCGACCGCCACCTGCATGTCGATCTTCACATGCGGATATTTCGCCCCCATGTGCAGCACGCGCGGCATTACGATATGCTCGATCAGCGCCTGCGAGGTGTAAAGCCGTACCGACCCCCGCCCCATCGCATCGATGTCGTCGATGTCGCTGGCCAGCCGCTCCATCTGGGCGAGCATCTGGCGCGCCGCCTCGATCAAGAGCTCTCCCGCGTAGGTCGGGCGCATCCCGCGCGAATGCCGCTCGAACAGCTCCAGCCCCAGCTCGTGTTCAAGCTGCGTCACCTTCCGGCTGAGCGACGAGGTGGTCAGGTTCACAGTCTGCGCCGCCGCCAGGATCGAGCCGTGCTCGGCGATCAGTACGACATGCCGCAGCACCTCCAACGGCAGGCGCGGCAGCGCTCCCACGATTTTTGACCGTCCCATCGGGCTCCCCCTCTCGCTGCTCCGTTGCGTGTCCGGCATTGCGAGGTGATCGGTATGCGGAATGCGCAAAGCAGTTGTCAACATCGACTGATTGTCAAAGCCCCGCCCCGGCGCAGATACTGCCCCACAAAAGTGGGTCACAGGCGAGCCTATTGCCGACCCATCCAGACGGCACTCAAGGGAGGACACCTGATGACCAAACAAACCAGAAGCCCGCTTTCGGGCATCGCACACACATTCGGCCTCGTGGCGGCGCTTGCCATCGGCGGCACCGCGGCCCTTGCGCAGGGCAAGCAACCCGCAGGCCCGATCGACATTTCGGTCGGCGCGAGCCCTGGCGGGTCGCCCGACGTGATCATGCGCTTCGTCGCCAAGATCCTCGTCGAGGAAGGCATCACCGACGTGCCGCTGGTCGTGCAGAACCGCCCCGGCGGCGGCGGCTCGAACAGCTACAACTATGTCATGGGACGGCCCGGGGATGAAAACCTGCTGCTGACGCTGAATCAGAACAGCTTCACCACCCCGATGATGCAGGGCGCAGAGCCGATCATCGACAAGATCGTGCCGGTGGCGAACTTCATCCAGTCGGACCTGGTGTTCATGGTCCAGCCCGATGCGCCCTACAACACGCTGGTCGAATTCATGGATGCTGCCAAAGCGGCGCCGTCCGAAATCCGCATCGCCGGCGCGCTGGCGGGTGGCACTGACAACCTCGCGACGGCCCTGCTGATGCAGAAGGGCGGGGTGGAACTGACCTATGTGCCGTTCGACGGCGGGTCGGTCGCGATCTCGACCTTCCTTGGCGGTAACGTCGAGGGCGTGTTCTCGACGCTGGAAGAAGGCGTTGCGTTGATCACTGAGGGCAGGGCCAAGCCGCTGGCCGTGCTGTCGGCCAACCGGATGGAGGTCGAGCCCTACACCAACGTGCCCACGGCAGTCGAGCAGGGCTTCGACATTGTGTTCGGCCAGTCCTGGGGCGTGGCCCTGCCGCCCGGCACCGATCCCGAAGTGGCGGTCTGGTGGGACGACAAGCTGCGCAAAGTCGTGGCGACCCAGACCTGGCAGGACTCGATCAAGGCCAAGATGCAGCAAAGCGAATACTACGGTCTCGACCGGATCGCCGCGCGGCATGAAGAGCTGAACACGCTCTACGGCGACCTGATGCGCGCCGTGGGTCTGGCACAGTGAGCGACGCAGCCGGGCGGCGCAGAACGGCCTTGCGCCTGACGGATGCTGCCCCGGCTGTGGTGATGCTGGTGCTGTCGGTGGTGATCACCACCGATACGCTGCCCCAGGGGATGTGGCAGGGCTTCACCCCGGGGCCTGCGTTTTTTCCGGTGCTGATCGCCGGGTTCACCGCGATCCTTGCCGCGCAGCTCTTGCTGAAGGCCTGGCTCGGACCGGCACCCGAGGCGACCGACTGGCCCGGCATCGCGGTGCTGCGCACCATCGGCTTGGTCTATGCCGGTCTGCTGGGCTTTTTCTTCCTGACACCGGTTCTGGGCATGATCCCGGCCATCACGCTGTTCCTTCTCACCGTGATGATCGGCATCCTGCGCCAGCCTGCCGTCGGCAGCTTGATCGCCTCCGCGGTAACGACCGTGCTGATCTACGTTGTATTCGTCCTTTGGCTCGGCCTGCCACTGCCCAAGGGATTCCTCGGCCTCTGACGGGCCCTTCGCAGAACGGGATGATACATGGAAAGTCTGGACCTGCTGTCGCAGGGCTTTGCCGTCGCATTGATGCCCGTCAACCTGGGATTTCTGGTCCTTGGCGTAGTGCTGGGACAGGTTATCGGCGCGCTGCCCGGCATCGGGCCTGCGGCGGGCATGGCGCTGTTGCTGCCCTTCACCTACAGCATGGAGCCGGTGTCGGGCATCATCATGCTGGCGGGCATCATGTATGGCGGGATGTATGGCGGCACCCTGACCTCGGTGCTGGTCAACGTGCCGGGCGAGTCCTCCAGCCTGATGACGGCGGTTGACGGCTATCAGATGGCGCGCAAGGGCAAGGCCGGTGCGGCGCTGACGATTGCCGCCATCGGATCATTCGCCGCCGGGATCGCCGCCTGCACGGCGCTGGTCTTCGTCGCCCCGCCGCTGAGCGAGTTCGCCCTGCGGTTTTCGGCACCCGAGTATTTCCTGCTGGCCGCCTTGGGGATTTCAGCAACGGCGAGCCTTGGCGGGTCGTCGGCGGTGAAGGCGCTGCTGGCGGCGGCGTTGGGGCTGATGATCAGCCAGATTGGCGTCGATCCGATCAGCGGCATCCCCCGCCTGACCTTTGGCGAGGCGCGCCTGCTCGAGGGGATCGACTTCCTGCCCGTCGCGATCGGAGTGTTCGGCATCGCCGAGGTGCTGGCCTCGATCGAACGACTGGGCGACATGCATCCGATCCGCACTAAACTGCGCGACATGTGGCTGACGGCGGATGAATGGCGGCGCAGCCGGATGTCGATCGTCCGGGGTGGGTTCATCGGGTTCTTCGTGGGCGTGATGCCCGGCGCGGGGCCGACCATCGCGTCGATGATGGCCTATGTGGCGGAACGCAAGTTCAGCCCGAAGCCCGAAGAGTTCGGCAAGGGTGCCATCGACGGCATCGCCGCCGCCGAATCGGCCAACAACGCCGCCTCGCATTCGGCGCTGGCCCCGATGCTAGCGCTGGGGATTCCGGGGTCGTCGAGCACGGCCGTGCTGCTCGCGGCGCTGATCCTGCTGGGCATCCGCCCCGGCCCCGGCCTGATGACCGAACAGCCCGATCTGGTCTGGGGGCTGATGGCCAGTATGTTCATCGGCAATATCGTGCTTCTGGTGATCAACCTGCCGCTGGCCCCGGTCTTCGCCTCGGTCCTGCGCATCCCCTATGGCTATCTGGCGCCGGGCATCCTGGCGGTGTCGCTGTTCGGCGCCTATTCCAGCACGCTCAGCATGTATCCGGTGGGCATCGCGCTGCTGTTCGGGCTAGTCGGCTGGCTGATGATGAAGCTCGACATCCCGCGTGCGCCGCTGGTGCTGGCGCTGGTGCTGGCACCTCTGCTCGAATCGTCGCTGCGACAGTCGCTGCTGCTTTCGCTCGGTAGCCCGATGATCTTTCTGGAGCGGCCGATCTCGGCGATCCTGTCGATCGCGCTGTTGGCGTCGCTGGTCTGGCCAGTTGTGTCGGTGCTGTGCCAGCGCCGCCGTCGTGGGGCGGCATGATTGCTGCCCACTTTTCCCTGAACCCCTGAACTTTTGAACCCCTGCATCGACAGCGAGGACCTATGCCGAAAGATCTGATTTTGTTGAGTGGTGGGGCCGCCGACGGGCTGGTGACCGCCCTGCTGCCCGGCTTTCGTGACGAAACCGGGGCCGGTGTGCAGGGCACCTTCGGGGCTGTGGGGGCGATGCGCGAAAAGTTGCGCGAAGGCTGGCCGGCGGATGTGCTGATCCTGACCCGGCCGATCATCGACGATCTGGCGCAGGCGGGCGTCGTGGCGGGCGACAGTGTGCGCGACATCGGTCTGGTGCTTACCGCCATCGCCGTCCGCAGCGCCGATCCCCGGCCAGATGTCACCAGCGCCGAGGGGTTGAAGGCGGCCCTTCTGGCGGCGGACGAGATCCACTTTCCCGACCCGAAACTGGCGACGGCGGGCATCCATTTCGCGAAGGTGCTGGACCGGCTTGGCATCGCCGACCGCGTGGCGGGGGCACTGCGCATCTATCCGAACGGGGCGACCGCGATGAAGGCGCTCGCGGCCTCCAAGGCGGCCCATGCCATCGGCTGCACCCAGGTGACCGAGATCATCATCACCCCCGGCGCGCATCTTGTCGCTGCCCTGCCCGAAGATCTTGGGCTGGCAACGATGTATACGGCGGCCGTCCTGCAGGCCGCCGCGCAGCCCGATCTGGCGCGCCGGTTCACCGCCCGGCTGACCGGGGCGCAGTCGGCCGATCACCGCCGCGAGGCCGGGTTCGAATAGCCCCCCCGCGCGCAGGGCGGCTTGCGCGCAACGCCATTCGCGTTAGTTTTGCCCCATGCCCCACGATCATCACGACCACGATCATCCCCATGACAACGAGCTTTCGCCGATGGCGGCCCGCACCAGGGCGCTTGAAATGATCCTTGTCGACAAGGGGCTGGTCGATCCCGCGGCCATCGATGCCCTGATTGAGACCTACGAGACGCGCGTCGGCCCTCGCAACGGCGCGCGGGTCGTCGCGATGGCCTGGACCGACCCGGCCTTTGCCGACTGGCTGCGCCGCGATGCTACGGCGGCCATCGCCTCTCTCGGCCACACGGGGCGTCAGGGCGAGCACATGCAGGCGGTGTTCAACGAAGACAGGGTGCACAACCTCGTCGTCTGCACGCTCTGCTCTTGCTACCCGTGGTCGGTGCTGGGTCTCCCGCCGGTCTGGTACAAATCGCCCCCCTACCGCGCCCGCGTCGTGATCGACCCGCGTGGCGTGCTGGCCGAGTTCGGAGTGGCGCTGCCATCCACCACCCGCGTGCGGGTCTGGGATTCGACCGCCGAGCTGCGATATTTGGTAATCCCGGAACGGCCTGCGGGCACGTCTGGCTGGGACGCAGATCGTTTGGCCGCCATCGTCACCCGCGACAGCATGATCGGCACCGGATTTCCCGTGGTGCCAGGGTGAACGGTCCGCATGACCTCGGCGGGCTGATGGGCTTCGGTCCCATCGCACCGGACCCGGATGAGCCGCTGTTTCATGCCGAGTGGGAAAGGCGCACCCTCGGCCTCGTGGTGGCCTCAGGCTGCCTCGGGCGGTGGACCATCGACGAAAGCCGGTTCGCCCGGGAAAATCGCCATCCGTTGGATTACTATGGGTCGAGCTACTACGAGATCTGGATCAAGGGCCTTGAAGTCTTGCTTTTGAAACACGGGCTGGTTTCCCCGCAGGAACTCGTGGCCGGTCGACCGGACGACGTCTTGCCGGCGGCGACGGGCGGGCCGAATGTCGAGACCGTCCTCAGAATCGTCGGCCGTGGCAGTCCTTACGACCGCCCGCTGGCCGCGCTGGGGCGCTTCGCCGTTGGCGACAGCGTCCGCACCAACAACTTGAACCCGGTTGGCCATACTCGGTTGCCCCGATACGTGCGTGGCAAGGTCGGCATGATCGTCGCAGGGCATGGTGGCTTTGTTTTTGCGGACGAAAACACGCACGGCCGCTCCAGCACTGCGCAGCATCTTTACACGGTGTGTTTCAACTCGACGGAGCTTTGGGGACCCGACGGCGACCCGAACAGCACTGTCAGCGTCGACGCGTGGGAAAGTTACCTTGAACCCGCCTGATGCGCTCTCTTCGCAAGGTGAACGGGTTTTTGACGAGCCATGGCAGACTCAGGTTTTTGCCCTGACGCTGTCCCTGAACGAAAACGGCCTGTTCTCTTGGGCCGAATGGGCCGAAGCACTCAGCGAGGCGCTTCAAGGGGCTGTCGCATATGGCAGTGACTACTACCAGCGTTGGCTTGTGGCCCTTGAATCCGTCCTTATTGGAAAGAATGTCATGACAGAGACCGAGGTCGCCGGCGTCACCGCAGCCTGGCATCGCGCGGCCTGGGCGACGCCCCACGGCGCGCCCATTCTCATCGAGAACGATCCGGTGGGAAGGGACCGTTGTCTGGCCGTTTTTGTTCCAGAATAACACAGCCGCTGCGCTCTTCAAATTCAACGACGCTGGCCTTTTGCTCGATGCCCGCTTTCACACCAGACAGATAATGCCATTAGGCAACGTCCGCTTTGAAGAGTGTGGCCAGGCATGCCGGGACGAACTCCAACGTCGGCAAAGGGCCGAGTGCGTCGGTCAGCAGATCAGCGTCCGCAGCTCTTCCCACTCTGGGGAAAACGGCTCCATCAGCCCCACCAGGGTCAACCGAGGCCCTCGCTTTCCGTCTAGAACCTGCTCGACAATCTCCGGCGCCAAAAGCGTCAGCCTTAACACCCGCGTCAGGTAGGACGGCGCGATCGCCTCGCACGCAGCTAACTCGGCGATCGTCGTAAATTCGCCCGACTCCAGCATGCGCTTCCAGCGGAAGGCCCGGGCCAGCGCTTTGATCAGCGTATTGTCAGCCTTGCGCGAGGCGTGCGCATCGAGCGGCATGATGATCCTCTTGCGACCGCCGCGTTTCACGATGCGAAACGGCACATGCACGGTGACGGTGTCGGGGAGCGGCGCCGCGCGGGTCATG
>JANNNU010000199.1:0-9489 GCA_031398695.1 Paracoccaceae bacterium | reverse complement strand
CTAAAATAGTCTCAGCGAGCGTCAGGTTTTTGACATCCTCGGGAAATAAATCTCGGCTCAATTGTTGTATGCGTGCTTCAAATTGTACCTTGTCGCGAATGTCTGATAAATCATGCTGCAACAGGGCTTTCAATGCCGCGCTGACAATATCCTCGCGTAATCTTTCCGAGCTTTCAATGGCGGCATAAAGCAAACCCAGTTTTGGCGAGACCGGCAATTGTTTGCGCGCCTGTTTTATTTTATCGGCCAATGCAAATTCTGCGCAACGGCGTACACCACGTTCGTGTTCCGCCTGCGCCTGCTCTTTATCGGCAAATACACGCAGGGCAAGGCTTTCGCCATCATCGACTAATGCTGGGTAAGCCAGCACGCCGGCGGCGCCGGGTACTTGCAAAGGAATTGCCGCCGCCCGCGCCACCGCGACGCCTTGCCGCTGCCCCCCAGACAAAGTCTCCACCGCCTGACTGATGTTCTGGATCGTCATCAGCCCCAATTCGCTCAGCTTGTCGCGCGCGAACTTTTCCATCCGCGGGCGGTCCATCTGGCGAAACACCGTGCCCATGATGCCGGGCTTGCGCCACTCGCGCCCCAGAAACATGTTGTCAGCGATCGACAGCGCCGGCGACATGGCCAGGTTCTGGTAGACCGTCTCGATCCCGGCCTTGCGCGCATCTTCGGGCCCGCGGAAGTTGACCGGCTTGCCTTCCAGCTCAATCGTTCCGTGGTCGGGCGTCACCGCCCCCGAGATCGCCTTGATCAGCGTCGATTTGCCCGCGCCGTTGTCGCCGATCACCGCCAGGATCTCGCCCGGCATCAGGTCGAAATCCGCCCCCGACATGGCCACGACCGTGCCATAGCGCTTCATCAGCCCCCGCGTTCGCAGGATTGGTTGCACGTCGCTCATTGCGAGGCCCTCCGCAGCCATTGATCCAGTGCCACCGCGACGATGACCAGACAGCCCGCCGCGAACATCTGCCAATAATCGTCCACCCCGGCCAGCGACAATCCGGTGTTAAACACCCCCACGATGATCGCCCCCAGAACCGACCCGACGATCGACCCCCGCCCGCCGAACAGCGAGGTGCCCCCGATCACCACCGCAGTAATCGACCCCAAGTTCACCGTGTCGAACGCGATGGGCGAGATCGTTCCGACCCGACCGATGGCGACCCAGGCCGCCAGCCCGCAGATCACCCCGGCCACGACGTAGACCGAGATCAGCGTGCGGTTGATGTTGATCCCCGAGAGCATGGCCGCATCCGGATCATCCCCGATGGCGTGCACATGCCGCCCCCAGGCCGTCTGGCTCAGCACGTACCAGACCACCGCCGCCAGCACGATCAGTCCGATGCTGCCATAGGTGATCCGGGTGCCAAGCGCCGATATCCCTTGCCCGAACCACAGCAATGCCGGGGCGTTCTGCTCGATGTCGAGGTTGCGGATCGACTCCGACCCCGAATACCACAGCTTCAGCGCGTTGAAGATCGACAGCGTGCCCAGCGTCACGATGAACGGCGGCAGCTTGACGATGGCGACCAGAAAGCCGTTCAGCGCCCCCATCAACCCGCCAAAGAACATGCCGATCAGCACCGCAAGCCCGGTTGGCACGCCCGAGAATACCGCGAGGTTGCCCATGATCAGCGAACAGATCACCAGTATCGCCCCGACCGACAGGTCGATCCCGGCCGTCAGGATGATGATGGTCTGCGCAATGGCGATGAACCCGGTGACCGTCACCTGCTGCAGCACGGTCGACAGCGCCGCCGGTTGCAGGAACCGCGGCGCGATCAGGCCAAAGAAGATCACCGAAAGCACCAGGATCAGCGCCGGGATCACGGTCGGATAATTGCGCAGGAACCCGCGCAGCACATGCAGCAGCGAACGGTCGTCCTTTTCGAAACTTGCCACCCGCTTGTCGGCCTCGGCGAGCTTCGCCTCGAAGTCCGAGATGGTCTTGGTCGGTGCCCCTTGGTCGCTCATAGCCCCCCCCGTTGTCCGTGAACCTGCCCTTATGACAAAGGGCGACTGTAACGCCGCCCTTTGCAAACTCAACTCATGTCTCGCCGGGCATCAGCCCCAGCAGAGCTCGGTGCCCTTGACGGTGTCGATCGACGGCACGCCGTCCACCGGCTTGTCGGTCACGAGGTTAACGCCGGTGTTGAAGAAGGACAGCCCCTCGGTCACGGCCGGCTTGGTGCCGTCCTTGGCATAGGCGACGATCGCCTCGATCCCCTTAGACGCCATCAGCAGCGGATATTGCTGCGAGGTCGCGCCGATGACGCCCGATTTGACAGACGCCACGCCCGGGCAGCCGCCGTCGACCGAAACGATGATCGCCTGGCCTTCCTTGCCGGCGTTCTTCAGCGCCTGATACGCCCCTTCGGCGGCGGGTTCGTTGATCGTGTAGACCACGTTGATGTCCGGGTCTTTCGCCAGCAGGTTTTCCATCGCGCGCAGACCGCCTTCGGGGTTCGCGTCCGAGGTTTCATGGCCGATTACGCGCGGATCGGTTTCCGACCCCATCACGGACAGGTCGGGAACTTCGATGCCAAAGCCGACAAGGAACCCGGTGTCGCGCTGCACGTCGACCGAGATGTTGTCTTTGTTGATGTCCAGCATCGCGATCTTGGCGTTGGCCGCTTCCGCACCCAGGGTCGCCGCAGCCCACTTGCCGATCAACAGACCGGCTTCGAAGTTGTCGGTCGCAAAGGTGATGTCCTGTGCTTCGGTATCGGCCAGCGGCGTGTCGAGGGCGATCACCAGAATACCGGCGTCGCGGGCGGCTTTCAGGGCGGGGCCGACCGAGTCGTTCGACGGGGTGATCAGGATGCCCTTGGCACCGGCGGCGGTGCAGTTTTCGATCGCGGTGATCTGCGGCGCGGCGTCGCCGTCCTTTTCACCGGCATAGGCCTGGAAATCGAGGCCAGCGGCAGTGGCGGCGGCTTCGGCGCCTTCCTTCATCTTCACGAAGAACGGGTTGGTGTTGTTCTTGGAGACCAGACAGGCCAGATCGGCGGCCGAAGCTTGTCCGGCGACCAAGGCCAGCACGGCGGCACCCGCCAAGGCGGCAGCTTTGAATTGCATCGTGTATCCCTCCCAAGGATCGGGGTATCCCCCGGTTTCGTCTTACCCAAGGCCTCCCAGCCCGGCGACAGCGTCACCAAACACCGATTCCCGGCCCTGCGTCAAGATAAATAAATCAGAGTGAATTATTATTGACAGCCCAAGCCCCACGTCGCAAAGTCACGGCGAACCCGGCCGATGCGCCGGGAAGACGGTCGCCCGGGGAAGATGAAAATGCTGATCGGTTTGCCGCCCCTGCTTGGGCCTGAACTGCTGTTCACGCTGCGCTCGATGGGGCATGGCGACGAGATCGCGCTTGTCGACGGCAACTATCCGGCGTTGGAGCACGCGCGCCGTCTGGTGCGGGCCGATGGCCACGGGTTGCTGGCGGTGCTGAAGGCGGTGCTGCACGTGCTGCCGATCGAAACCGCGGCACCGGGCGGCGTGTTCCGGTCGGCCGAAAACAACGATCCGGCGCAGGCCGGCCCGGTCCATGCCGTGATCGACGCGGCCTGCGCGGCCCGCGGACTGGGTGTGGTGCCGCTGGGCGGGGCAGAATTCTATCCGCGCGTCCGCGCCGCCCACACGGTCGTGGCGACGTCGGAACCCGCGCTTTACGCCAACGTCATCCTGCGAAAAGGCGTGATCTTCGCCGCAGGCTCCGGCTAGGTCTCGACCATGCCCGATACGACCTATGACCGCCTGACGACCGAAGCGCCCGCCCAGCGCGGCACCAACCAGTCCGGCATGCGGGCGCAGAACGAACGGCTGGTGCTGGGCCTCGTGCGCCAGCACGGCGCGCTGGCGAAATCCGACATCGCGCGTATCACCGGCCTTTCGGCGCAGACGGTCAGCGTGATCATGCGCGCGCTGGAACAGGACGGGCTCTTGCAACGGGGCGAGCCGGTGCGCGGCAAGATCGGACAGCCGTCGGTGCCGATGTCGCTGGCGGCGGACGGCGCGTTCTTTCTGGGGCTGAAGATCGGGCGCCGGTCGGCGGACCTGACGCTGATCGATTTTCTTGGCGCGGTGCGCGCCACGCAGCGGCAGGTCTACCGCTATCCGACCCCCGGCGCGGTCGTGGCCTTTGTCCGCGAGGCCCTTCCAGCGCTGCGCGCCGCACTCCCCATGGCATTGCGCGACCGGATCGGCGGCATGGGCGTGGCGATGCCGTTTCAACTGTGGAGCTGGGTTCAGGCGCTGGGTGCGCCGCAAGCCGAAATGGACGCCTGGCGCGAGGCCGACATCCAGGCCGAGCTGGCGGCATTGACCGACATTCCGGTCTATGTGCAGAACGATGCCACCTCGGCCTGTGGGGCCGAACTGGTGTTCGGTACCGGCGATCGGCCGAAGGACTTTCTGTATTTCTACTTCGGCACCTTCATCGGCGGCGGGCTGGTGCTGAACGGCCAGCTGTTTCTGGGCCGCACCGGCAATGCGGCCGGGGTCGGGCCGTTGCCCGTGCCCGGGCCGGACGGGCGGATGCAGCGGCTTCTGGACGTGGCGTCGCTGTCGGTGCTGGCCCGTGCGATGCAGGACGCAGGAGAGCCGTCGGACCATCTGTGGGAGCGCCCCGACCCCTGGCAGGTCAGCGCACCCGTGCTGTCGGCCTGGATGGACACGGCGGCAGAGGCGCTTGCGGCGGCGATCCTGTCGGCGTCGGCGCTGCTTGAACTCGAGGCGGTGCTGATCGACGGATGGATGCCGGTGGCGGTACGCGCCGAGGTGACGCGGCGCACGCAGGCGGCGCTGCTGCGGCTGGACCTGTCCGGCGTGACCCCGCCCGTGGTGCGCGAAGGCAGCGTGGGGGCACAGGCACGGTCGTTGGGCGCGGCCGCGATCCCGCTGTCGCAGCGCTATTTGATCGACCAGAACGCGGCGCTGCGCGACGGCTAGGGTCGCGTGGTTTCTTCGGCAGGCGGGGTGCAGCGCGCCCCCGTCCACCGGTTTTTCGGACCAAAGGCAAGGACGAACACCGGGATTTTTGTGCCGATGGGAAGGCGATCGCAGCCGGAAAAAGGTTGGCCCCCGCCGCGATCAGGTCCTATATCGAGCCCGGGTCATTGCAGTGCCCGGCTTCAACGTGACAGGAACCCTTGCGCCGATGTCCCTGATCCTGCTGGTTTGTCTGCCATTTCTGGGCGCTGTGCTGCCGGGCCTCGTGCATCGCGCGGGACGCGGGGCGCAGGCACTGGCGACCGGTCTGACCACCGCGATCGCTTTGGCGGGTCTGCTGGCGTTGGCCCCGGCGGTGCTGCATGGCGACATCCTGTCGCAGCGGGTGGACTGGCTGCCGCAACTGGGTCTGGCGTTCAGCCTGCGGCTCGATGGTCTGGGCCTGCTTTTCGCCGGACTGATCCTGGGCATCGGACTGCTGGTCATCATTTTCGCCCGGTTCTACCTAGCGCCGCGCGACCCGATGGGGTCGTTCTACAGCTATCTGCTGGTGTTCCAGGGGGCGATGCTGGGCATCGTTCTTTCGGACAACATCCTGCTTTTGCTGGTGTTCTGGGAGCTGACGTCTCTATCCTCGTTTCTCTTGATCGGGTTCTGGCGCCATCTGGAGGCCGGCCGGCGCGGTGCGCGCATGGCGCTGACCGTCACCGGCGCGGGGGGCCTTGCGCTGCTGGCCGGGGTGCTGCTGCTGGGGCGCATCGCAGGGTCGTTCGAGCTTTCGGTGATCCTGACGCGCGCCGAGGCGATCCAGTCTTCGCCACTTTATCTGCCGATGCTGATCCTGATCCTGCTGGGGGCGTTTGCCAAGTCGGCGCAGGTGCCGTTCCAGTTCTGGCTGCCGCAGGCCATTGCCGCACCCACGCCGGTGTCGGCCTATCTGCATTCCGCGACCATGGTGAAGGCCGGGATCTTCCTGCTGGCCCGGCTGTGGCCTGTGCTGGCGGGCACGCCCGAATGGTTCGCCATCGTCACCACGGTCGGGCTGTTGACCCTGCTGGTCGGCGCGTGGACAGCGCTTTTCAAGGATGACCTCAAGGCGTTGCTGGCCTATTCCACCGTCAGTCATCTGGGGCTGATCACGCTGCTCTTGGGTCTTGGGACCAGGCCCGCGCTGGTCGCCGCGCTCTTTCACATCGTCAACCATGCCAGCTTCAAGGCCGCGCTGTTCCTGTCGGCGGGGATCGTGGATCATGAAACGGGCACCCGGTCGCTGTCCCGCCTCGGCGGCCTGCGGCGGTTGATGCCGGTGACTTTCGTTCTGTCCGCGCTCGCGGCGCTGTCAATGGCGGGCGTGCCGCCGCTGAACGGCTTTCTGTCGAAAGAGATGCTGCTGGAAGAGGTGTCGCACACGTCCTTTGCGGGGTCTGCTTGGCTGCTGGCGGCGCTGGTCACGCTGGGTGCCGCGATTTCGGCGGCCTACAGCTTTCGCCTGATTGCAGCGGTGTTTCAGGGGCCCCTGCGCAGCGATAACCCGCACAAGCCGCATGACGCGGGCGCGGGGATGACCGGGCCGGTGGTGGTTCTGGTGGCGCTGGTGCTGGCCATCGGTCTGGCGCCGATGCTGGTTGCGGGCGGGCTGGTGCAGGCCGCCGCCACATCCAGCGCCACACAGGCGATCGAGGTGGCGATCAAGCTTTGGCACGGGCTGGAGCCTGCGGCGCTGTGGCTGTCGATCGCGGCACTGGGCGGCGGGCTGGCGCTTTGGGGGGCGTGGCCCCGCATCGCCGCGCTGGACCGCGCCGTGCACCTGCCCGACAGTGCCCCCCTGTTCGAAGATCTGGTGTGGGCGATCGTGCGTCTGGCCCGCCGCGTCACCCGGTCGATCCACGACGGTCCGCTGTCGCGCGGGCTGGGCGCGGCCTTGCTGACGATGGGGGGCTTGTCGGCCTGGGCTTTTGCCACCGGCAGCCATCAACCCGGCACCCGTCCGCCGGTCCCGCTGGACGTCGCACCGGCCGTGGTGGCCGCAGGCCTTGCTCTGGCGACGCTTGGGGCGCTTTGGCTGCACCGCAGCCGGATGCTTGCGCTGCTGCTCGTCGGGGTGGTGGGGCTGGTCCTGTCACTGGGCTTTGCCTACCTGTCGGCCCCCGACCTGGCCCTGACCCAGATCACGGTCGAGGTGGTGACGGTGCTGCTGATGCTGCTTGCCCTGAACCTGCTGCCGAATTCCGCCCCGCCCGAGCCGTTGATCCGCCGCCTGCGCGATGCGGCGTTTGCCGGGGCGCTGGGGCTGGGCATGGCGGCGCTGGCCTATGCGATGCTGTCACGCGACGCGGCGTTCGAGCCGATCTCGGCGTTTCATCTGGCGCAATCCAAACCCGGCGCGGGCGGCACCAATGCCGTCAACACCATCATCGTCGATTTCCGCGGCTTCGACACCTATGGCGAGATCATCGTGCTGGGCATCGCCGCGATCGTCATCGCGGCCGTAGGTCAGGCGTTGCGCGGGCTGTCGCCCACGCCCGCGCCCGCCTCGGCCGATGCCCATCCGGTGATCTTTGCCACGGCCGCACGTCTGCTGTTGCCGATCGGACTGCTGGTCGCCGTCTACATCTTCTTGCGCGGCCACAACCTGCCGGGTGGCGGGTTCGTCGCGGGACTGGTTGCGGCGATTGCGCTGATGCTGCAATACCTCGGGTCGGGGCACGGCTGGACGCGGGCCCGGCTGCGGGTCGGCTTCTTTGGCCTGATCGGGGCGGGGGTGGTCGCGGCCACGGCGACCGGGATCGGCGCGTGGTTCTGGGACAAGCCCTTCCTGACGTCTTGGCACGGTTATGTCACCCTGCCCGGGCTGGAGCCGTTCGAGCTTGCCAGTGCGATGGGCTTCGATCTGGGCGTGTTCCTGTGCGTTCTGGGCGCGGTGCTGGCCACCCTGTCGTCCGTCGCGCGGCTGACCGAAAGAGGCGGGACCTGATGGAACCCTGATCGCCGCCATCATCGGTTTGCTGACCGCCGCCGGGGTGTGGCTGACGCTGCGGCCGCGCAGTTTCGACGTGATCCTCGGCTTGTCGTTCCTGTCCTACGCGGTCAACGTGTTCCTGTTCGCGTCCGGCAGGCTGGCTCCGGGCCTGCCCCCGATCATCGACCCCGGCGCCCCCGGCTATACTGACCCGCTGCCGCAGGCGCTGGTGCTGACGGCGATCGTGATCAGCTTCGGGATGACGGCGGTGTTGGTGATCATGGCGCTGGGAACCTATCTGCGCACCGGGTCCGACAGCACCGATGACAAGGACGCCTCATGATCGCGTATCTGGTCACCCCGATCGTGCTGCCGGCCGTCACTGCGGCGCTGATGCTGCTGGTGGCGCGGAACAACCTGTTCGCACAGCGCGCGCTCAGCCTCGCCAGCGCAGCCGGCCTTGCAGCACTGGCGCTGCAGTTCGCCACCCAAACCCTGCCGCGGGCCGAGGCATTGGGCAACTGGCCCGCCCCGTTCGGCATCGTTCTGGCGGCGGATGGTTTGACGGTGCTGATGCTGGCATTGGTCGCGGGGCTCGCGGTCCTAGTGTTGCTGCACGTGCTGGCGAACGGGGTCGACCGGCTGGGCGCCTCGTTCCACCCGCTGTTCCAGTTCCAGCTGATGGGGCTGAACGGCGCATTCCTGACCGGTGATGCCTTTACGCTGTTCGTGTTCTTCGAGGTGCTGCTGATCGCGTCCTACGGCCTTGTGGTGCATGGCGGCGGGGCGGAACGCCTTGGCGCGGGGGTGCGGTACGTGGTGACCAATCTGGTGGGGTCCACGCTGTTCCTGATCGGGCTTGGGGTCGTCTATGCCACCACAGGCACGCTGAACATGGCCGATCTTGCGACCAAGGTAGCGACCCTGCCCGCCGGGGATCACGCGCTGATCCGCGTGGCGGCGGTGATGCTGCTGATGGTCTTTGCGCTGAAGGCCGCGCTGGTGCCCTTGCACATCTGGCTGCCGGGCACCTATGCGGCGGCCCCGGCCACGGTGGCGGCGCTGTTCGCGGTGATGACCAAGGTCGGCGCCTATGCCGCGCTGCGGTTTGGCACGCTGATCTTTCCTGCCGCTGCGCCGGCGACCGGGTCGATGTACGGTGATCTGCTGCTGCCGGCCGGTCTGGTCACGCTTGGGGTCGGCGCGCTGGGGATGCTGGGCGCGTCGGGGATCAACCGGCTGGCCTCCTATGCCGCGATCACCTCGACCGGCACGCTGTTCGTGGCGCTTTCGGGGTTTACCCCGGATACGATGGCGGCAGGGCTTTACTATCTGGTCCACTCGACGCTGGCCGTGGCGGCGCTGTTTCTGCTGGCGGATGTCGTCAACCGGAAGGGCGGGCGGTCCGGCCCGGTCGCGCTGCTGTTCTTTGCTGTGGCGATTGCCGTCGCGGGCATGCCGCCTCTGGCAGGCTTTCTGGGCAAACTGATGATCCTGCAAGCCCGGTTCGCGCTGGCCCCTCTGGTCTGGCCGGTGGTTCTGGTCACGTCGCTGCTGGCGATGCTGGCACT
>JANNNU010000112.1:0-5716 GCA_031398695.1 Paracoccaceae bacterium | reverse complement strand
GTGGACCCCGACCGGGTCACCGCCCCGCAACGCTGGAACATCCGTGACATCCGGCGGTTCATGGTGGTTTTCGGTCTGGTCAGCTCGGCTTTCGATCTGATCAGCTTTGCCGCCCTGTTCCTGATCTTTCAGACCGGTGAGGCGTCGTTCCAGACCGCGTGGTTCATCATCTCTCTGCTGACGGAACTGCTCGTAGTCCTGATCCTGCGCACCCGCCACCCGATCCTGAAGAGCCACCCCAGCCGGTTGCTTCTGCTGTCTACGATTGCCGTCGCCGCCGCCACGCTGACCGTGCCGTTTCTGGGGGCCCTGAGCCGCGCTTTCGGGTTTGTGCCGCTGACCTGGGCCGAAGCCGGGGTGATCGTGGCCGTCATCTGTGGCTATGTCACCACGACTGAAATCGTCAAGGCGTGGTTCTTTCAGTCGAGGGGTGGTGCAGGCACCAGCGGCGTGTCCGGTTCTGCAATCTGAAGCTCTTCGAGAACCTCTTCAAGACTGGTGATGACGACTGACGGGTTGGAGCGCAGGTTTGCAAGTTCCGGCACGTTCGACCGCATCCTGCCAGTCATTGCGGCCCAGCTGTTTTCGATCTGTGTCCACATCGCATTGCTCCTTTCCAAAAAAGCTGCATTTGCTCTCACGATGCCGCTCAGTGCGGGATCATTTTGATGGATGCGCACATCCCCGCGACCCGATCAGGCGGTTGCGGGCACCAGCGTCACCCGTGTGCCGGTCCGTCCTTCCAGAATTGCGCGAGCATCCTGCAACCGGCCGATGCCCGCCAGTGTGCCGCCCGCCCGAATGAAGTCGCAGGCCGCGGTGATCTTTGGCCCCATCGATCCCGCGGCAAAGGTCATCGCGTCTAACGCGTCCGGCGTGATGGTCTGGATCGCGGCCTGATCCGGCCCGCCCCAGTCGGCAAACACCGCCTCGACATCGGTCAGCATTAAAAGGGCGTCGGCGTTCAGCCCGCGGGCCAGCAGAGCCGAGGTGCGGTCCTTGTCGATCACTGCCTCGACGCCGTCCATCTTGCCGTCGGCGCCACGCACCACCGGGATACCACCGCCCCCAGCGCAGATCACGCAGACCCCGGCCTCGACCAGCAGGCGGATCGGCGCAAGGCCCAGAATGGTCACCGGCAGAGGGGATGGCACGACGCGGCGCATTCCACCGTTTCCTTCGGCCACCATTGACCAGTGATGTTCGGCCCGGATCAGGCGTCCCTCCTCGGCGGTGTAGACCGGGCCGATGGGTTTTGTCGGCTGGGTAAAGGCGGGGTCTTGCGGATCCACTTCGACCCGGGTGAGCAGAGTGGCGCAGTCGGTGCCGGGGGGCAGCGCGTTCATTAACTCCTGTTCGATTAGATAGCCGATCATGCCTTCGGTTTCGGCCCCCAGCACGTCGAGCGGCCAGGGGTTCTGCGGGGCAAAGCTGGCGGCCTGCAAAGCCATCAGCCCGACCTGCGGGCCGTTGCCGTGCGCCACGATGATCTGATGATCGCGCGCAAGGTCGGCCAGCGCCGCCGCCGCGATGCGGACGTTGGTGTGCTGGGCTGCGGCCGTCATCGGCTCGCCGCGTTTCAGCAGGGCATTGCCGCCAAGGGCCACGACGATGCGCATCTCAGGCCCCGATCGTGGCGACGAGGACGGCCTTGATCGAGTGCAACCGGTTTTCCGCCTGATCGAAGACCTTGGAGGCGGGAGATTCGAACACCTCTTCGGTCACCTCCATACAATCTATGCCATAGGTCTGAAAAACCTTTTCGCCTGTCAGCGTATCGCGGTTGTGGAAGGCCGGCAGGCAGTGCAGAAACTTGGCGTGCGGGTTGCCGGTCAGGTCCATCACCGCTTGAGTGACCGCATAGGGCGACAGCAGCGCGATCCGTTCGGCCCAGACGCTGTCTGGCTCGCCCATCGAAACCCAAACGTCGGTATAGATGAAATCGCAGCCCTCAACCCCTTCTGCCAGCTTTTCTGTCAGCGTTATGCGCGCGCCGCTGGCCTCAGACAGCTTGCGGCACTGATCCACCAAAGTTGCGTCCGGCCAAAGGCTTTGTGGGCCACACAGCCGGATGTCCATGCCGATCAGCGCCGCCCCCACCATCAGCGACGATCCCATATTCCCGCCCGTATCGCCGATGAAGCAAAACGCGATGTCCGACAGATGCTTGTGGGTGTATTCGCGCATCGTCATCAGGTCGGCCAGCACCTGGGTCGGGTGAAACTCGGCCGTCAGCCCGTTATAGACCGGCACACCGGCGAAGTGGGCAAGAGTTTCCGCCTCGGCTTGTCCGAACCCTCGGTATTCGATGGCGTCGTAGAACCGGCCAAGCACGCGGGCGGTGTCCTTCATCGTTTCCTTGGTGCCGATATGGCTTCCCGACGGGCCAAGGTAGGTCACATGCGCGCCCTGATCGAACGCCGCCACCTCGAAGGCGCTGCGGGTGCGGGTGCTGTCTTTTTCAAAGATCAGCGCGATGGTCTTGCCCTTCAGCAGCTGCTTTTCGGTGCCCGTCGCCTTGGCCTCTTTCAGGCTGGCGGCAAGGCGGAGCAAGAAGCGCAACTCGTCGGGTGAAAAGTCCAGCAGTTTCAGAAAGCTGCGCCCGTGGAGGTTTTGCGGCATGGAATCATCCTTTCAGAAGGCGTCAAAGTGCGTCGCGGATCAGCGGGCAGGTCATGCAGTGCGACCCGCCACGCCCTCGGCCCAGTTCGGCACCCGATATGGTGATGACCTCGACCCCGGCCTTGCGCAGAAGGGTGTTGGAATGGGTGTTGCGGGCGTAGCCGACCACGACGCCGGGGCTGATGCACAGCAGGTTGTTGGCGTCATCCCACTGTTCGCGTTGAGATTCATACGCGTCGCCGCCGGTCGGCACGGTGCGCAATTTCGCTACGCCGATGGCTTCGGCGATCACCTCCAGAAACGGCAGGGTTTCCGCTGTCACGGTGAGCCCGCCCTGATCGTTGGGGCGCAGGGAATAGGTCTTTATCGCATCCGTCACCTCGGCGAACACTGTGACCAGATCGCGGTCGCAAAAGGTAAATACCGTGTCGAGGTGCATCGACGACCGGGCGCGGGGGAACTGGCAAGCGATGACCCGAGTAGCTCCACCTCCCGCGAAAAGCGCGCGAGCGACCTGACCCACGGCCTGCGGCGTGGTGCGCTCGCCCATGCCAATCAGCACGACGCCCTTGCCGACGGGCATCACGTCGCCGCCCTCCAGCGTCGCCATGCCGTGATCGACCATCGGATGGCCAAACCAGATCGGGAATTCCGACTGGGTGAAATCCGGGTGAAACCGATAGATCGCGGCGAGATTCAGCGTCTCCAGCCGCCGCGCGGGCCAGAACATTGGGTTCAGTGTGACGCCACCGTAAATCCAGCACGATGAGTCACGGGTGAAGATCGTGTTGGGCATCGGGGCCAACAGAAAATCCTCGTCCCGCAGCATCGGCACCACGACGCCACCTTCGGCAATCGGCAGTTCCGCGCGACTCATCCCGCCGATCAGGATGTTCGACAGCGGTTCGGCTTGCATCTCCATCAGGCAGGCCAGCAGGTCCGTCGACAGCCCCACCCCGACCGAATTGTCGTTGATCCGCTGTTCCAGCAGCCAGCGTCGCCCGCCGGGATGGTGCAGCACCTCCTCCAGCATCTGGCGCAGCATCACCACCTCGACGCCGCGTTCGCGCAGCACGTCGACAAACGCCATGTGGTCGATCCGGGCCTGTTTGACCCAGATCACATCGTCAAACAGCAGGCTTTCGCAGTTAGCCGGGGTCAGACGGGCCATTTCGGACCCGGGCCGGTGGACCATGACGCGGCGCAGGACGCCCGCCTCGGAGTGAACGCCATAGGTGAGGGTCATGTGGAGGCTCCGAATGTGACAGCCAGCGCAAGCGTGGCCATGATGAGAAGGGTCAGCGCCACCAGCAGCGGCCAGACAAACCGCAGCCAGCGTTCGTAAGGAACCCGGCCGATGGCCAGACCCCCCATCACGACGGCAGAGGTCGGGGTGATCAGGTTGACCATGCCGCTGGCGGTCGAAAAAGCGGTCACCACCAGCTCGCGCTTCACACCCGCGAAATCGCCAAGGGGGGCCAAGATCGGCATCGACAGCACGGCCAGGCCCGAGGTCGACGGGACAAAGAACGACAGCCCCACCTGAATCCAGTACATCGCCAGAATGAAGGCGGTCTGCGGCAGGCCCGACAGCGTGGATTCCCCGGCGTGCAGGATGGTATCGGTGATCAGCCCCGCATCCATGATCACCACGATCCCGCGCGCGACCCCGATGATCAGCGCCACGCCCAGCAGATCGCGCGCGCCGCCGACAAAGCTGTCGATCAGCTTCACCTCGCCCAGACGGCCCACGATCCCGATGACCATCCCCGCCACCAGAAACAGCGCGGCCATCTGCGCCATCCACCACCCGCCCGCCGAAACCCCCCAGATCATCACGACAAAGGTCAGCGCGAAGAGGACCAGCACGATCTTGTGCAGTCCGGTAAAGGCGGTGGCCTCGGTGGTCTTGTCTTTCAGGAAAAACGCCTCGTTGCTGGCCTTTCGGTCGAAAACCAGCGAGCGGGACGGGTCCGCCTTGACCCGCGCAGCATAGCGCATGACATACGCCACGCACATCGCCCAGCCCGCGATCAGGATGCCGAAGCGCAGCACAATGCCGTCGGTAAAGGCGATGCCCGCCGCGTTCGACGCGATGACCGTGGAAAACGCGTTGATCGTCGACCCCAGCACCCCGATGCCCGCGCCCAGCAGGATAATCGCCACCGCCACCAGCGCGTCATACCCCGCCGCGATCAGCACCGGCACCAGCAGCACGTAAAAGGCCAGCGTCTCTTCGGCCATGCCTTCTGTCGTGCCACCGATGGCGAACAGACCCATCAGGAACGGGATCATCCATCGCTCACGCCCCTTCAGCGCGACCATGGCCCGCGAAATTCCGGCGTCGATGGCCCCCGTGGCCGTCACCACCCCCAGAAACCCGCCGATCATCAGCACGAACAGCGCCACGTCGATGGCATTGGCGGTGTTGCTTTCGGGATCGTAGAACCCCGCGATCGGCGCAAGGATCACGTCGAACACGCCTTGGGGGTTGGCCTCGACCGGGGCATAGCTGCCGGCCACGGGAACATCCTTGCCGAGGGATTCAGAGGCCACCCGGGCATATTGCCCCGCCGGAATGATCCAGGTCAGCGCCGCCACCAGGATGATCAGCGCGAACAGGATCGTGAAGGCCGAGGGGAAGTGGAACCCCGGTTTTTCGGTGTCAGACATGGCCTCATCCTCGAGTCGCTGCGTTGCGGCAAGACTAGCGGGCGGCGCGCGGACGTGGCTTGATCCAGGTTAGGTGGTTGCAGATGCCGACGCTGATACAGGTCAATGTGGCAGGCCCCCGGCCTGTGGCAGGGTCGCGCCGAAGCCTCACCAAGGACACGCCCCATGCCCCTCCAACCCGCCCCAACGCCCCGCGGCGGTCTGACCCCGGACGAGGCGCAGGCGCGGCTTGCCGCCGAGGGGTTCAACGAGTTGCCACGCGCCAACCGCCGATCACCGTTGCGGATCGTGCTCGACGTGCTGCGCGAGCCGATGCTGGCGCTTCTGGTGGCCGGGGGCATCGTCTATCTGCTGCTCGGCAACCGCGAAGAGGCGCTGATCCTGCTGGCCTTTGCCTGCATGTCGGTTGGCATCACGGTGG
>JANNNU010000193.1:0-2311 GCA_031398695.1 Paracoccaceae bacterium | reverse complement strand
ATCGCAGGCAACACGGCGAAGTATTTTGCCACGTCGTTGGCGATGCTGAACGTCGTCAGCGCGCCGCGCGAGATCAGCAACTGCTTGCCCACCATCACCACCTCGATCAGCTTGGTCGGGTCGCTGTCGAGGTCGATCAGGTTCGCGGCCTCCTTCGCCGCAGGGGTCCCTGCGTTCATCGCCACGCCGACATCGGCCTGCGCCAGCGCGGGCGCGTCGTTCGACCCGTCGCCGCACATCGCGACCAGCCGCCCGCCCGCCTGTTCACGGCGGATCAGGTCCAGCTTCATTTCGGGCGTCGCCTCGGCCAGAAAATCATCGACCCCCGCCTCGGCGGCAATGGCAGCGGCGGTCAGGGGGTTGTCGCCCGTAATCATGACGGTGCGGATGCCCATGGCGCGCAGTTCGGCAAAGCGTTCGCGTACGCCGGGTTTCACGATGTCCTTCAGATGCACCACGCCGAGGATCTGTGTGCCCTCGGCCACCAACAGCGGCGTGCCACCAGACCGCGCGATAGCATCGACCTGGGCCGCCAATGCGCCGGGTGGGGTCTGCCCAGTCAGCCGGATCACCGCGTCGATCGCGCCCTTGCGAAAGCTGCGGCCACCGGTCAGGTCCAGCCCCGAGAGCCGGGTCTGCGCGGTAAAGGCCACCGGGCTGGCCCCCAGTGGCATCGCCGGGATCGCGCCCAGCATCTCGCGCGCCTTCTCGACGATGGATTTTCCCTCGGGCGTCTCATCCGCCAAGGACGCCAAAGCCGCCGCCTCGGCCAGTATGTGGCTTTCCACGCCCGGCGCGGGGATCAGCGCATCGGCCATCCGGTTGCCGAAGGTGATGGTGCCGGTCTTGTCCAGCAAAAGCGTGTCCACATCCCCTGCCGCCTCGACCGCGCGGCCCGATTTGGCGATGACATTGGCCTTCACCAGCCGGTCCATCCCCGCGATGCCGATGGCTGACAGAAGCCCGCCGATGGTGGTGGGGATCAGCGTGACGAATAGCGCCCCCAGCACGACGACAGGAATGGTGGTGCCTGAATAACTGGCAAAGGCAGGCAGCGTGACCACGACGAACAGGAAGATCAGCGTCAGACCAACCAGCAGGATGTTCAGCGCGATCTCGTTCGGGGTCTTCTGACGTTCCGCCCCTTCGACCAACGCGATCATCCGGTCGAGAAAGCTTTTGCCCGGCTCGGCCGTCACCTTCATCACGATCCAGTCCGACGCGATGGTGGTGCCCCCGGTGACCGAGGACCGGTCGCCCCCGGCCTCGCGGATCACCGGGGCCGACTCGCCGGTGATCGCGCTTTCGTTGACACTCGCCATGCCGCGCACCGCCTCGCCATCGGTCGGCACGATGTCGCCCGCCGATACATAGACGAACTGCCCGGCGCGCAAGGTGGTCGAGATCACCTCTGTCGCGGTCGCTGGGTCCGCATCCGCCTCCGCCAGCACACGCACGCGTGTTTCCGACTTGGTGGCGCGCAGCGTATCGGCGCGCGCACGGCCGCGCCCTTCGGCCAAGGCTTCCGCAAAGTTGGCAAAAAGCACGCAAAGCCACAGCCAGAAGGCGATGTGCAGTGCCACGCCCGCGCCTGCCGTGCCAGAAGCCAGATCGCGCAGACCCAGAACCGTGGTCATGGCGGCCACAATCGCCGTGACGAACATCACCGGGTTGCGCCACAGGATGCGCGGGTCAAGTTTAGTCACGCTTTGCCGGATCGCCGCTGCGTAAAGACCGGACATATCGGTCGCTTTGTCATTTCTGGACATGGGATGCCTCAAAAGCTCTGCCCGGCAGCCCTTGCGGCTTCTTCCGCGATGGGGCCCAGGGCAAGGACGGGAAAGAAGGTCAGCGCGCCAAGGATCAGCACGGTCAGGATCAACAGCGTCACGAACAGCGGGCCATGAGTGGGAAAGGTCCCGCTGGTGGCCGTCGATTTCGGCTTGCGGATCATTGATCCTGCAATCGCCAGCAGCAGAAGGATGATCGCGTAGCGGCCCAAGAGCATGATCAGCCCCAGGGCCGTGGTGTGCCAAACCCCCGCAGCCCCCCACCCGCCAAAGGCCGACCCGTTATTGCCGGTCGCGCTGGAATAGGCGTAGAGGATCTCGCTCAGCCCATGCGGCCCCGCCTCCTGCACCGCCGTCAGCGCGGCAGGCGCTGTTGCCGCGATGGCACCGCCGACCAGGATACCAAGCGGCATCGACAGAAAAGCCAGCACCGCCAGCGTCACCTCGCGCGCCTCGATCTTGCGGCCAAGGTATTCCGGCGTGCGCCCCACCATCAGCCCGGCAAGGAACACCGCCAGCAC
>JANNNU010000188.1:0-5328 GCA_031398695.1 Paracoccaceae bacterium | reverse complement strand
GATGGGGCGTTGTCCTTTGCCCCCGACCTGCGAGGGCTGGAGTTCGACGAAGGCTCGGCGCGCGCCAGCTCGCCCGCAGAGGACCGGTTGCTGCACGCCTTTTCGCTGGGCATCCGCCCGGACGAAGGCGCGCAGGCCTTTGCCCGCGCCGTGTCGGCGGGCGGGCCGCAGATCATCGTGTCGTCGCTGGATCTGCCCGCGCTGATCGCGCAGACCGCCGAGGCCGAGGCCGCGCGCGTCGAGGGGCAAAGCTTCGAGCGGCCCGATCTCGACACCGACTATGTCGCACCCCGCAACGATGTGGAACGCACGCTGACCGGGTTCTGGCAGGATCTGCTGGGTGTGGCGCAGGTGGGGGTCGAGGACAGCTTTTTCGACCTTGGCGGTCACAGCCTGATCGCGGTCAGGCTGTTTGCGATGGTCAAGAAGGCGTACCGCGTCGATTTCCCGATCTCGATCCTGTTCGAGGCGCCGACGATTGCGGCCTGTGCGGCGCTGATCACGGCCCAGTTCGGGGAAACCCCGGATGCCGCGCCGGCCCCGACCCGCCGGTTCAGACATCTGGTGCCGATGCATCAGGGCGAAGGCGGGGCGGGGCGGGGCGTCCGTTCTTCCTGGTGGCGGGGATGTTCGGCAACGTGCTGAACCTGCGGCATCTGGCGCAGCTGCTGGGTGGCGACCGGCCGTTCTACGGCCTGCAGGCGCGCGGGCTTTACGGCGATGCGCCGCCGCACACCACGATCCCGGACGCGGCGGCAGATTACATCGCCGAACTGCGGCAAGTGCAGCCGCACGGCCCCTATCAGTTGGGCGGCTTTTCGGGCGGCGGTCTGACCGCGTGGGAGATGGCGCGCCAGTTGGAGGCCGCGGGCGAAACGGTGACGCTGCTGGTGCTGCTCGACACGCCGCTGCCGATGCGCCCCGCGCTGACGCGGGCCGACAAGGCGCTGATCAAGCTGGCCGAATTGCAGGCCAAGGGGCCGGGATACCTGGTCGAATGGTATCGCGCGCGCCAAGCCTGGGCGCGGCGCGACCGCACGGTGGCGCCGACCGGCGAGGCCGCGTTCCACAATGCCGCGATCGAGGCGGCGTTCCGGGCGGCGCTGCCGGGGTATCTGATGACCCCGCGTGCGGGCGCGACCGTGCTGTTCCGCCCGCCGCTGGACCGCCATTGGCGGGTGACCGGCGGTCGCTGGGTCAGCCGTGCGCGCGAATATGTGTTTCCTGACAATGACCTGACGCAGTTCGCCCCGGCGCTGCAGGTGGTCGAGGTGCCGGGCGACCATGACAGCATGGTGCTGGAACCCAATGTGCGCGTGCTGGCCGCGCGGTTGCGCCAGATCATGCACCCGTCCGCCCGACCCGCGCCGGTGCCGCTGGCCACGGCAGCCGAATAGATGACACTGCTGACCGTCCTGCTGAACTGGCGCAGCGCCGACATGACGTTGCAGGCGGCCGAGGCGGCGTTGCGCGCGCTTGCCGGGATCGACGGCGCGCTGGTGATCGTGGACAACGACAGTGGCGACGGCTCGTTCGAGGTGATGCAGGCGGCGGTGCGGATGCGGGGCTGGGACAGCGGGCCGCAGGCGGTGCGGGTCATCCAGTCAGGGCGAAACGGCGGCTTTGGCGCGGGCAACAACGTCGGCATTCGTGCCGGTCTGCCGGGCGGGGCGCGGCCGAATTTCGTCTATATCCTCAACTCGGACGCCTTTCCCGCGCCGGATGCCATCGCGGCCCTGCTGGATCATCTGCACCGCAACTCGGCCACGGGGTTTGCCGGCAGCTATATCCACGGGCCGGACGGGGACGCCCATCGCACCGCTTTCCGCTTTCCCTCGATCGCCGGCGAATTCGAGGCGCAGGTGCGCTTTGGTCCGGTGTCGCGGCTGTTGGCCGGGTCGATTGTCGCCCAGCCGATCCCGCAGCGCACCGGCCGCGTCGATTGGCTGGCCGGGTGCAGCCTGATGATGCGGATGGACGTGCTGGACCGCATCGGGCTGTTTGACGAGACGTTCTTTCTGTACTTCGAGGAAACCGACCTGTGCCGTCGTGCGGCGCGCGCCGGGTGGCCGACCGATTACGTGCTGGAAAGTCGCGTCGCCCACATCGGGTCTGCGAGCACGGGCATGAAGGAATGGGCGCGGATACCCGAGTTCTGGCTCGACAGCCGGTGGCATTATTTTGTCAAGTCGCATGGGCGGGTCTATGCGATGCTGGCCACGCTGGCGCATCTGGCCGGGGGCGCGCTGTGGCGGGTGCGCGTGATCGTCGAGCGCAAGCCTCGGTCGGATCCGCCGGAGTATCTGCGCGATCTGGCGGCGCATGCGGTGCGCAAGGTGTTCGGCCAGCCGTTGCGTGGCGGCCCCGCGCCGCGGGTTTTGGAAGGGTGAAGTGATGGTTTCGTTTCTGTTGATCGGCAACGAAAGTCTGACAGCGGCCTGCGGCGCGCAGGTTCTGGCGCGCGGCCACACGATTGCCTGCGTGATGACGCGCCATCCGGATGTGCAGGCCTGGGCGGCGGGTGCGGGGCTGCGGGTGGCGGCGGCTGGCGACTGGGCCGCGCTGGCAGGCGTGACGGTGGACTGGCTGCTGTCGGTGGCGAACCTGTCGGTGATCCCGGGATCGGTGCTAGCGCAGGCCGGGGGGGCGGTGAACTTTCACGACGGGCCCTTGCCGCGCCACGCCGGTCTGAACGCGCCGGTCTGGGCCTTGCTGGGGGCAGAGGCCGAGCACGGCATCGCCTGGCATCTGATCGGAACGGGCATCGACGATGGCGACGTGCTGGAGCAGCGCGTCTTTCCGATCGGCCCGCAGGATACCGCGTTGACCCTGAACACCCGGTGTTTCGAAGCGGCGCTGGAGTCTTTTCCCGCCGTCCTGGACCAGATGGCGCACGGCCTGCGCCGTCAGCCGCAGGATTTCAGCCTTCGCACCCTGCACCTGCGCGACGACCGGCCCGCCGCGATGGGGCGGATCGATTTTGCCGCTGCCGCGGGCGATGTGGCGCGACTGGTGCGGGCGCTGGATCACGGGCGCTACTGGAACCCGCTGTGCACGGCCAAGCTGGGGCTGGCCGACCGGGTGCTGAACGTGGGTGCGGCCGACATGGTGGACGGGTCCGGTGCGCCGGGTCAGATTCTGTCGACCGACGGCGGGTTGGTGGTGGCCTGTGGGACGGGGGCGGTGCGGCTGTCGCGGCTGACCTGTCAGGACCGGGGGATGGCGGTCGATCCGGCCTCGGTCCGCGATGCGGTGGTGCCGGGCATTACGCAGGACGAGGCCGCGCGCCTTACGGCGGCCCTGGCGGCCATCGCCCCGCACGAGCCGCGCCTGCGCGGCGCCTTGCGCGGGATGCAGCCTGCGGTGGTGTCGCAGGTTCCGGCCGGCGTGGCAGAGTGGCGCACGGTGGAGGTGGCGGGCATCTCGCCATTGGCGCTGTTGCGGGTCTTGGGGCTCGACGCGGCGGACGTCGCGTTTTCGGCCGGGCCGGGAGACGGGTATCTGTCGGACTGGGTGCCGTTGCGGCTGACGGGTGGCACGATTGCCGGGGCGCAGGCGGCGCTGGACGCCGCGCTGGCCGTGGCGCGCGCCACCCCCCGGTTTCCGCGTGACCTTTTGACCCGCGATGGGGCACTGGCCGATCCGGCGTTGCCGCAGGTCGGGGTGTCGGATGCGGGGCCGATCAGCGGAACGGTTCTGACGCTGACGCCGGATGCGGTGCATTACGACGCTGCCCGGCTGCCCGACGGTGCGGCGTTCGCGGCGCGGCTTGCCCATGTCGCGGGTCTGATCGCCACGCGCGACGGCGCGCTGGCCGAGGTGCCGGTGCTGACCGACGCCGAACGGGCGCAGGTGGTCGAAGGCTGGAACCAGACCACATTCGAACACGACCGCAGCATGTGCGTGCATACCGCGTTCGAGCGTCAGGTCGCGCGGACCCCCGACGCGCCAGCCCTGGTGTGCGACGGCGAAAGCCTGACCTACACCGCGCTGAACGCGCGCGCCAACCGGGCGGCGCATGTGCTGATCGGCATGGGGGTTCGGCCCGGCACGCTGGTCGGGCTGTGCCTGCCGCGCGGGCTAGATCTGGTGGTCGGTGCGCTGGCGATCCAGAAGGCGGGGGGCGCCTATGTTCCGATGGACCCCGGCTATCCGGCCGACCGCATCGCGCTTTACATCGAGGACAGCGGGTGTCCGGTGATCGTCAGCCAGTCCGGCCTGACGCTGCCGGGCGCGGCCGATGTGCTGCGGCTGGACCGCGACGAACGCATCGCGGCGGCCCCTGACGCCAACCCGGTGACCGGCGTCGGGCCCGGCGATCTGGCCTACATGATCTACACGTCGGGATCGACGGGACGGCCCAAGGGCGTGATGGTCGAGCATCGCAACGTCGTCAATTTCTTTGCCGGGATGGATGAAAGGCTGGGTGCCGACGGCGGGGTGTGGCTGGCCGTCACGTCGCTGTCGTTCGACATTTCGGTGCTGGAGCTGTTCTGGACGCTGGCGCGCGGGTTCAAGGTGGTGCTGACGTCGGATGAAAACCGGGCGCTTGTGGCGGGCGGGCCTGTCGCCTCGGTCCAAGGGATGGAGTTTTCGCTGTACTATTGGGGCAATGACGATGGCCATGGCCCCAAGAAATACGAGCTGTTGCTGGAGGGTGCCAAATTCGCCGACACGCACGGGTTCTGTGCCGTCTGGACGCCCGAGCGGCATTTCCATGCGTTTGGCGGCCCCTACCCCAATCCGGCGGTGACGGGGGCTGCGGTGGCGGCCGTCACCCGCAACATCGGCGTGCGGGGCGGATCGTGCGTGGTGCCGTTGCACCATCCCGCGCGGGTGGCCGAGGAATGGGCGGTGATCGACAACCTGACCAACGGGCGGGCCGGGATCGCCGTGGCGTCAGGCTGGCATCCGGATGATTTCGTGCTGCGCCCCGAAAATACGCCACCCGCCAACCGGGCCGCGCTGTTTGCCGCGACGGATCAGATCCGCCGCCTGTGGCGCGGCGAGACGGTGGAGTTTCCCACCAAGGACGGCACCTTTGGTGTCGTGACCCAACCCCGCCCGGTTTCGAAGGAGCTGGCCGTCTGGGTGACCACGGCGGGCAATCCGGCGACATGGCGCGAGGCCGGCGCGGTGGGGGCCAATGTGCTGACCCACCTCCTGGGCCAGACGATTGCCGAGGTGGGCGACAAGATCGCAATCTACCACGATGCACTGAAAGAGGCCGGGCATGATCCGGCACGACACAGCGTGACTCTGATGCTGCACACCTTTGTGGCCGCTGATCGCGAGGCATCGCGGGCGACGGCGCGGGGGCCGATGAAG
>JANNNU010000118.1:0-35399 GCA_031398695.1 Paracoccaceae bacterium | reverse complement strand
GCTCGCAACCCCGCACCGGGACTGGTCCATCATTCAGACTGCGGATCGCAATACTGCTCGGTCGACTATCAGGCGTTGCTCCGCATAAGCGGCATCCTGATCTCGATGAACGGGCGAGGGAACTGCTACGACAACGCGATGGTGGAAACGTTCTTCAAGACCATCAAGTCGGAGTTGATCTGGCAGGTCGCATGGCAGTCCCGCGCACAGGCCGAAAACGCTGTCGCCAGATACATCGACGGGTTCTATAACCCCGTCAGGCGGCATTCATCGCTCGGCTTCCAAAGCCCCATCGCCTTCGAGCAAAAGGTCCGGGAAGTGAGCTAAACGCTCTCCACAAAAGTCGGGCAAGTCCACACTGCCGGCCTGCCTCGACCTCCCCTTCACGCTCGATCAGAACGGTCGCGCCAAGCCGATCGTCGTGCGGACGCCCAACAAGGAAGTTCATCGCGATCCGGAACTGATCGCCCTGATCGCCGACGCCCGCCGCTGGCGGGACGACCTGCTCGACGGCCGGGCGGCTTCGATCGAGGAGATCACGACACGGGAGGGTCTGGCGAAAGGCGCCGTCAGTCGCATCCTGCCGCTAGGCTGGTTGGCACCGGATATTGCGAAGGCAATCCTGAAAGGCCGACAGCCGGCTGTCCTGACCTCCACCCTCCTGCGGGCGGTGCCAGACCTGCCGCTTGGCGGGGCCGATCAGCGCGCACTTTTCGGCTTTCCAGCCATCTGAATCCGCATCGCGGTCGTTCCTCAAGACCTCGGGTCGACAGCGCCCGTAGAGACATTCGGCGAACTCCGGTCTAGAAAATGCTCTGTGGTCCGGGATTGCGGGTCAACTGCAGAGGTCATTCCGCGCAAGTCCCTGAAGTCTCGCGACTTTACGGCCGCGCGATCTTCGGCACAAAATCAAGTGGGTAAATGGTGGTGGTCGCAGTTCCGACTGTACCCTGCTTTGAAGAACAAATTCCCTGCTAACAGGGAAAAGAACAGGGAATTCGGAGAGGTCCGAAGCCGTTTTGGCTGCCTTATCATAACATTTCAGCGCTTTTACAATGGGTTGTGGGAAATCCTTCAATCCTGAGAACAGGGAAAATCAGACGCGCAAGCAGGGAAAATTTTGCGGGCATCAGGGTAAGCGAAAACCCAGGCACCAAAGTTTCGGGGAGTAGCTGAAAGCCCTGACCGGGGTTGAAGGTCTGGCGCGACATGCTTTTCGATTCAAGTTATTTTGAGCTCAAAACAATTTGAAAACGACTTCGTTTGTGCCAAGCTGAAAATCCTGTCGGTATGCCAATCCAGTGCGAGCCGACTCTGTCCAATCAGGAGGTTCCGATGAATTTCACCAGATATGGTCTATCCCGCCGTGCGGCCATGTGCCTGGCGACCGGGCTTACGCTCGTTCTTGCCATACCTGCCTTGGCGCAGGACGTTCTGCGCGTCGGGGCCTATCCAGCCAACCCGCCGTGGGAAAACAAGACCGCAGCGGGCACCTTCGAAGGCTTCGAGGTCGACATCGTGAACGAAGTCGCCAAGCGCATGGGCACAACAGCCGAGATTCAAGGGCTGGATTTCAAGGCTCTGTTCGTGGCCTCGGCTTCGGGCCGCGTAGATATGGTGATTTCGTCGTTGACCATCACCAATGAGCGTCTGGAAAGCCAGGCCTTCACCCAACCCTATTTTGAAGGCGCGCTGGGGATCGGGGTGAAGGAAGGATCCGACATCGCCTCGGTCGAAGGGCTGAAGGGCAAGGTGGTAGGCTCGGTCGCCACGTCCTTCCCCGAGGCCTGGCTGAAAGAGCGCGAGGCCGAGATCGGCTATGCGGAATACAAGAGCTATGACACGACGTCGAACCTGCTGACCGACTTGCAGAACGGGAGGATCGATGCCGTCGTGAATGACGTGGTCGGCCTGCGCTTTGCCTTCGGCCAGATGCAGGGGCTGACGGTCGGTGCCGAGATCGTCACCGGCGAAAAGTTCGCGATGATGATGCCGAAAGGGTCCGACAAGCTGGAACAGGTCAACCAGATCATCTCTGACATGAAGACCGACGGCACGATGGCCGCGATATTTGAAAAGTGGATGGGCACTGCGCCGAATGCCGGTGGCTTTACCGTGACGCCGATGCCGGTGCCGACGTCTGCCGACTGAACCTGTTTTCGGGCGGCATGCATCCCGTGCCGCCCGCCACCTTGGAGCGTGTCATGACCTTTGCCCATCTCGCTTCGTCCCATGTCGAGGCGCCTTATGACTTTACCTTTGCTAATCTGTCGGATGGCCGCGCGGTGGGCCGTTGGGCGCTGGGTTCGATGGACCTTCAGCCGGGGCCCGGGACGGATGTCTGGCACGGCGTCTCGCTCTTCGACGGATCGGCGGCCGAAGTTGAAATCCGGCCCCATCCCGCACTTGACTTGATCGACTTTCATCTTGGCCCACATGGTGATCGCCGCCCCCGCGTGTCGATCCGGGTGACGCCCGGCGCGGACACTGGGCTGGACGCACAGACCTCCCTTGTCGCGATGAGTACCTGGCGCGGCGGCTGGATGACCGATGACCGTTGGCAGCGCACCTGCACGACGCATGACCTGGAGCTTCTGCTGTTCAAGGCGCAGATTGAAACCGACTGGGGCCGCCAATGAGCCTGACAGATGGTCGCGCCCGATTTCGAGCGGGCGAGGTACGGCAGGCTAAAGCATGTCCGGTGTGCGTTCCTAGCGATCTGACCGTCATTCGTGGCAAAGTTCCGGCGTCCAAAGTCTGCGGCGTGAAGAGCGGGCGGGTCACCTCGGCAGCGTTTGGGCGGGTTCATGCGACGGGTCACAAGCTGATCACCGATCGACCTGCAGAGGACACCCTTTGATGAACGCCATCGACATCTTTTTCAACCTCAGCGTCATGGAGCGGGCCTTCCCGATCCTGCTGCGCGGCCTGGGCAATACGCTGCTGTTGGGGTTGACGGCCATCGTACTGGGCAGCCTGATGGGTCTGGGGATCGCGCTGACGCGGCTATATGCGCCCAAACCGCTGCGGCTCTTGGCCATCGCCTATACTGACTTGATGCGCGCGATGCCGGTGCTGGTCGTCCTGATCCTGATCTATTATGCGCTGCCCTTTGCCGGGATCGTGCTGTCGTCCTTCACGGCGGCGGCGGCGGCGCTGTCATTCGTGCTGGCCGCCTATACATCCGAGGTTGTGCGCGCGGGTATTCAAGCGGTGCCCCGGGGGCAGTTCGAAGCCTCGGCCGCCCTTGGCCTCGGGTTCTGGCGGATGATGCACAAGGTTGTGCTGCCGCAAGCGATCCGGCTGGTGATTCCGCCGCATGCGTCGAACTGCGTGTCGATCATCAAGGACACCTCGCTGGCGTCTGTGGTCGCGATGACCGACCTGTTGAAACAGGCGACGGACGCGCAGGCGCTCTTCGCCAACCCCACGCCGCTGATCGGTGCTGCACTGATCTATGTGGCGATCCTCTGGCCGCTGGTGCGGCTGACCGGCTGGCTGGAGTATCGTTTCCAGCGTGCCTATCAAAGGTAAGACCCATGGAAGATGTCTATTTTCTGTATCATTCGATTGGCCAGTATCCCGGCAAGGCGCAGGACCTTGCGCGGGCGATGGCCGAGTTTGCCGAAGTGTGGAGTGCGGCCGATGACGGCCAGTGGGGCTGGGTGCTGCCCCGGCGCGGGCGGTTTGTCGACCGCTGGCGCGCGATTCTGAACGCGCCCGACGACAGCGTGACAACCTGTGAAAGTGTGACGCAGGGTCTGCACATGCTGTTGACGGCGCTGCCGCCGGACCGTTTGCGCGGCAAGCGGGTGTTGGTGGCCGCCGACTGCTTTCCGTCTAACCATTTCCTGATGGTCAAGCTGGCCGAACGGTTCGGCTTTACGCTGGACACCGTGCCGTTGCGGCAGGGGGCGGCTTATGTAGAGGACGAGGATTTTCTGGCGGCCTGGGGGCCGGATGTGGGGCTGGCGCTGCTGACATGGGTGTCGTCGACCACATCGAAGCGCATTGATCTGGACGCCATGGTCGCACATGGCCGGGCGATGGGCAGCCTGATCGGCGTCGACATCACCCAAGGTGCTGGGTTGCTGCCGTTCGACGTGATGGCGCCTCCGGTGGATTTCACCCTCTCGACCAGTCTGAAATGGATGTGCGGCACGCCCGGGGCCGGGGTGCTGCATGTCGCCCCCCACCTGATCGCGGACTGCTCGCCCGAGTTGCGCGGTTGGTTCAGCCAGCCCAACCCGTTCAGCTGGGCGCTTGACCGGTTCGAGCTTGCCCCCGACATCCGCCGGTTCGACAACGGCACGCCGGGCTGCATGGCGGCCATCGCATCGTTGCCCGCGATGGACTGGCATGCGGCACAGGACAAGGCGGCGATCCTTGCCCAGAACCGCCGCCAGACCGACCGGATCATCGCGGCGGCCCAAGGGCTAGGGTTGGATCTGGTGACGCCGGTGGCTGAATGCGCGCGGGGCGGGTCGCTGATGCTGCGTCTGGCCGGGGGGCAGCCTGCGTCGGGCGTCGTGCAAGCGCTGCGCGACGATGGCATCTCGGCCGACGGGCGCGGGTCGATCCTGCGGCTGTCGCCGGGGGTGCTGACGACCGACGCTGGGGTGGAGCGGCTGATCGAGGGCCTGGGCAACCACGCGCAAGACTAGGGGTCAGGCCCAGACCTGATCCGGGTCGGGCAGGGGGATCGCGTCCAGAAGCTCGCGGGTGTAGGCGGCCTGCGGGCTTGCAAACAGGTCGGCGGTCACCCGATCCTCGACGATAACGCCCTGATGCAGCACCATCACCCGCGCGCAAAGCCTGCGGATCACGCTGAGGTCGTGGCTGATGAACGCCAGCGTCAGCCCCAGATCGCGCACCAGTTGTTCCAACAGGTTCAGAACCTGCGCCTGGCTCGATACATCCAGCCCCGAAACGATTTCGTCGGCCAGAATGAAATCGGGCTCCAGTGCGATGGCCCGTGCGATGCCGACACGCTGACGCTGACCGCCGCTGAGTTCATGCGGATAGCGCGCGGTGAAACCGGCAGGCAGGCCCACATGATCCAGCGCGCGGGCGACGCGGGTTGGGATGCCGTCCAGCCCGTGCAGGCGCAGGGGTTCCGCGATCAGCGTGCCAACGCGGTGCCGGGGGTTCAGGCTGCTCATCGGGTCCTGAAAGATCATCTGGAACCGCCGCCGCAAGGGCCGCAGGCCTGCCTCGTCCAGATGGGTGATGTCCACCCCGTCGAACCGAACGCTGCCCGCCGATGGTTCCAAGAGCCGCACCAGCGCCCGGCCCACCGTCGATTTCCCCGACCCTGACCCGCCAACGATGCCCAGAACCGACCCTTTGGGAATCGTAAAATTCAGCCCCTTCAGGATCTCTAGCCGTGGCGCCGCGCCGAGCAACGGTTTCCTCGTCATGTCGGCCAGCGACAGCTGCAGCCCAGCCACTTCGTAGAGATCAGCCATGCTCAGCCCTCCGGTCCGCTTCGGCCACTTCGGCCCGGGTGGCCACCAGCACCGCTTCGGGCACTGGGATCAGGCCGGCTGTCGGATCGGTGTATTTCGGCGTCGCGGCCAGCAGGGCCGCCGCATAGGGATGCTTTGGTGCCCGAAAGAAATCCGCCACCGACGCCTCCTCCAGCACCATTCCGGCATAGAGCACCGACAGGCTCTGACACACTTTGGAAACCACCCCCAAATCATGTGACACGAACAGCAACGCGGTGCCGTGCCGCACCTGCATCTCCTTGATCAGCTTCAGGATCTGCTTCTGCACGGTTACGTCCAGTGCGGTCGTGGGCTCATCCGCCACGATCAGCTTCGGCTCGGCAGCAAAGGCGCTCGCGATCAGGATGCGCTGCCGCATCCCCCCGGAAAGCTCGTGCGGATAGCACCGCATCACCCGGTCGGGGTCGGGGATCTGCACCTCGGCCAGTAGCTCGCGCGCCCGCGCCTCGGCCCGTGCCCGGTCCCAGCCCATAATGTCCACAAGCCGGTCTGTGATCTGCGGCCCGATCCGCCGCGACGGGTTCAGCGCGGTCAGCGGGTCCTGCGGGATCAGCGCGCAGGTCGCCCCAACGCGCCTTCGCCGTTCGCCCGGGGGGAGAGCTAACAGATCCACTCCGTCCAGCATGATGCGCCCTGACACCACCTCGGCGGCCTGTGGCAGGATGCCCAGCACCGCCCTGCCGATCATCGACTTCCCGGCCCCGCTTTCGCCGACCAGCCCGCGCACCTCGCCCGGCGCTACCTGCAGCGACACCGCGCGCAACAGCGGCCCACCCCCCCGCAACCGCACCGTCAGCCGGTCGATGACCAGATAGCTCATCGCAGCACCGGATCGAAGCGGTCCTTCAACCCTTCTCCCAGTTGCGAAAAGCTCAGCACGGTCAGGAAAAGCGTGATCAATGGAAACATCAGCACCCACCACGCCTGATGCACCGACGCGCGCCCCTCCGCGATCATGCCGCCCCAGGTCGGGTCGTCGGTGGAGATCGACAGGTTCACGAAACTCAGGATGGCCTCGACGATCACCGCGATCCCCATCTCCAGCGTCAAGAGAACAACAATCGTGGGCAGCACGTTCGGCAAGATCTCCCGCAGCATGATCCCGATTCGCCCCCGCCCTGCCACCCGTGCCGAGGCGACATAATCCATCGCCCCCTGTGCCATGGCTTCCGCCCGCACCACGCGGGCAAAGCGGGTCCAGTCGATGATGACGATGGCAAGAATGATAGACCCCAGCCCGGGCCCGATCACCGCGATCAGCAAGATGGAAAACAAGACGGGCGGAAAGGCCATCCAAATGTCAATGAACCGGCTGATCAGTACATCGACCCAGCCGCGCAGATACCCCGCCATCAACCCCAGTGCCGCCCCCAGCACGCAGGTCACCGTTCCGGCCACCAGCGCCACTACCAACGCGATCCGCGCGCCATAAAGGATACGGCTCAGGACATCGCGCCCCAGACTGTCGGTGCCCAGAAGATACCCCGGCTCATGCCCCGCCACCCAGAACGGAGGCAGCCGGCCCAGAAACAAATCCTGCGCCAGTGGGTCCTTCGGCGCGATCCACGGTGCCAGGAGAGCAGCCAGCACCAGCAATCCCAGCCAGATCGCCGACAGCCACAGCCGCACCCCCGCCCGCCGCCTGACGGCCCCGCGACCGTCAAGCATGCCGCAAACGTGGGTTCAGGGCGGCATACATCAGGTCAACGAACAGGTTGACGGCCGTAAAGATCACCGCGAACAGGATCACGATCCCCTGGATCAGCGGCAGGTCGCGGTTGATCACTGCATCAATCGCCATGTTGCCCAGACCTTCATAGGAAAACAGCCGCTCGATAATCACCGTCCCGCCGATCAGAAAGGTGAATTGCACACCGACCAGCGTCAGCGTCGGCAAGACCGCATTGGGCAGCGCCTCGCGCAGGATCACATGGTTTTCGCCATAGCCCTTGGTGCGGCTCAGCGTGACATAGTCCAGATGCATGGTTTCCTTGAGGCTCTGCTTCAACAGTTGCCCGATGATCGCCGACAGAGGGATCGCGAGCGCCAGCGCCGGCATGAACATGTGGGCGACCAGATCGGCCCACAGATCGAACCGCAGCCGCAGCACGCTTTCGAACAGATAGAAATCCGTCACGAACGGCAGGTCCAGACTAGGCGAGACCCGACCCGAGATATGGAACACCGGCACCAGCACACCGAACAACAGGATCAACACCAAGCCCCACAGGAAATCCGGCACTGACAACGCCACGCCGTTGGCCACGTCTATTCCGCCCTCGACCCGCGTGCCCCGCATCCGCGTGCCGGTCAGCGCGGCAAATCCGCCGATGACCACGGCAATCACCAGTGCCATGATCGACAGCTCCAATGTTGCCGGTAACCGCCCCAGTACAAGCCCCAGCACCGGCTGCCGCGTGGTGATCGACGTGCCAAAGTCGCCCTGCACCACCCCGCCTACCCAGATCACGAACTGCTGGAAAATCGACTTGTCCAACCCGTAAAGCGCCGACAGCCGCGCGATATCCGCCTCGGTCGCTCCGGGCGGCAGCATCATTGCGATCGGATTGCCGGGCACCACCCGGATCACAACAAACACGATCGCTGCCACCCCGAACAGCGTCACCGCCGTCGTGGCCAACCGCATCATAGAACTCTGCAACAGCCGCATGCGCTCGCCCCATCAAGACCCTTGCGGCCATCATCTGTTCATAAATACCCTGCGGGAGGTCCGGGGGGCGCGAAGCCCCCCGGTTTTGACGCCAGCCATCAGGCCCGCTTCATCAGATGCGGCAACAGCGCGCCCGAGGCATGCGGCGTGACAACCACCCCCGGCGCATGCAGGATCGGCTGCACATATTGCAGCAGCGGAATTACCAGCGCGTTGTCCGCCACGAACCGGTCGACCGCCTTCCAGCCCTCGATCCGCTTGGCCTCGTCCGCCTCGCCCCACAAAGGCCCGATCATCCCCATCAGATCTTCGCCGTCCCAGACCGAATGAGGGCTCGGCCCGAACATTGCAAAGCCTGTCGAAGTCGTGGGGTCGCCCACTGAGTTGCCCCAGTTGTAGAACGCCGCCGGGGCCAGCTGATCTGCCGCGCGCAGTTCATAGTGCTTGGCGATCTCGTAGACCTCGATCTCTGCCTCGATCCCGACCTTGCGCCACAACCCGACGATGGCCTGGATCACTTCGTAGTCCTTGGGCTTAAAGCCCTTAGTGGTCTGGATCTTGAACTTGACCGGCTTTTCGACGCTGTAGCCCGAGGCCGCCAGTAGTTCGACCGACTTCGCCGGGTCATAGGCCACCGAGATCGAGGCGTCGTAGGCGTCGTATTCCGGGGTTTCCAGTGTGTCGATCTTGACCCCATAGCCCGACAACAGCCGGTCGATGATGGTCTGCTTGTCGATGGCGTGCGCGGCGGCTTTGCGCACATTCGGGTCTTTCATCACCTCGATGTCGTTGAGGAAGATCATCCCGATGTCCGAGATCGGCGCCGCGATCCCTGCCAGCGGTCCGCCTTTCAGACGGTCATATTCTTCATAAGGCATTTCCAGCGTGACGTGGCTGTTGCCCGATTCCACTTCGGCCACCCGAGCGGCCGCATCGGGGACGAACTTGATCGTCACCGTGTCGAAGTCGGGCTTTCCGCCCCAGTAGTTGGCGTTGGCTTTCAGACGAACGAAGGCGTTGCGCTCGAACTTTTCGACCATGTAGGGGCCGGTGCCGATGGGTGCTGCCTCGAAACCTTCTGCGCCGACCTTCTCATAGTAGGCCTTCGGCAAGACATAGCCGGTCAGGAAATACATCCACTTGAAGATCGTCGGGTCGAACTGGACCACGTCGGCGATGACTTTGTTGCCCTCGACCCGATGATTTGCCAGCGTGCCCCAGACAAACTGGATCGGGCTACCGGTTTCGGGTTTCGCCACCCGCGCCAGCGACCACGCCACATCCTCAGGCGTGAAGGGGCTGCCGTCGTGCCAGTTGACGCCTTCGCGCACCGTCATCCAGACCTGCTTTTTGTCATCGCTCCACCCCCACTCGGTCAGCAAGCCGGGGGCTGGTTTCAGGTCGGGTTGCTGCAGGATATACTGGTCGAACACCGACTGATAAAAGCCCTGAATGGTCGGGTTCACGGCACTCGGCCCCACGGTCGGATCCCAGGAGGGCAAGGTGACGTTGTAGGCGATCACCAGTTCTTCGATGGCCTGCGCGCGGGCGGGCAGGCCGGTGACGCCCAACGCCATGGCGGCGGTGGAGAGTTGCAGAAGACTGCGACGGTTGAGGTTCATGGTCATTTCCCTGTTGGTTGTTTCTGTTTTTTTGGTCAGCGTTCAGCTTCCGGCCAGCTTTCGGGCCAGAAGATATCCCGGCCCCGCACCGGTTCCCGCGCCGGGCCACACGGCAGCGCCGGTCAGGTGCAGTCCCGGGATCGGCGTCGATCCGTCGGCATGGCCGCGCGCGGGGCGGAAAACAAAGTTCTGCGCCAGATGGTGGCTTCCGCAGATCTGATCGCCGCCGACGAGATTGGGGTTGTCCGCTTCGAGGTCCGCAGGTGACACAATCCGCCGCCCGAGGATCTTGCCGCGCAACCCCGGCGCGTGCCGCTCGAGGATGTCCAGCGCGCGTTCCGCCATCGGCTCGGCCGCCCCGGCCCAGTCGGTCGCCGCGATCACCCCCGCCGCGTCGCCTGAAATCCTGCCCGGCACCATTCGGACCTGCACCCACAACACATGATGGCCTGCAGGCGCGCGCGACGGGTCGACCACGGTCGGCTGTCCCACCACCAGAACCGGCGCATCCGGCAGCATTCCGCCCTGTGCCTGCGCATAGGTCCGCGCCATTTGGTCCAAACTGTCGCCGAGATGCACATAGGCATAGGTCTGCAACGCCGCCCCGGCCCGCCAGTCCGGCAGACCGGACAGCGCGAGGTGAATCATCATCGTGCCGGGGGCGTGGGCAAACCGGGTCATGGCACCATCAAACGCCGGAGTCGTGCCTCCGGTCAACTTCGGCAGTGCACCGGGTGCTACTCCTGCGATCACCGCCTTGGCCGCTTTGACGACCCGCCCATCGGCCAACTCTACCCCGCTCGCCCGCCCGCCGTCGCGCAGCACCCGCGCGACGGGCGAGTTGCATTCGACTACCCCGCCGCGCGACTGGATCGCGGCAACCAGCGCGTTGACCACCGTATCGGCCCCGCCCGCCCCGATCGCCATCCCGAAGGCTTGCCCGGCCATTCCTTCCAGATAAGGAAACATCGCGCCGCCCGCGACATCTGGCGCGAAATCCAGATGCATCCCCCACGCCCCCAACATCGCCCGGACATGGGGATGCCGGAACGTTTCCGTCAGCCACTGGCGCGGCGACGACAGCAGGAACCGGGTGAAATCCAGCGTCCCCGTCAAACCTTTGCCACGCAACGTTTTAAACATGAAATATGCAAGCGCACGAATTTTCATCGAGCTGCCCAGAAGCCCGAACAGATGCGGAGCCTCTGCGCCAAAGCCCGCAACGAGCTTATTCCACTTCTCGGCATCTTCCGGGGACAAGGCAGCGATCCGGGACGCCGTTTCGGCTGCGTCAGTGGAAACCCCAAGCCATGACCCATCCTCGAACGAAGACGCAAAGGGCCGCGTCACGGGCACAAAGGCGCAGCCATGGCGCATCAGTTCGGGCCCGTGCTGCTTGAAGAAGGCGCTTCCCGCGAACAGCGACAGGTTCATCGCCGCCCAGTCGTGCCGAAAGCCGGGCAGGGTGTATTCCCCGGTCTTGATCGCACCACCCGGCACCGGAGCCTGCTCGAACACCGCCACCCGCCAGCCCTTGGACGCAAGGTGCAGCGCCGCGGCCAGCGTGTTGTGACCCGCCCCGATCAGCACGGCGTCAGCCTCGGTCAAAACGCATCCCTTCTTCCCTTGCCTGCGATGATATTTGCAAACGCATTTAATTCTGTCTAGCATGATTCGCATCGAAACACGGCATTCCGCAAGTGCCGTGGCTTCCACGAAAGGCGCTTTGGCGCGACAGGGAGAGTGACATGATTTCAGCAGATGTGCTTGGCCAGCTTGCAGGCCTGCTCGCTTCGGGCGGGATCGAGGTGGTGGACTGCTCCGGGGTGCTCGGCCCGGAAACGCCGCTTCTGAAGCTGCCCCCGGATTTTGCCAAGGACACTCCGCCGATCAAGATCCATCGGATCAGCGAGTATGACCAGAACGGGCCGTTCTGGGCGTGGAACTGGCTGGAACTGGGCGAACATTCGGGCACGCATTTCGACGCGCCGCACCACTGGATCACCGGCAAGGACTATCGCGACGGCTACACCGACACGCTCGACGTGCAGCGGCTGGTGGCCTCGGTCAACGTGCTGGATTTTAGCGCCGAATGCGTCGCAGACCCGGATTTCCTGCTGACCATCGACCATGTGAAGGCGTGGGAAGCGAAGTATGGCGTGATCAACGCGGGCGAGTGGGTGGTGCTGCGGTCGGACTGGGACAAATTTGCCAATGACGAGGCGGCCTTTCTGAACGCAAACGACACCGGACCGCATACGCCCGGCCCGACAGCCGAGGTGATCCAGTATCTGATCGACAAGGGTATCGTCGGCTGGGGCAGCCAGTGCATCGGCACCGATGCGGGGCAGGCCGGGGGCATGACGCCGCCCTATCCGGCGCACAACCTGCTGCACGCCAACAACCGTTTCGGTCTGGCCAGCCTCGCCAACCTGTCGAAGCTTCCAGCCAAGGGGGCAATCCTGATGGCTGCGCCCCTGAAGATCAAGAACGGCACAGGGTCGCCGATCCGGGCGCTGGCGCTGGTTCCGAAAGGATAGCCGGTGCAGCCTGATCACGTCATCGTCGGCTCTGGCATCAACGCCCTGACGGCGGCAGCGCTTTTATCGCTGAAAGGGCGCAAGGTGTTGGTGCTGGAACGCGAAGACCGGATCGGAGGCTGCCTGCGGACAGAAGAACTGACGCTGCCGGGCTTTCAGCATGATGTGATGGCGGCGACCTTTGTGCTGTTCATGACCGGGCCTGCGGGTGCGGCGCTGGGACCCGATCTTGCCGGGCACGGGTTCGAATACTGTCACGCCGCGCGTCCGACCGCCGTGCTGCGACCAGATGGGTCGGCGCTGGTGCTGACGATGGATCACGCCGCGAACGTGGCGGCTTTCGAGGCGTTGGCGTCCGGCGACGGGGCTGCGTTGTCGGCAGACACAGGCGGCGTTGCGGCCGACGCGCAGTTCCTGTTCGCCCTGCTCGGCGGCGATCTCTGGAGCTGGGGCACCGCGAAACTGCTGTTCGCCCAGGCCCGCAAGCGCGGGGCGCGGGGCTTGGCTGCGTGGTTCGGCACCGCCCTGACCCCGGCGCGGGGCTGGCTGGAAACCAATTACCGGTCTCCTTTGGCGCAGGCGCTGTTCGCGCCATGGGTATTGCACTGCGGCCTGACGCCGGAAAGCGCCTATTCCGGCCAGATGGGCAAAGTGATCGCCTTCGCGCTCGAGGCTGCGGGTGCGCCGGTCGTCAAGGGCGGCGCGGGGCAGGCGGTCGCCGCGTTCCGGTCGCTGATCGAGGCGCATGGCGGTACCTTCCGCACCGGGGCGGATGTGGACCGGATCGTGATCAGCGGTGGCAAGGTCGCCGGCGTGACCCTGGCGGATGGCGAGACGATCCCTTGCGCCTCGGTCCTGGCCTCGGTCGCGCCGGGCCAGTTGCAGGATCGTCTGCTGCGGGACGCGAATCCTGCCGCCGCGGCACGCAAATTCCGCCACGGGCGTGGCGATTTCCAGTTGCACTACGCGCTGGACGCACCACCCGAATGGCTGGCACCCGGGTTGCAGGATGTCGCGCTGATCCACCTGTCAGACGGCATAGACGCCGTTTCCAAATCGGCCAACGAGGCCGAACGCGGCATGTTCCCCGAAACACCCACCATCTGCGTCGGCCAACCGAGCCGCCTCGACCCGACCCGATGTCCGCCCGGCAAGGCGATACTGTGGCTGCAAATCCCTGACGCCCCGCGCGAAATCAAGGGCGACGCTGCGGGTGAGATCGTGGCGACCGACTGGGACACCGCGAAAGAGGCTTTCGCCGACCGGATCGAGGCGATCCTTGCCCGGCATATCAAGGATTTCGACCGGATCAAGCTGGCCCGCACCGCACACTCGCCCAAAGACCTCGAGCGGATGAACGTAAACCTTGTCGGCGGCGACCCCTATGGCGGGCAATGCTCGATCGACCAGTTTTTCCTCTGGCGGCCCTACGCGCATGCCGCTGACCTGCCGAAAGGGCTTACCCATATCGGCGCATCGACGCATCCGGGTCCCGGCCTTGGTGGCGGATCGGGCTATCTGGCCGCGAAAAGGCTCGGCGCATGACCCAGGATGTCAAATCTGCGGCGCGGCTGGGCGAAATCGGTCTGACCAACTATGCGCCCTATCTGATGAATCGGATCATGGGCCGCTACAACGCCTCCCTGCGCGAAGAGATGGCAGAACTCGGCCTGTCCACGCCTAAGATGCGGGCGCTTGCCGTGCTGTCGGTGATTGATGGGCCGCTGATCCGTGAGTTGGCGGTCTATTCTGTGGTCGAGCAATCGACGCTCAGCCGCGCGCTGGACCAGTTGCAGGCTGACAGCCTCATCCGCCGCCAAACCGACGCCGACGACAGCCGAGCCACCCGCGTCTTCATCACCGACCCCGGACGCGCAGCCTTTGAAATGCTTTGGCCGCACATGGCCGAAGCGCATCAACGGATGTTTCGCGGCATCCCCGATGAAGAGCGGCGTCTCTTCACCGGAACTTTGCAAAAGATGCTCGCCAACATCCGCAAACATGAAATCTGACCGCCCCACCCCTGCAACGCAAAGGAACGTGACATGCTGAACCGCCTCGCACTGCTTGCAGCACTTGCTGTTCTCGCCGGACCCTCCCTTGCCGAGCCTGTTCCTGGCATGCGTGGCGTCAACCACATCGGCATCACCGTGCCAGATCTGGCGCAGGCCGAGACGTTCTTTGCCGACATCATGGGCTGCCAGAAGGCGATGTCCTTCGGCCCGTTCCGCGACGATGCGGGCACCTTCATGCAAGATGTGCTCGCCGTCGACCCCCGCGCGGTGATCGAACAGATCACACTGATGCGCTGCGGGTTCGGGTCCAACATAGAACTGTTCAAGTACACTGCCCCCGACCAGCAGACCGTCGCCATGCGCAACAGCGACATCGGCGGGCATCACATCGCCTTTTACGTTGACGACATCGATGCGGCGGCCGCCTTTCTCAAGGAAAAGGGGCTGACCGTCAACATGGGGCCGATCCCGGTGTCCGAAGGCCCGGCGGCGGGGCAGTCCATCCTGTATTTCTCGGCCCCCTGGGGCTTGCAGCTTGAGGCGATCAGCTTCCCGCAGGGCATGGCCTATGAAAAGGACGGCGGCCCCGTGCTGTGGTCCAACACCGATCCTGTACAGTAAGGACAGCCCCGATGGCAGAACGGTCGTTCAAGGCGGAAATCGAGGATCTGCGGCTAGGGGAGGGTGAAACCTTCACGGGCGAAGGGATTCTGGCGATCACCAAGGCGCTGCTGGAAAACGGCGTGGGCTATGTCGGCGGCTATCAGGGCGCGCCGATCTCGCATCTGATGGACGTTCTGGCCGACGCGCAGGACCTGCTGGTTGAATTGGGCGTGCGGTTCGAGGCGAACGCGAACGAGGCGGCGGCAGCGGCGATGCTGGCCGCGTCGGTGCATTACCCGATCCGGGGGGCGGTCACGTTCAAGGGCTCGGTTGGTGTCAACGTGGCGTCCGATGCCCTGTCGAACCTCGCGTCCTCGGGCGTGACGGGCGGTGCGCTGGTGATCGTGGGCGAGGATTACGGCGAGGGAAGTTCCATCATGCAGGAACGCAGCCACGCCTTTGCGATGAAGTCGCAGTTCTGGCTCCTGGATCCGCGCCCCAATCTGCCGTGCATCACCAAGGCGGTGTCGGACGGGTTCGAATTGTCCGAGGCGACGAACACGCCCGTGATGCTGATGGTCCGCATCCGGTCCTGCCACGTTACCGGCAGCTTCCAGACCCGCGACAACCGCCGACCGACCCTGTCGGTCAAGGATGCCCTGTCTGCGCCGCGGTCGGATTTCGCCCGCGTCGTGCTGCCGCCGATGTCCTACGCCCACGAACAGGACAAGATAAAGAACCGCTGGCCGGCCGCAGAACGCTTCATCCGTGAACTGGGCCTGAACGAGGTGTTCGGGCCTGCGTCCGCTCCGGTCGGGCTGGTCATGCAGGGCGGCATGTATAACGGCGTGATCCGCGCCTTGCAGCGGCTGGGGCTGGCCGATCTGCACGGTAACAGCCAGGTGCCGCTTTACGTGCTGAACGTCACCTATCCGCTGGTGTCGTCGGAAGTTCTGGAGTTTTGCCAAGGCAAGGATCAGGTGCTGGTCATCGAGGAAGGCCAGCCCGAATTCATCGAACAGCAGTTGTCGACCTACCTTTACCGCGCGGGAGTGCCGGTCCGGCTGCGCGGCAAGGACATCTTTCCGATGGCGGGCGAATATACCGGGCAGGTCATGCTCGACAGCCTGACCGCGTTTCTGAAGCAGGCCGCGCCGGGCCTGCTGGCGGCGGTGCACCGCGCGCCGAACGAGGATCGGCCGCAGATCCCGGACCTGTCGAACACCGTCCCGATCAGGCCCCCGGGTTTCTGCACCGGCTGCCCGGAACGCCCGATCTTCGCCGCGATGAAGCTGGTGCAGAAGGAAACCGGCAAGCTGCAGATCAGCGCCGACATCGGCTGCCACCTGTTCGCGGCGCTGCCCCCCTTCGAGATCGGCGGCGCGACCATGGGCTACGGCCTAGGTCCTGCTGCCAACGCGGCCTTCGGCGGTGGTGGCGCGAGCCGGGCCATCTCCATAATCGGCGACGGCGGATTCTGGCACAACGGGCTGTCATCCAGCTTCGGCAATATGGCGTTCAACAAGTCGGACTCGGTCGCGGTGATCGTCGACAACTACTATTCGGCGGCGACGGGCGGGCAGGACGTGATGTCATCGCGCGCAGACAACGCCACCAAGGCGACGAAGAACCCGATTTCGAAGGCGCTGAAGGGCATCGGCATCACCTGGGTCCGCGAAGTCAACCGCACCTACGACGTCGGCCACATGCGCGACGTGCTGCGCGAGGCGCTGACGACCGGCGAAACCGGCCCGAAAGTCATCGTCGCGTCGTCGGAATGCATGCTGAACAAGCAGCGCCGCGAAAAGCCGCTGGCGGCGCAGGCGATCAAGGAGGGTCGGCGCGTCGAAACCCCCCGCTTTGGCGTCGATGAAGACATCTGCACCGGGGATCACGCCTGTATCCGCCTGTCGGGCTGCCCGTCGCTGTCGTTGAAAAAACTGGACGATCCGCTGCGCGACGACCCCGTCGCCTCCATCGACCAAAGCTGCGTCGGCTGCGGCAACTGTGGCGAGGTCGCAGACGCCGCCATCCTGTGCCCGTCGTTTTACGAGGCCCGCGTGATCCACAACCCGACCGCATGGGAGCGCCGGGTCGCCGGCTGGCGCACGCGCATCATTGGCTGGCTGCAAGTCCGCCGCACCGCCCGTCGTCTGACCTTCGAGGCCGCCCCATGACTGCCCACGACCCCCTGATCGCCCAAAGCCCCGACCCGGCACTGGCCAGTATCATCAAGCTGGCGGTGCTCGCCGTGGGCGGGCAGGGCGGCGGCGTGCTGACCGCATGGATCGAAGATCTGGCCCGGCAGAACGGCTATGCCGCGCAGGCGACGTCTGTCGCGGGCGTGGCGCAACGCACCGGGGCCACAGTCTACTACGTCGAGATGGCCCCCGCCGCCGGGGGCACCCCGGTGTTTTCCCTGATGCCGACCGCAGGCGACGTCGACGTCATGATCGCCGCCGAGATGATGGAGGCGGGCCGCGCCATATTACGCGGCTTTGTCACCCCCGACCGTACGACCCTGATTGCGTCCACCCACCGGGCACTGGCGGTGTCCGAAAAGATGACCCCCGGCGACGGCATCGCCTCGTCGGCCGAAGTGATGGCGGCGGCTGAAATCGCCGCCCGCCGTTTCATCGCCGCCGATTTCGACACGCTCGCGATCCGCAACGGCTCGGTCATTTCCGCATCCTTGTTTGGTGCGCTGGCGGGCTCGGGTGTTCTGCCCTTTCCGCGCGAGGCGTTCGAGGCCGCGATACGCCGCAGCGGCAAGGGGGTCGAAGGCTCGCTCCGCGCATTCGCTGCCGCCTTTGCCGAGGCGCAGTCGCCAACGACCACCGCCCCTAAACCGAAGGCCGCACAGCTCGCCCTGACGGTCAGCGGTCCCGCGCATCTGACGGCTGAATGGGCCGACCTGCAGCGCCGCGCCCAATCGCTGCCCGCCCCGGTCGCCGAAATGGCGCTGCCCGGCCTGCGCAAGGTGGTGGAATTTCAGGACACGGCTTACGGCGCCCAGTACCTGACCCGCGTCGACTCCGTCCTGACCCGCGACAGCGCCGGTCACGGCCACATCCTGACCCGCGAGGCTGCGAAATACATCGCCAACGCAATGGCTTATGATGACGTGATCCGCGTGGCCGATCTGAAAACCCGTGCCACTCGAATGACTCGGATCGAAGGTGAGATGCGCCTGAAGGGCGGCAATCTGATGCAGTTGACCGAATACATGCACCCCCGCGCCGAGGAAATCGCCGGTCTGCTGCCTGCGAAAATGGGTGCGCGCGTCGCCGCCAGCCCGGTCTGGATGGCGCGCCTGGACCGCTGGTTTTCCAACGGCCGCCGGATGCGGACCGACAGCCTGCTGGCTTTCGTGATGTTGCACGCGGTGGGGGGGCTGAAGGGCTGGCGCCGGCGCACGTTACGCCACGCGCAAGAAGTGGCGCATCTGGACCAATGGCTGGCCACCGCCCTCGAAGCCCTGCCGCGCTATGATCTAGCGGTCGAGCTGATCCGCTGCCGTCGCCTGATCAAGGGCTACTCCGACACCCACGCGCGCGGGCAGTCCAAGTTTGACAGGGTCCTGGCCGCAACCGCCAGGGTCGCCCATCGCTCTGACGCCGCCGACTGGTGCCGCCGCCTGCGTGAAGCCGCGCTCAAGGATGAAGAGGGCAAGGCGCTCGACGGCGCGGTCCAGACCATCGACAGCTTTGCCTGACCGTCAGACCGCCAACAGCTCCAGCGCCACTCCCTGACCGACCCCGACGCACAGCGTCACCAGCGCGGAACGCCCGCCTCCCTCGGCCAGCCTCCGCGCAGCCGCCGCCGCGATCCGCGCGCCTGACATGCCCAAGGGGTGCCCCATGCTGATCCCGCCGCCATATGCGTTCACTCTGGGATCGTCATCGGCAATCCCCCAGGCGCGCAGGCAGGCCAGCACCTGCGCAGCAAAGGCCTCGTTCAACTCGAGCACATCGTAATCCGCAGCCGCACGCCCGGTTCGCGCCGTCAGCCGCGCCACCGCAGCAAACGGACCCATCCCCATGACGCGGGGTGCCACCCCAGCCGCAGCCGCCGCCCCGACCCGCGCCAGCGGGGTCAACCCTTGCTGCCGCACCCCCGCCGCCGAAGCCAGAATCAGCGCCGCCGCGCCGTCGTTGATCCCTGCGGCATTGCCCGCCGTGATCGTCCCCCCGGCCCGGAACGGCGCGGGCAGGGCCGCCAGCCGGTCCAGACTTGTCGCACGAGGATGCTCGTCCACGCCGACAACCGTGTCTCCCTTGCGACCCCGGATCGTGACCGGCATGATGTCCGCTGCATGCCAGCCCGCGTCGTACCGCGCCTGCGACCGCAGAGCATAGGCGTCCTGATCGACACGGGAAACGCCATGCTCCGCTGCCACATTCTCGGCGGTTTCCGGCATCGATTCAACGCCGTAAGCCTGCGCGATCCGGTCGTTGACGAACCGCCAGCCGATTGATGTGTCGTGCATCTCGACCTGCCGCGAAAAGGCCGTTTCGGCCTTGGCAAGCACAAAGGGCGAGCGAGTCATGCTCTCGACGCCGCCCGCGATCACCACTTCTGCCCCGTCCCGGATGGCCCGTGCGCCCGCGATCACCGCATCTAGCCCGCTTGCGCACAGTCGGTTGACCGTCAGCCCCGGAACCAAGTCGGGCAGGCGCGACAGCAGCACCGCCATCCGCGCCACGTTCCGGTTGTCCTCGCCCGCCTGATTGGCGCAGCCCATGATCACCTCGTCCACCTCCAGTCCCGGATGCAGGTCCAGAAGCCCGTCGATCACATGCGCCGCCATGTCGTCGGGGCGCAGCATGGCAAGGCTGCCCCCATGCCGCCCGATCGGCGTGCGTCGGCTGGCACACAGGAAAACATCAGTCATCGGCTCACCCCCGGTGCGGTCAGATAGCGCCCCTTCAGATGCGGCGGGGCTGCGGCTTCCAGCGCAGCGAGCGTCGCGCGCACCGCCTGTGGCCCTCGCTCGGCCAGAATCGCGAACGGCCCGCGCGGAAAGTTCAGACCAAGCCGCAACGCGGTGTCGATGCCATCGTCGGAACAGCCCCCCTCTGCCAGCAGCCACGACGCCTCGTTCACCAGCGTCGCCTCGATCCGCTGCACGATGGCCCCGGCATCCCTTGGAGCGGGCACGGCGGCGGCGGGAAACACGAAGCCCCGCCCGGTCTTGCGCCCCAGATCTCCCCGCGCCACCTGTGCGCGCAGGCTGGCAAACACGTGATATCGCGGATGCCCGCCCATGGCATCCGACAGGCTTTGCGTCGCGGCAAGGTTGATGTCTGCCCCGATCAGGTCGATCAGCCCCAGCGGCCCGATCCGATACCCTGCCGCACACAGCGCCGCGTCGATCTCGCCCGGCTCTCGGCCTTCCTCCAGCATTGCCAGCGCCTCGCCGTAGAACGGCCGGGCACAGCGGTTGACGATGAAACCTGGGCGGTCGGCGCATTGGATCACTGTCTTGCCCGCGCTTTCCGTCAGAATGCGCGCATGCGCCACCGCCTGTGGGTCCGTCCCGTCATGCGGGATCAGTTCGACCAGCCGCATCGCCGGGGCGGGGTTGAAGAAATGCAGGCCCACTATCCGGTCGGGCCGCGCCAGTCCTTCTGCAATCGCAGCAATCGACAGAGATGAGGTGTTGCTGGCCAGCACTGCCCCAGTCGCCAGCAGCGGTTCCAGCGCGGCAAACACCGCCTGCTTGACCTCCAGCCGCTCCACCACCGCCTCGATCACCAGATCGGCCCCGGACAGCGCATCGACCCGGTCCACCACTTTCACCCGGCCCAGCACCGCATCCCGAACGCCGTCCGTCATCGCTCCCTTGGCCACCCGCGGCTCCAGCGCCGCCCTCAGCCGCGCCACTGCCGTCGCGCGCGAGTCCGCACTGGTATCCGTCGCGATCACGTCCTGACCCGCCTGCGCATAGACCTGCGCGATCCCCAACCCCATCGCGCCCAGTCCGATGATCCCCACCGTCATTCGCCCGTAAACTCCGCCTTGCGCCGTGCTCGAAATGCGGCGATGCCCTCGGCCTTGTCGGCACTGTCGAGCAGCGCCTCAAAACCCGCCCGTTCTGCCTCCAGCGCCAGCCCCTGCGCCTCGCCCGCCCGCAGCGCCGCCTTGGCCGCCGTCAGCGCCAGAGGGGCCCGCGCCACCAGCCGCACCGCCAGCGCCTCGGCCATCTCCTGCGCCGGCCCCGCGGCCTTATAGGCCGCAATTCCCCAGTCGAGCGCGGTGGCGGCGTCGATGATCTCCCCCGTCAGCACCATCCGCATCGCCCGGGCGCGGCCTACGAGCGCCTGCAACCTCTGCCCGCCCCCCGCGCCGGGGATCAGGCCAAGGTTCGTCTCCGGCAGCCCCACCTTTGCCGTAGCCCCTAGCACTAACAGATCCGACATCAACGCGAGTTCAAACCCACCGCCTAAAGCAAACCCGTCCACGGCCGCGATCAAGGGTTTCGGGAACGCAGCGATTGCCGCCCAATGCGCTTTCCTCGGGTCGGTTGACGCCTCGAGCGCCGTCTTGTGCTCAATCTCGACGATATCCGCCCCGGCGGCAAAGTTGCCCTCCGCCCCGGTCAGCACCACCGCCCGGCACCCGGAATCGGCGGCCAGACCGCCCAACGCCTCGGCCAAAGCGGAAAGCAGCTCCGTGTTCAGCGCGTTCTTATGTTCGGGCCGGTGCAGCGTTAGCCGCACCCATCCCTGCATCGGAGTGATGATCAGGTCCATGTCGCGATCTTTACGCCCTGCGACATAATTTCAAGTGTAATATTTCAAGCTTGAAATTATTTACCTCCGGTGCAACCCTATCCGAATAAGACGCTGTGCCTCACCCGGAGTTCGTCCATGAAAATCCTCTGCCTTGGTGGCGGACCCGCCGGCCTTTACTTCGCCATCTCGATGAAGCTGCGCAACCCCGCACATCAGGTGACAGTGCTGGAACGCAACCGCGCGAATGACACCTTTGGCTGGGGCGTCGTGCTTTCGGACGATGCGCTGGGGCGGATGCAGAAGAACGATCCGGTGTCGACCCAGTCGATCCGCGACCACTTCGCCTATTGGGACGACGTTGCCGTGGTGCATGACGGCGTGCGCACCGTGTCGGGCGGCCACGGCTTTGCCGGGATCGGACGCAAGCAGATGCTGATCCTGCTGCAGGCCCGCGCGCGTGAGTTGGGTGTCGATCTGCAGTTCGAGACCGAATTCAGAACGGCCGAGGAATACCGCCGCGCTTATGACATCGTTGTTGCCTGCGACGGCATCAACTCAGCCGTGCGCCGCGAGTATGAAAGCGTTTTTCAGCCCGACATCGACATGCGCCTGTGCAAGTTCGTCTGGCTGGGTACGCAGGCCAAGTTCGACGACGCCTTCACCTTCATCTTCGAAAAGACCGAACACGGCTGGGTCTGGGCGCACGCCTACCAGTTCGACGACCAGACCGCGACATTCATCGTTGAATGTGCGCAGGACACCTGGGATCGGTGGGGGTTCGACGCGATGTCGAAGGAAGACACTGTCGAAACCTGTCGCAGGATCTTTGCAGCGCATCTGGGCGGCAACGCTTTGATTTCCAACGCGGCGCACCTGCGCGGCTCTGCGGTCTGGATGAATTTTCCGCGCGTGGTCTGCGGGACTTGGTTCCACGAAAACGTCGTCCTGATGGGCGATGCGGCAGCGACCAGCCATTTCTCGATCGGCTCCGGCACGCGGCTGGCCTTCGATTCGGCCATCGCGCTTGCCGAATATCTGCACAGCGAATCCGACACGAAGGCCGCCTTCCAGCGCTATCAGGACGAACGCCGGGTCGAGGTGCTGCGCCTGCAATCCGCCGCCCGCAACTCGCTGGAGTGGTTCGAAGAGGTCGAACGCTATCTCGACCTGCCACCGGAACAGTTCGCCTATTCGCTGCTGACCCGCAGCCAGCGGATCGGACATGAAAACCTGCGGCTGCGCGACCCCGCATGGCTGGGCCGCACCGAAGACTGGTTCCAGCGGCAGGCGGGCGGCCAACCCGGCCGCAAGCCGATGTTCGCCCCCTTAACCTTGCGCGACATGGCGCTGAAGAACCGTGTCGTCGTCTCGCCGATGGCGCAATACAAGGCGGTGGACGGCTGCCCGACCGACTGGCACCTGATCCATTACGGCGAACGCGCCAAGGGCGGCGCGGGGCTGGTCTACACCGAAATGACCTGCACCTCGGCCTTCGGTCGCATCACGCCCGGCTGCCCCGGCCTCTACGCGCCGGAACACGAGTCGGCCTGGGCGCGGATCGTTACCTTCGTCCATGCCGAAACCACGGCCAAGATCTGCTGCCAGATCGGCCATGCCGGGCGCAAGGCCAGCACACAGCTTGGCTGGGAGGACAGCGATACCCCCCTGACGGGCGGCAACTGGCCGCTGATCGCACCCCTCGGCCCTGCCGTGGTCGCCCCGCAACGCGGTCCCGCGCGAAATGACGCGGGCGGACATGGACGATGTGACGGCGCAATTCGTGGCCGCCACGCAGATGGCCCGCCGCGCCGGGTTCGACATGGTGGAATTGCATGCGGCCCACGGCTATCTGGTGTCGTCCTTCATCAGCCCGACCTCGAACAGGCGTACCGATGCTTATGGCGGCAGCCTCCAAAACCGGATGCGCTGGCCGCTTGAAGTGCTGACGGCGATGCGCGCGGCCTGGGGGCAGGACAAGCCCCTGTCTGTCAGGATCAGCGCGACAGACTGGACGGGCGACGACGGCGTGACACCGGACGAGGCGGTTGAAATCGCGAGGCTTTTCGCAGCCCACGGGGCGGATATCATCGACGTGTCCGCAGGCCAGACCTCGATCGACGCCAAGCCCGTCTATGGCCGGATGTTCCAGACCCCGTTCAGCGACCGCATCCGCAACGAGGCGGGGATCGCCACGATGGCCGTCGGCAACATCACCGAACCCGACCACGTCAACTCGATCCTGCTCGCGGGCCGGGCCGATCTGGTCTGCCTCGCCCGCCCGCATCTGGCCGACCCCTACTGGACGCTGCACGCCGCCGCCGCACTGGGCGACGAGGCCACCGACTGGCCGCTGCCCTACATTGCCGGGCGCGACCAGTTGCGCCGTCTGCAATCGAAGACGGCCGAGGTGATCCGGGCATGATCGAAGGGCGCCGGGTTCTGGTGACGGGTGGCGGGTCCGGGGCGGGGGCCGACCTCGCGCTCGGCTTTGCCAAGGCGGGCGCCGCCGAGGTGGTGATCTGCGGGCGCCGCCTTGACGCGCTGCAAACCATCGCCGCCCGGCACCCGGCCATCCGCGCTCTGCCCTGCGACGTGACGGACGAAGCCTCAGTTGCCGCCCTTTACGCCGCCGCAGGCCGCGTCGACATCGTCGTCGCCAACGCGGGGCAGGCCGACTCTGCCCCCTTCGCCAAGACCACCCTCGCACAATGGAACGCCATGCTGTCGGTCAACCTGACCGGGGTGTTCCTGACCTTCCGCGACGGGTTGCGCCAGTTCGACGGCTGGGGTCGCCTGATCGCGGTGTCCTCCACCGCCGGGGTCAAGGGCTATGCCAAGATCGCGCCCTATGCCGCCGCGAAACACGGCGTGATGGGCCTTGTCCGGTCGCTGGCGCTCGAGGTCGCGCGCGGCCCGGTCACGGTCAACGCCATCTGCCCCGGCTTTCTGGATACCCAGATGACCGACCGTTCGATCGCCGTCATCTCGACCAAGACCGGCCGCACCCTGCCCGAATCCCGCGCCGCGCTCGAGGCGATGAGCCCGCAGAACCGCCTCTACCGCCCCGACGAGGTGACCGCCGCCGCCCTTTACCTGTGCTCGGACGCCGCAGGTGGCGTCAACGGGCAGGGGATCGTGATATCGGGGGGCGAGGCGTGAACGATCCGCTCTCCAAACGCCGATTGAAGATGTGGATCCGCCTGCTAGGCGTCACCCGCTCTGCCGAGACGACCCTGCGCGAATTCCTGCGCGTCAAACACGGCACGACGCTGCCACGGTTCGACGTGATGGCCGCCCTCTTCCGCCGCCGCGACGGGGTGACGATGAGCGAGCTGAGCCGAATGCTGCTGGTGTCGAACGGCAACGCGACGACCGTGGTGGACCGGCTGGAACAGACCGGCCTTGTCCGCCGCACGCCGTCGGAAACCGATCGCCGCACCGTCTTTGTCGCCCTGACCCCCGAGGGCGTGGCGCAGTTCGAAACCCTCGCGGCGGACCACGAGGCCGAAGTATCGCGCCTGTTCTCGCGCCTGTCCGAAGATGATCTGGAAGCGATGACCGATATCCTCAAACGCATGGTGGCCGTGGGATGACCGAACTCGCCGGACTGCAACCCGAACATTTCCTGTGGCATGTGGCAGACGGCATCGCCACGATCCGGCTGAACCGCCCCGACCGCAAGAACCCGCTGACATTTCAAAGCTATGCCGAACTGCGCGACACCTTCCGCGCGCTGGTCTATGCAGTGGATGTCGATGTCGTGGTGCTGGCCTCGAACGGCGGCAACTTCTGTTCGGGCGGCGATGTGCACGACATCATCGGCCCGCTGGTCGGGATGCAGATGAAAGAGATTCTCGCCTTTACCCGGATGACCGGCGATCTGGTCATGGCTTTGATGGGCTGCGGCAAGCCGATCATCGCGGCGGTGGACGGCATCTGCGTCGGGGCGGGGGCGATCATGGCGATGGCGTCCGATCTGCGGCTGGCGACACCGGGGGCGAAATGCGCCTTCCTGTTCACCCGCGTGGGCCTTGCGGGCTGCGACATGGGGGCCTGCGCCATGCTGCCGCGCATCGTGGGGCAGGGGCGGGCGGCGGAACTCCTTTACACCGGCCGCATCCTGCGCGCCGAGGAAGGCGAACGCTGGGGCTTCTGGAACGCCCTGCACGCCCCCGAGGCGCTGGACGAGGCGGCGTTGAGCCTCGCGCGGCAACTGGCGGCGGGGCCGACGTTTGCGCATGGCATCACCAAGACGCAGCTCAATCAGGAATGGAACATGGGGCTGGAACAGGCGATCGAGGCAGAGGCGCAGGCGCAGGCGATCTGCATGCAGACCCGCGATTTCGAGCGCGCCTACCGCGCCTTCGTCGCCAAGGAAACGCCGGTGTTTGAGGGAGATTGACGATTTCTCTGCGAAAAATCACACCTGCACCTGATGCGCGAAAGAACCGAACATGACCGACCGCAGCTTTCTTGACTGGCCGTTCTTCGATCCCCGCCACCGCGATCTTGCCGCCGCACTGGACGCGTGGTGCGCCGACCATCTGCCGGTCGATCACGCGGATGTGGACGCGGCCTGCCGGGGATTGGTCGCGGCGCTGGGGCAGGGCGGCTGGCTGCGCCATTCGGGCGCGGCCGCCGGCGAAAAACTGGACGTCCGCACGCTGTGCGTGATCCGCGAAACGCTGGCGCGCCATGACGGGCTGGCCGATTTCGCCTTTGCGATGCAGGGGCTGGGGATGGGTCCGATCAGCCTGTTCGGCACGCCGGACCAGCGCGAATGGCTCTCGCGCACCCGCGCGGGCACCGCGATTTCCGCCTTTGCCCTGACCGAACCCGGATCGGGGTCGGACGTGGCCGCCACCGCCACCACAGCCACGAAAGTGCAGGGCGGTTGGTTGATCGATGGCGAAAAGACGTGGATCTCCAACGGCGGCATTGCCGACCTGTATGTCCTGTTCGCCCGCACCGGCGAGGCTCCGGGCGCGCGCGGGCTGTCGGCCTTCCTGATGCCCGCCGACACCCCCGGTCTGGAAATCACCGAACGGCTGCAGGTCATCGCGCCCCACCCGCTCGCCAGCCTGCGGATGACGGGCATGGTCCTGCCCGAATCCGCCCTGATCGGCACCCCCGGCGCGGGGTTCAAACTGGCGATGGCGGTGCTGGATGTGTTCCGCGCTACCGTCGGTGCTGCGGCCTTGGGCTTTGCCCGCCGCGCGCTGGACGAATCGCTGTCGCGGGTGAAGGCCCGGCAGATCCAAGGGCACGCCTTGGCGGAAATGCAACTGGTGCAGGGCCATCTTGCCGACATGGCGCTGAAAATTGACGCCTCGGCCTTGCTGGTCTATCGCGCGGCATGGCTCAAGGATACCGGGGCCGAACGGGTCACGCGCGAGGCGGCAATGGCAAAACTCTACGCAACCGAAGCCGCCCAAGAGGTAATCGACAGTGCCGTGCAACTGCACGGCGGCGACGGCGTGCGGCACGGGTCCGTCGTTGAGAACTTGTACCGTGAAATCCGCGCGCTGCGGATCTACGAGGGTGCGTCCGACGTGCAGCGCGTCGTCATCGCGCGATCGGTATTGGCGTGAGCTATTCCCGCCAGATCCGGGTCGAGTTCAACCACTGCGATCCCGCGGGCATCGTTTTCTATCCGCGCTATTTCGAGATGACCAACTCGGTTTGCGAAAACTATTTTCGGGACGAAGTGGGCCGGTCCTACGATGAGATGATGACTGACCGCACCGGAGTGCCCACCGTCCGGTTGGAAACCGACTTCCGCGCCCCGTCGCGTTTGGGAGAGTTGCTCGACTGGCTGCTGGTCGTGGAACAAGTCGGGAGCTCCTCTGCGACCTTCCGGCTTGAGGCGCGGAGCGACGGCATCCTGCGTCTGACTGTCCGCAAGACGATGGTCTGGATGACGCCCGACATGCGCGCGGGTCGCTGGCCCGAGGCCATCCGTACCGCCCTGACGGCGCATCTGGAGGCCGCATGACGGACCCCGTCCATGAGTTCCTGCACCCATCACACTGGAAACCGGCCGTGGGTTATGCCAACGGCGTGGCGGCATCCGGGCGGATGGTATTCACGGGCGGCATAATCGGCTGGAACGCCGATCAACAGTTTGAAACCGATGACTTCGTGGGCCAGGTTCAACAGACGCTACGGAACATCGTCGAGGTGCTGGCCTGCGCCGGGGCGGGCCCGGAACATCTGGTGCGGCTGACCTGGTATGTGACCGACAAGCGCGCCTATCTCGACAATCTGCGCGATTTGGGCCGCGCTTACCGCACGGTGATCGGGCGGCACTTTCCGGCTATGGCGCTGGTGCAGGTGGTAGCGCTGGTCGAAGATCGCGCAAAGGTCGAGATCGAGGCGACCGCCGTCGTCCCCGCCTAGCTGCGGAGCCGGAACCGCTGGATCTTGCCGGTCTGCGTTTTGGGCAGCGCCTCGATGAACACGACGCGGCGCGGATACTTGTAGGGCGCGATCACCGCCTTCACATGGTCCTGCAACAGCTTGACCATCAGCGCGTCCCCCGCTTGCCCCGCCGCCAGCACCACATGCGCCTCGACGATCTGCCCCCGGTCGGCATCCACTGCGCCAATCACCGCGCATTCCTGAACCGCCGGGTGTGACAGCAAAGCCGCCTCCACTTCTGGGCCTGCGATGTTGTAGCCTGCCGAAATGATCATGTCGTCTGACCGCGCTGCAAAGTGGAACCGCCCCTCGTCGTCCTGCCAGAAGCTGTCGCCCGTAACGTTCCAGCCCTCCCGCACGTAAGCTGCCTGCCGCGCGTCGGCCATATAGCGGCACCCCGTCGGTCCCCGCACCGCAAGCCGCCCCACCTCGCCTCGTGGCACTTCGGCCATGTCGGGGCCGACCACGCGCGCTTCGTATCCAGCGACGGGCCGCCCGGTGCAGCCGGGGTGGTGGTCATCGAACCGGTTGGTCAAGAAGATGTGCAACATCTCGGTTGCGCCGATCCCATCGAGCATCGGCTTGCCGGTGCGATCCATCCATTCCTGATACACCGGGGCGGGCAGCGTTTCTCCGGCACTCACAGCAGCGCGTAGCGACGACAGGTCCGCGCCTTCGGCCATCGCCCGCAGCATCACGCGATATGCGGTCGGCGCAGTGAAGCATACAGTGGCCCGGTATTCCTGAATGATGTCTATCATGTTCTGCGGACTCGCTTGCTCCAAAAGCGCCGCCGCAGCTCCGAACCGCAACGGAAACACCGCGAGCCCGCCCAAGCCGAATGTAAACGCAAGCGGCGGCGAGCCGACGAACACATCTTCGGGCGTCACCCCCAGTACTTCTTTAGCATAGCCGTCCGCGATGATCAGCAGGTCGCGGTGGAAATGCATTGTGGCCTTCGGTTCGCCCGTTGTTCCGGACGTGAACCCCAGCAGCGCCACATCGTCCCGCCCCGTGGGCGGTGCAGTGAACCGCACCTGCTTGCGCAACGCGATCCGGTCCAGTTCTGCATCGTGGTTGGCTGTTCCGTCAAACCCCACTACACAGCTTAGAAACCGGCTGTGCTTCTGGCAGACGACCAACTCCTCCATCAATCGTGTGTCGCACAGCGCATGGGTGATTTCGGCCTTGTCCACGATCGCCGTCAACTCGCCCGCCCGAAGCATCGGCATGGTGTTAACGACCACCGCCCCAGCCTTCGTCGCGGCCAGCCAGCAGGCGACCATCGCCGGGTTGTTCGCCGACCGGATCAAGACCCGATTGCCGGGCTGCACGCCGTAATCCTGCACCAGCGCATGCGCGATCCGGTTGGACCAGTCCGACAGCTCTTTGTAGGTCCGCGACCGACCATTGCCAATCAGCGCAACATGGTCGCCGAAGCCCTTTTCGACCATGCGATCGGTCAACTCGACCGCGATATTGATCCACTCCGGATAGTCGAATCCAGCAAGATCAAAAACGGGCAAGGCCTCGACAGACGGAAGCCGCTCGCGCGTGAAAGTGTCAAGATGGCCGGTCGGACCCAGCATTTTTCGAGCTCCCAGTTTTTCTCGCTCAGCACGTCCCTGCACGCGTGCGAAGTAAATAATGGTCATCCCCCGGAATGAGCACAACGTTTTGCTCCGGTTACTAAACGCTGGGCGATCCCACTGCCCGTGGTTTCAGCGCCTGTACCGGCACGCTTGAAGCTTTTCGCACTTCGTTTGCGGCGAATAGCGGAACCGGGAGCGCTGGATCATCCTGGAAGGCTACAAGACGGCCCTGCCAGTCTCAAGGAAAGTTCTTCTAGAACTGCCCGACACCGGATTCGAGACCGCCGAGCTGGATCTGCTGCTCGACGACGGCGATGAGCCGCAATCCGACCCCGATGATGACTATCCGGCGCCTGAACCCGGCCCGGCCGTCACCAAAGCCGGCGATGTCTGGCTCTTGGGTCCGCACCGGTTGATCTGCGGCGATGCGCGGTCGACCGAAACCTACGCCGCGCTGATGCAGGGCGAGCGTGCCCGGGCAGTGTTCACCGATCCGCCCTACAACGTGAAGATTGACGGCCATGTCTGCGGCTCAGGCACGGTGAAGCACCGGGAATTCGCCATGGCCGCGGGCGAGATGGACCAGGCCGCCTTTACGGCCTTCCTGGAAACTTCTCTCGGCGCCATGGCGGCGGTCAGCGCCGATGGCGCCATTCACTTCGTTTGCATGGACTGGCGCCATATGGCCGAGTTGCAGGCCGCCGGGGGCAAGGTCTATTCGGAGCTGAAGAACCTGGTGATTTGGGCCAAGACCAACGGCGGCATGGGCACGTTCTACCGCTCGCAGCACGAGCTGGTTTTTGCGTACAAGGTCGGCACTGCCGCCCATACCAACACCTTCGGCCTTGGCGAACATGGCTGCTACCGCACAAACGTCTGGACCTATCCGGGCGTGAACAGCTTCGGCGGCAGCCAGAAGGATCTGGCCCTGCATCCGACGGTGAAACCCACGGCACTGGTCGCCGATGCGATCAAGGATGTGACCCGGCGTGGTGAGATTGTGCTCGATGGTTTTGGCGGATCGGGCACCACGCTGATCGCGGCGGAACGGACCGGGCGTGTGGCCCGGCTGGTCGAGTTGGACCCGCTCTATTGCGATGTGATCTGCCGCCACTATGCCGCATTGACGGGAGAGCCTGCCCGGCTGGAGGCCAGTGGCGCCAGTTTCGACGATGTCGCGCGGGACCGAGGTGCCTCCGCAGTGGTCGCGGTCTCTGAAGCTGCTGGTGCCGCATGAGCGATCTCAAACCCCACACCTCGGGCTATATGAAATCGCCCGCTGCGCATCGGTTCCAGAAGGGAAAGTCTTGCAATCCGAAGGGCCGCCCAAAGATGGCCGAGACCCCCTACACGGCCCTGCAGAAGGTGCTGGACCGCAAGGTCAGCCTTGCCGGAAGTGGCTGCAAGATCCCGATCCGTGAGGCGCTGCTTCTGCGGCTGCGGTGACCGCCGGGCCGTGGCCCTTCAGCAGCGTATCCTCGCGATGGCTCGGCCGGGGCTGCCGGAAGATCTGAGGGCAAACGAAAAGTCCGCTAGAGCCCGGTTTCTGGAGCTGGCGCTGGCACATCCCGAACTGGTGGCGGAGATCCTTGATGCCGAAGATGAGTGATGACATCGGCTACGGCCGGCCTCCGACCAAAACCCGCTGGCAGTCGGGCCAGAGCGGCAATCCGGCGGGCCGGCCCAAGATCACCAAAGCTGCACTGCTCGAAAGCATGGCCGATATCCTGTCCCAGCCTGTCACGGCCCGGGGCTGGGATGGCAAAGCCATGGAACTCGGTGGCCTTGAGGCAGGCTATCTGGCGCTTTGCAATAAGGCCCTGAAGGGTGATAACGGCGCCCTATTCCAGGCTATCAAGATCATGTTGGAAGTGAGCCTGCCCGGCGATGCCCTCATCGAGGAACGGGATGCCGACGTCCGCGGAGCCAAAGAGAGGTTCCTGCGAATGGTGGGGCTCACGTTAGAAGACTATGAGGCTTGAACCGATCAGACCGGCTGGCTGGGGCACGGCAGGTTTTACGCACGGTGCCCGCCGCCCGGCGTAACCTGTCTGCCGCAGCAGGGCAGCCATTGACGACCTCGGGTGCCTGGGGCGCTTACCTCTGCTGTTTATCCTGCAGTCCTGTCGAAAGCCGACATTCCGCTGGACTTGCCGGGCGACCAGAGCGTCAGTGTCCCGGCGCGCGACGCAGTCGCACGCCTCCGCCTCCTGCCCGGGTTTGCCGGGCTTGTGTCAGTACCGGGGCCAGAACGCCACGGACCCAGACCCAGGAGGCTTTGATGACCAAGAATGGAACAGACACCAAAACGACGACACAGGCCGGTGAGACGGCACTGCTTGCGCAGGTGAGCGAGCTTGACCCTGAACCGATGCACGAGTGGGTCGTGGCCCGACAGCCAAAGCCTGGATCCAAGACGTTCCAGTTGATCCGGCTGCTCTCCGGCAAGACCGGCGCCGACGTGGTTGCGATCAGCCAGAAACTCGGCTGGCAGGTCCACACCACGCGGGCGGCGATCACGGGCCTCAGGAAATCCGGCCATCCGATCGAGCATGTGAAGGGCGCGAACGGCAAGCCGGGCCGCTATCGCATCACCGGGCCAATCATGCGGCTGGACGGTTAATGATGGCCGGATCCAGAAAATCCGCCCGGGTGAGCGGGGGCTTCACTGCGCGGGTGCCGCTACCCACCAGATCAGCCGAGCCTACCACGGCTGTCTTGGCACGGCTGGCCGACGCCCCGGCCGCTGAACTGCGGGCGATCTGGTGTGCCGAACGTGGCACACCAGCGCCCGCAACCTTCACCGCCCGCCTGCTGCGTCTCGCACTGGCCTGGGAGGCTCAGCAGGGGGTGCGAGGGTGCAAGGCGTCGGCGCGTGAGTGGGACCAGGTCATCCGGCGGCGTGCCGCGGGTGCCCGGCCGGCGGAGGCCGTCAGCGGTCTCCAGCCACCCCCCGCACCCGTGGGCACCCGGCTGATGCGGGCCTGGGGCGGCGAGACCCACGAGGTGGTCGTGCTGGCCGACGGTGCGCTGTGGCGCGGTAAGACCTGGTCCTCGCTCTCGGTTGTGGCCCGGGCCATCACCGGCAGCGCGCGCAACGGCCCCCGCTTCTTCGGTCTCAGGGGCAAGACATGATCCGCCATCGCTGCGCCATCTACACCCGCAAATCGACGGAGGAGGGGCTCGATCAGAGCTTTAATTCACTCGATGCCCAGCGAGAAGCCTGTGCGGCTTACATACTCAGCCAACGTTATGAGGGCTGGACCGAACTGGCCGACCGCTATGACGATGGCGGCTTCTCCGGCGGCTCGATGGACCGTCCGGCAGTGCAGCGTCTCCTCGACGATGTGCGCGCCGGGCGCATCGATGTCATCGTGGTTTACAAGGTTGACCGCCTGACCCGGGCGTTGTCGGACTTTGCCAAGATGGTCGACGTGTTCGATGCCGCGGGCGTGTCGTTCGTCTCCGTCACCCAAGCCTTCAACACGACGACGTCGATGGGGCGGCTCACCCTCAACGTGCTTTTGTCTTTTGCCCAGTTCGAACGGGAGGTGACCGCCGAGCGCATCCGCGACAAGGTCACGGCGTCGAAGCGCAAGGGACTCTGGATGGGCGGAGCCGTTCCGATGGGCTATGACGTCAAGGATAAGGCGCTCCTGGTCAACGCGGCCGAGTCCGAGGCGATCCGCACGGTCTATCGCGACTACATCGCGCTGCGCTCGGTCCCGGCGTTGATAGATCGGCTGCGTGAACTTGGCATTGTCAGCAAGCGGCGGACGGACCGCTTCGGTCGCGTGACGGGCGGGGCTGCCTACTCCCGCGGCGCTCTTTACCATCTGCTGCGCAATCCGACCTACATCGGAAAGGTCAAGCATAAGGACGAGGTGCATGAGGGACAGCATGATGCCATTGTCGATCCCGTGACCTGGCAAACGGCACAAGATTTACTCGACGGCAATGGTGGCGGCGAGATTGCTGTCCGGCGCCAGCCCGCGCGCCGCTGGCTCGATGGTGTCTTCTTCGATGCGAAGGGCGCGGCGATGAAGACCACCTATGCGTTGAAGGCACTTCCGGCGTTGGGGAAGACTTCGAAGAAGCGGTATTGGTACTACACCTCGAGGCCGAAGGGTCAAGCCGGACCCGAACGAGGCGAGCGACTGCCCGCGCTGCCGATCGAAGCGGCGGTTCGGACTGCAGTCGCAAGGGCGCTCGCCGATCCGGGCTGGTTGATGGACGCGCTGGCGGGCAGCGGTGCAGAGGCCCCGGACGTTGGTGTTATCCTCTCCCGGGCGTCAGGGCTGGCTGCGCAGGTTGAAACTGCAACCGAGGACGCGGCGGGTGCCTTGCTCGGTCCCGTTCTGAAGCGGGTCGATCTGGCGGCCGGAGTCCTGAACGTCCAGATCGACCTCGGCGCCTTGCTGGACGAGTTGGGCGAACAGCGGTCATTGCCGGCACGCCTCGACCTTCCGTTCACTCTCAATCAGAACGGTCGTGCCAAGCCGATCGTCGTGCGGACAGCGAACAAGAAAGCGCATCGCGATCCCGAACTGATCGCCCTGATCGCCGACGCCCGCCGCTGGCGACATGACCTGCTCGTGGGCCGTGCAGCCTCGATCGAGGAGATCACGACACGGGAGGGTCTGCCGAAAGGCGCCGTCAGCCGGATCCTGCCGCTGGCCTGGTTGGCACCTGACATTGCTGCCGCTATTCTGGAAGGCCGGCAGCCGGCTGTCCTGACCTCTAGCCGCCTGCGGGCGGTGCCGGATCTGCCTCTCGGCTGGGCGGATCAGCGCGCGCTTCTCGGCATTCCATCCATCTGAACCTGCATCAGGGTCATACTTTAAGACCTCGGGCGGCCATCGCCCGCAGAGACATTCGGCAGATTCAAGTCTAGAAAGTGCTCTGTAGTCCGGGATTGCGGGTCAGTTACCGAGATCACTCCGCGTAAGCCCCGGACGTCACGCGCTTTTATCAGGGCCCGGTCTTAGCTGTTAAATCACGGGGGTGGATGGTGGGCGACCCTGGAATCGAACCAGGCACGGGTCGCCCCGGGAGAGTTACAGTCTCCTGCCGCACCTTGCAGCGCGTCGCCCACTGAAGGGGCGTGTTAGTGCAGGGTCCTGGGGGCGTCAAGGCGGAAAAGCTGGCTTGCGCGCGGGCGGCACGCGCCGCATTAAAGAGAGGCAAGGTAGGGGGCCAGAATGACCGGAGCGATCAAACCGACCTGGGTGGTGGACAAAGAACGCGCCCGCCGGGCCGAGGCGCGCGAGACGGTCTGGTTGTTCGGGCTGCACGCGGTGCGCGACGCGCTGTCGAACCCCGCACGGGAAAAGCTGCGGTTGGTGGTGACGCGCAACGCCGCCGACCGGCTCGCCGAGACGATCGCGATCAGCGGGATGGAGCCCGAGATCGCCGATCCGCGCAAGTTCGACGTGCCGATCGACGAAGGATCGGTGCATCAGGGCGCGGCGCTGGAAGTGCGACCACTGGCCTGGGGCAGTCTGGCCGAGGTCTGCATTTCGGGCACCGGGTCGCCTTTGGTGGTGTGCCTCGACCGGGTGACCGATCCGCACAACGTGGGCGCGGTGCTGCGCAGCGCCGAGGTGTTCGGCGCGCGGGCGGTGATCGCGCCCCGGCACCATTCGGCCCCCGAAACCGGCGCGCTTGCCAAGACCGCCAGCGGCGCGCT
>JANNNU010000017.1:0-4423 GCA_031398695.1 Paracoccaceae bacterium | reverse complement strand
CGCACCATCGCCGATGTGGTGGAGGATGATTTCGACACCGCCACGGAGGCCGCCTGGCGCCTCGCCTACCGCGCCATCGCATCCGCCATGGTCGCCGCTGCCTACCCGGCCAGCGAGGCCGCCTGATCGGGCGAACCCCTGCACGGTGTCGGCAGACGGCAGGTGGTGAACCTGCCGCCCTCGCCTCCCGGACCTGATCCGGTTGTGCAAATTTCTGGCAGGTTCTTCAGGCGGGTCGGGCGATGTTCGGCTGCCCGCCTTGTGCGAAGCCGGAATGTGACCTGCGCCCGATGCCCGTCAGCTCGCCCTCAGGTGCTGTTCAAGCTCCGTGATCTCGTGCCCGCCAGCCATCAGGCGGCGGATGTCTTCGCCTTCCAGTTCGGCCTTGGTGCCGCGCCCGATGACCTCTCCCAACGCGAGGAACGTGAACCGGTCGGCGACGAGTTTCGAATGGATCTCGTTGTGGGTGATGAAGATGATGGCGATGTCGCCGCGGGCGCGGACCCGCAGGACCGTCCTCAGCACCTCCATCTGCTGCTTCTGTCCCAGGGCCGAGGTGGGCTCGTCGAGGATCAGGACCTTGGCGCCGAAATGGATGGCCCGCGCGATGGCCAGGGTCTGGCGCTGGCCCCCCGACATGGTGCCGACGGCCTGCCTGGGGTCGGAGATGCGGATGCCGATCTTGACCATCTCGGCGCGCGTCACCTCGTCCATCGCCGTCATGTCGAGAAGCCCGAATGGGCCGGGACCGCGCTTGATCTCGCGCCCCATGAAGAAGTTGCGCGTGACGCTCATCAGCGGATTGAGCGCGAGGTCCTGATAGACCGTGCCGATCCCGGCCCGGGTCGCATCGCGCGGCGAGGCGAAGGCCATGGGCACCCCGTCCACGTGAATCTGCCCATGGGTCGGCGGAAAGACACCGGAAAGCAGCTTGATCAGCGTGGATTTTCCGGCGCCGTTGTCACCCAGCAGGGCATGCACCTCGCCCTTGTGGATGTCCAGATCGATGCCGTTCAGGGCGGTGAACGGGCCGAAGCGCTTCACGAGCCGTTCGCACCGGATGATGGGGCTGGTCATGTCAGAGCCCTCCCGTGATGCGCTTGCGGACGGTTTCGTTGAGGAAAACGGCAACCAGCAGCACGACCCCGACAAAGACGCGGTAGTAGCTGCCGTCGATGGCGGGGATGAAGAACACCGCGTTGGCGACCAGGCCGAAGGTGATGGCACCAAACACCACGCCCAGCACCGACCCGAAGCCGCCGGTCATCAGCGTGCCGCCCACCACGGCGATGGCGATCGCCTCCAGTTCCTTGAGGTTGCCCTTGGCGGCGTCGGCGGTGTTGGTCTCGAAGACTTGGCAGGCGGCAAAGAGCGTGGCGCAGAGGGCGGTGACCATGAACAGGCCGATGCGCACCTTGTCCACCGGCACGCCGTTGGCGCGGGCGGCGGCGGCGTTGTCGCCGGTCGCGTAGATCCAGTTTCCGGCCTGGGTCCGCGCCAGCACGACCCAGGCAACCAGGGCCACGACGATCCACCATGCGACGCGGGCGTCAAGCCCCGTGACCCACTGGTCGCCGGCGCGGTTCAGGTTGCCCCCCAGGGCGAACCAGATGTCGTAGAGCCAGGTGAAGCTTTGCCCGCCGAAGAGCTCGGCGAACCCGCTCTGCTGCTTGAAGTCCGGCAGCCCGGAGATCTGGGTGGACCGGTTTATCAGGCGGAACGCCACCTCGGTGATGCCGCGCAGAAAGAAGAGGAACGCGAGCGTGACGATGAAGCTCGACAATCCCGACCTGACCACGATCGTGCCGATCAGCCAGCCGATGGCGAGCGTCATCACCAGCGTGAAGGCGAAGGCCGCGAACGGCGTCGCCGGCCCCAGCCCGAAGGGCAGGCCCCATTTCAGCATCATCGCCATCGACATGCCCGCAAAGCCGATCATCGACCCGATCGAAAGGTCGTAATCGCCCGCGATCATCAAAAGGCTTGCGCCGATGGCGATGATGCCGAACTGCGAGATGATCGACAGGTTGTTCTTCAGGCCGAGCGCATTGAACGCCACCCCCCCCGATGCGATGGCGACCGCCAGGATCACGACCAGCATGACGACGAAGGACCCGATCTCCGGGCGGCGCACCAGCCGGGACAGGCGGCCCTGGCGGGCAAGGCGGTCCGCTTCGCTGCGGCGCGGCGGTGATATGGATGACATGGCCTATCCGGAACCAAGGGGCGACAGGGGCGGCCCCCGAGCGGCGGCCACCCCCAGATCAGATCGCGGCGGGCTGCATCAGCGGTCCACGCCGGCAAGCGCCGCCACGCCGTCGGCATTCGACGCATCCACAAAGCCCGGGCCCGACGGCACGTTGGCACCCGGCAACAGCCCCGCCCCGGTATTGTAGAGATGCAGCATGACCACCGGGATATAGCCCTGCAGCCGCTGCTGCTGGTCGATGGTATAGGCCACCGCACCGGCCTTGATCAGGTTGATCACACCGGGCGACAGATCGAAGCACGACAGATGCACCTTTGCGCCCACATCCCTGACCGCCGCGGCCGCGGCCTCGCAGACATGCGGGCCTGTGGCGAGCAGCGCATCGATCGACGGATCGGCCTGCAGCGCCGCCGAGGTGCGGGCCTGGATCTGCGCGACGTCGTTGGAGACGTCGATCATGTTCAGGTCCTGCCCCATCGACGCGAAATACCCCTCGCAGCGGGCGACCAGCGCGGTGTTGAAGGCTTCCTGGTTCAGGCACAGCGCCTTGGTGGCGCCCTCGCCCCTGGCCCGCGCACCCGCGGCCTCGCCCGCAAGGTCCTCCGGCTGGCCGACATGCATGATCGCGCCGACCTCCCTGGACTTTTCCAGGCCCGAGTTGATCGTGATCACCGGAATGCCGGAATCGGCCGCGGCCTTGATCGCGGCGCCGAGCGCATCGGCATCGGGCAGCGACACGATGATGCCGTCCGGATTGGTCGCAGCAGCAGCCTCGATCAGCTTGGCCATGTCGGCCATGTCGCCGGAGGGGGCGAAGTTGTATTCCAGCTCCACTCCGAGGGCCGTCGCGGCATCCTTGCCGCCCTTCTCGACCACCGGCCAGAACGGATCCGTGCCCTGGGTGTGCGTGATCATCACGATCCGTTCTGCCATGGCCATGCCCGCGGTCATCGCGATCAATGCCGCGGTCATCATCAGCGTCTTCATCGGTTCTCTCCCTTGTGTTGTACCCTACCGGGCGTTTATCCGGACTGGCGTTCCGCCATGCCCGTTCCTGCCACCCCTGCGCGTGGCGATCGCGTGCGGCGCGTCCGCCGAACCGGAGCCCGACGCGGCTGAGGCCGGCGGTGCGCGAGTCCGATCGCGCCGCCTCCGCGCCTCATGGCGCATCCATCCAGCATTGCGCCGCCGAGGACCGCTGGATTGTCTCGACCAGCGACTGGATCCGCATCCCCTTGCGGAAATTGAACGGCTCCGGGGACCTGCCGCCGATGGCGTTCACGTATCCCGCGACCTCGATGGCCTTCAGGTCGTTGAACCCCAACTGGTGCCCGGCCGCCACGCAGAACCGACCATAGGGCGCATGGTCCGGTCCGGCCTCGATTCGGCGGAACCCCTGGCGACCCTTTGCGTCGGCGGTCGAGAAGTAATTGAGCACGTTGAAATGCTCCTGCGTGAATGCCAGGGCCCCTTTCGTGCCATAGACCTCGAAATCATGCTGCATCTTGCGGCCCGTGGCGATCCAGTTGCCCTCGATGCTGCCGGTCGCCCCGTTGTCGAAGCGGAGGAACGCGCGGCCCACGTCATCGACCACAACCGGGCGCAGGCCGCCCGTCCCGTCGGGACGTTCCGCGATCATGGTGACGCAGTCGCCCATCACGCGCGCGATCGGGCCGCACAGGAATTCGGCTGTGGCCAGGGCGTGACTGCCAATATCGGCCAGTGCGCCGCCCCCCGCCGGGTCGTGGCGGAAGGTGAAGGGGCCCGCGGGATCGGCCATGTAATCCTCGCAGTGGATGCCGCGGTACCCGCGGATCTCGCCCAGTTCCCCCGCGGCGATCATCTCCCGCGCCAGGACCAGCATCGGGTTGCAGAGATAGTTGAACCCGACCTGGGTCTTGACCCCCGCCGCCTCGGCGGCCCGCGTCATCTCCCGCGCATCCTCGGCCAGCGGCGCGAGCGGTTTTTCGCAGTAGACATGCTTGCCCGCGGCGATCGCCGCCAGGGACATGTCCTTGTGCAGGGCGTTGGGCGCGGTGATGGACACCAGATCGATGTCGGGGTCGGCCATGATGGTGCGCCAGTCCGACGTGGCATGGGCAAAGCCCAGGGTCGCCGCGGCGCGCGCGGCGGCGGCATCGGTGATGTCGGCGACGGTGTGGAGATCCAGGTCGAAGGGCAGGTCGAATACCCGGGGGGCCGCGGTGAACCCGA
>JANNNU010000095.1:0-3974 GCA_031398695.1 Paracoccaceae bacterium | reverse complement strand
GGTGGCGCGGGCGGGGCTGCATGTGGTCAGCCTGCCGATGTGCAACATGTATCTGCAGGACCGCCACGCCGGGCGCACGCCCCGCGCGCGCGGGATCACGCTGGTGCACGAGATGAAGGCGCGCGGCATCAACGTCAGCTTTGCGTCCGACAACACGCGCGACCCCTTTTATGCTTACGGCGACCTCGACATGCTGGAAGTGATGCGCGAGGCGACCCGCATCGCGCATCTGGACCATTCGGATGCGGACTGGGTGCAAGCCTTTTTGGCAAACCCCGCGCGGGCCTGCGGCTTTGCTGCGCCGAGTGTAGCGGTGGGTGCCCCGGCCGATCTGGTGATCTTTCGCGCCCGCGACTGGTCTGAACTGTTCGCGCGTCCGCAATCCGACCGGATCGTGCTGCGGGCGGGGCGGGCCATCGACCGGACGCTGCCGGACTACGCCGAACTCGACGACCTGATGGGAACGCCATGAACCTGACCGCCGCCAAAGCCGCCCTCGCGCATCTGGAGATCGACGAAAACCCGGTGTCGGTCCGGGCCAAGAGCCGCGACTTCTTCTGGTATTCGCCGGTGTTGAAGGCGCGGCTCGATCATGTGTCGGGCGACTTCGTGGTCGCCCCGCGCACCGAGGCCGAGGTGATCGAGGTGCTGCGGGTCTGCCACGCGCAAGACGTACCGGTGACCACGCGCGGGGCGGGAACCGGGAACTACGGGCAGGCGATGCCACTGGCCGGGGGCTGCGTGTTGCACATGAAGAACATGGCGGCCGTCAAGGCGGTACATGCCGGCCGGGTGATCGTGGAGCCGGGCTGCCTCTTGAAGGATGTCGATGCGGCCTGCAAGGCGGCGACCGGGCAGGAGTTGCGGATGTTTTCCTCGACCTGGGCCACCGCGACGATCGGCGGGTTCATCGCGGGCGGGTCGGGCGGTGTGGGGTCGGTCACATGGGGGTCGTTGCGCGATCTGGGCAACATCATCCGCCTGCGCGTGGTGACGATGGAGGCGGAGCCGCGCGTGCTCGACTTTACCGGCGAGGAACTGCACCGCGTCAGCCACGCCTACGGCACGAACGGCATCATTACCGAGGTCGAGATGCCGCTGGCCCCCGCCTATGACTGGGTCGAGATGTTCGTGACCTGCGAGACGTTTCCGCAGGCGGCGGCGTTCGGGGCGGAGCTTGGCGATCAGGACGGCATCCTGAAAAAGCTGGTGACGGTGTTCGAGGCGCCGCTGGCGCAGGATTACTTTCAGCGCGTCAGCCCGCATCTGAAGCCGGGGCAGGCCGTTCTGGGGCTGATGGTCGCGCCCCATGCGATGGACGGGTTTCTGACCTTCATCGCCCGTCGGCCGTTCGCGCGGCTGATCTACCGGTCGGACGCGCATGACTGGCCGCGCGAGCCGGGGCCGGTGTTCGAATACGGCTGGAACCACACGACCTTGCGGGCGCTGAAGGTAGACCCCGCGATCACCTACCTGCAGGTGCGCTATGCCGGCGCCGACTTTCTGGACAAGATCGAGGCGGTGCGCGCCGTGTTCGGCCCGGAGGTCATGCAGCATCTGGAGGCGATGCAGGAGGGCGGGCGCACCGTCTATGCCGGGCTGTCGTTGGTGCGCTTTACCACCGAGGCGAGGCTGGACGAGATCGTGCGCCGCCATGAAGACCTTGGCTGCATGATCTTCAACCCGCACCGCTTCACGCTGGAAGAGGGCGGGCGGCAGGTCGTGGACGACCGCCAATTGCAGTTCAAGCGGGAGGCGGATCCGAAGGGATTGTTGAACCCTGGCAAGATGATCGCGTGGGACGACCCGGCGTTCGGGTTCGACCGGGTCTATGCCTATGCCAGGATGAGGGCCGCGCCATGACCGCGGGTCGGGTCAGGGGGGCTGTCTGCCCCCCTCTGTCCCCTGCGGGGCCATTCACCCACCGAGGATACTTTTCCAAGGTGAACCGGGCTTTCATCTTGGCGAAAATATCCCCGCCGGAGGCTCCCGCAGGCGGAGCCGGGAGCCGCGGATGGTGAAGGCGCTGGTTCTGTTCGCGCATCCCTGCGAGGAGAGTTTCTCGGGTGCGCTGCACCGGGTGGTGGTCGAGACTTTGCAGCGGCGGGGGTGGGAGGTTGATGACTTCGATCTGAACGCCGAGGGGTTCAGCCCGGTGCTGACGGCAGCAGAGCGGCGGGCCTATCACGACGTCGGGGTCAACACCGTGCCGGTGCAGGGGTATGTCGACCGGCTGCGCGCGGTGCAGGCCCTGGTGCTGGTGTTTCCGGTGTGGAACTTCGGTTTTCCGGCGATCCTGAAAGGTTTCTTCGACCGGGTGTTTCTGCCCGGGGTGTCGTTCCGGTTGGAGGACGGGTTCGTGAAACCGAACCTGACAAACATCCGCAAGCTGGCTGCGGTGACGACCTATGGAGGCACGCGCGTCAGGGCGCTGCTGGCGGGCGATCCGCCGCGCCATGTCGTCAAGCGTGCGATCAGGCATGTGTGCCGGCCCGACACGATGCGGTATCTGGCGCTTTATGACATGAACCGTGTGACGCAAGATCGGCGCCGGCGTTATCTCGCGGCGGTGCGACGCGAGATGGAGGCGCTTTGAATGCGCGCTTTGGTTGTCTATTGCCACCCCGATCCGACCAGTTTCAACGCCGGCATCCGCGATATGGTGTTGGCCAAGTTGCGCGCCGCGGGGGCGGAGGTGCGGCTTTGCGACCTTTACGCGCGGGGTTTCGACCCCCGGCTGACCGGGGTGGAACTGTCGGGGTATCTCGACTGTCCGGCGAACCAGGATCCGGTGCGCGAGGATGTCGCCGACATCCGCTGGTGCGACACGCTGATCTTTGTCTATCCGACGTGGTGGTATGGGCTGCCTGCGATGCTGAAGGGGTGGCTCGACCGGGTGTTGCTGCCGGACGTGGCGTTCCTGATGCCGGATGGCGCGAACAAGGTGATCCGGCCCGGTTTGCACCACATCGGCCGCCTGGGGGTGTTCACAACCTGCGGGGCGAGCTGGTGGCTGACGCGGATCGTCGGCGCACCGGGGCGGCGCACATTGGTGCGCGGGGTCGGGTTCTTGCTGAAGCCGGGTAGGACCGTCGTTTTCGCCGCCCACTACCTGATGGACAGCTCCACCCCCGACAGTCGGGCGCGCCATCTGACGCGGGTGGACGCCGCGATGGACCGGTTGATCGGGCGGCGGGTCGTCGCGCAGATGCGGCGGGTCGAGACATGAGCGCGCGCGACTGGGCGGATGTGCGTGCACCTGCTTTTGCGGGCCTGGACCCCGAACGGGTGATCGCGGTGCTGCCGACGGCGGCGATCGAGCAGCACGGGCCGCATCTGCCGGTGGGCACGGACACGCTGATCGCACAGGGCATGCTGGCACGTCTGCGGGCGGCCTGTCCGGCCGATATGGACGTGTGGATCCTGCCGGTGCAGGCGGTGGGCAAGTCCAACGAGCACCTGTTCGCGGCGGGAACGCTGACGTTGAGCGCCGAGGCCGCGCTGGCAGCTTGGCTCGAGATCGGCCTGTCGGTGGCGCGGGCCGGGGTGCGCAAGATCGTGATCGTCAACAGCCATGGCGGCAATCTGGACCTGATCTCGATCCTGAGCCGCGAGTTGCGGGTGCGCGTTGGCATGCTGGCGGTCAAGTGCCAATGGTCGGGGTTCGGAGCACCGGACGGGCTCTTTGGCCCGCACGAGCTGGCCTATGGCATCCACGGCGGTGACATGGAGACGTCGCTGATGCTGGCGTTCAGGCCCGAGACGGTCGATATGTCCGCCGCGCAGGATTTCGCGTCGAGCGCGGAGGCGGGGACGATATCGCCCATCGGGCCGGTGAGTTATGGCTGGATCGCGTCCGATCTTAACCCGGCCGGGGTGGTGGGCAACGCGGCAGTGGCGACGGCCGAGAAAGGCCACGCCACCGCCGCGCATCAGGTCGCGGGTTTCATCGGTTTGCTGCGCGCGGTGCGAGA
>JANNNU010000051.1:0-4569 GCA_031398695.1 Paracoccaceae bacterium | reverse complement strand
GCCACCGGCCCCCGGCTGCCCTTGCGGGCGGGCAGAAGATCGAACTTGTCCTCGACCGGAAAGTCGGTCTCGACCATCGGGCCTATGCCGCGCACCATGGCAGGCAGCCGATGATAGGCCTGCGAGCCCACCACCAGATCGACCAGCGGCATGCGGCGCTGGATCTCGGCACCTTCGGCCTGCGCCACGCAGCCGGCCACGCCGATCTTCATCCCCGGCCGAGACACCTTTAGCGGCCGCAGGCGGCCCAGGTCCGAATACAGCTTTTCCGACGCCTTTTCGCGGATATGGCAGGTGTTCAGCAGCACGAGGTCGGCCTCTTCGGCCACCTCGGTCAGAACATAGCCATCCGCCGCCATCGCCTCGGCCATGCGTTCGCTGTCGTAGACGTTCATCTGACAGCCGTAGGTCTTGAGGAACAGCTTCTTGGGGTCGGTCATCGCAAGCACTCCTTGGCTGACCTGCCTAGTGCAATCGCCGGTCCTTCGCAACGTATCGCCCAAGGCTTGCAATGCACGCCCCTTTGACCGATTCTGCCGGCACAGTGCCATCTGCCGGAATGACCATGAAATACACCAGCGTCGATCACTTCCTGAACACCGCCGCGGGCGCGATCGCCAAGGGTCCCGTGGCGATCATCATGGCCGAGGACGACGTCGAGGTGGACACCACGCTGCGTCACCACATCGCGGCAGGCTTTTCCCCGGTGCTGCTGCTGGCGGACGATGCCATCACCCTGCCCGAGGCGATCGAGACGAAAGTGCACCGCATCGGCCACGACGTGCATGCCGATGGCGCGTTGATGACCGCGGTGAACCAGTTGATCGAGGCGGCACCCGGCACGTGGATGTATTACTGCTTCAATGCCGAATACCTGTTTCACCCGTTTTGCGAAACGCGCAACATCCGCGAGATGCTGGCGTTTCACACCGAAGAACGGCGCGACGCGCTGCTGAGCTATGTGGTCGATCTGTACGCACCCGACCTGTCGCGCCACCCCAACGCCGTAGTGCTGGAAGGTGCGCAGCTCGACAAGTCAGGATATTATGCGTTGGGGCGCGCGGATCCGGCCAACCACAACCACCCGCGTGAACGCCAGCTCGATTTTTTCGGGGGGCTGCGGTGGCGGTTCGAGGAACACATTCCGGTCCACCGCCGCAAGATCGACCGCATCGCCCTGTTCCGGGCCAAACCGGGGCTGCGCCTGCGCCCCGACTTCACCTTCAGCGACGAAGAATACAACACGTACGCCTGCCCCTGGCATCACAATATCACAACCGCCATCGTGTCGTTCCGCACCGCCAAAGCACTGCGGACGAATGCGGGGTCGATGTTCGATATTCACACATTTCACTGGCATAACTCGACCGAATTCCAATGGCATTCGCAGCAATTGATGGATCTGGGCCTCATGGAACCGGGGCAATGGTTCTAATCGGTACGGTCAGGGCATTAGTCCCGGCAGCGTGACACGCACGGCGACGCGACCAAATCGGATGCGGTTGCGGCGGACTCCGTTTAAAACGGGCGCACACGATGCTGCGCCGATGGATATTCAGTTGCGGCGTTGCAGCATATGTGGTTGATCCTCGGTGCCCGAAGAGGTGTTTGCAGATGATTTACCCAACCATCCTTTGCGGCGGTTCCGGCACCCGGCTGTGGCCGCTTTCGCGGAAAAGCTATCCAAAGCAATTCGTTCCGTTGATCGGCAATGAAACGCTGTTCCAGGCATCGGCGCGACGGCTGGTCGGCGAAGGGTTCGCGGCACCGATCATCCTGACCAATTCCGACTTCCGGTTCATCGTCACCGAACAGCTTCTGGAACTCGGCATCGACCCCGGTTCGGTCATCATCGAACCCGAAGGCCGCAACACCGCACCTGCGGTGCTGGCGGCGGCGCTGCACGTGGCCGCGAAAGATTCCGAAGGCGTGTTGCTGGTAGCGCCGTCCGATCACGCGATTGCCGACGAAACGGCGTTCCGGGCCGCTGTCGTGCGCGGGCTGTCCGCCGTCGCGGATGGCCAGATCGTCACGTTCGGCATTGCGCCGACCCGCGCTGAGACCGGATACGGATATCTTGAGCTAGCGGGGTCTCCTGCCGCGGATGGCATGCCGGTTTCATTGAAACGGTTCGTAGAAAAGCCGGATGCGCCGCATGCGGCCGCGATGCTGGCGTCGGGCAACTATCTGTGGAACGCCGGGATCTTCCTGTTCCGCGCCGCCGACATGATCGCCGCGTTCGAGGCGCATGCACCGCAGGTTCTGGCGCCGGTGCGCGCCGCGCTGGCCGAGGCTCGGGCCGATCTGGGCTTCTTGCGTCTGGCCCCCGGCCCCTGGGCCGAAGCGCCCGACATCTCGATCGATTACGCCGTGATGGAACATGCCGCGAACCTGTCGGTGGTGCCGTATGCGGGTGCCTGGTCCGATCTGGGCGGCTGGGATGCGGTCTGGTCGGAGTCGGCAAAGGATGCCGAGGGCGTCTCCAAATCCGGCGCGGCCACGGCGATCGACTGCACCGCCAGTCTGCTGCGATCCGACAGCGACGGGCTGGAACTGGTCGGCATCGGCCTGTCGAATATCATCGCAGTGGCCATGAACGATGCGGTGCTGATCGCCGACATGTCGCGCGCGCAAGACGTGAAGCAGGCCGTCGCGCTGCTGAAGGCCAAGAAGGCCAACCAGGCCGTGCAGTTCCCGAAAGACCACCGGCCCTGGGGTTGGTTCGAGACGCTGGTGCTGGGTCGACGCTTTCAGGTCAAGCGGATCGTCGTGCATCCGGGTGCAAGTCTGAGCCTGCAAAGCCACCACCACCGGGCCGAACACTGGATCGTGGTCGAAGGTACCGCAAAGGTGACCGTCAACGACAAGGAACAACTGGTGACCGAAAACCAGTCGATCTATGTTCCGCTGGGGGCGATCCACCGGATGCAGAATCCCGGCAAGGTTCCGATGGTGTTGATCGAGGTTCAGACCGGCACCTATCTTGGGGAAGATGACATCGTGCGCTACGATGACGTCTATGCGCGCGGTCAGGGTGCCAAAGGATGATGTTTTTCGTGAAAGCCCAAACTGCAGGCCCGGCGGGCCGTCGTATCTGTGGCAGGCTCGCGGCGCCGGTTGCAGGTTTGTTTGTCATGCTGCTGGTCCTGCCGTTCCCGGCTGTGGCGGATGGCTATCCGGTAGGTGTGGCCGACACGCTGAGCCTGAAAGTCATGGAGTGGCAGCCGATCGACGGGTTGGTGCGCGACTGGCCCGCGATGCAGGGCGACTATGCCGTGGGGGCCGACGGGGCGATTTCGGTTCCGTTTCTCGGCCGGATGGTCGTCGTTGGCCAGACCACCCAACAGGTCAGCGCCGCGATCTCCGAAGGGTTGAAACAACGCTTCGCCTTGTCCGAAGCGCCCGATGCGCAGGTCGAGATTGCAGCCTACCAGCCGGTTTTCGTGTCGGGCATGGTGCGCGATGCCGGCGAGTTTCCGTTCCGGCCCAGCCTGACGGTTGGTCAGGCGATCAGCATGGCAGGTGGACCGGCTGACGAGGCGGGCCGCAATCCGTTTTCGGTCACCGCCTATCTGAATGCCGAGGTGCAGCTCGATCTTTACCGCGATGCAGACCTTGGCCTGCGCATCCGTCTGGCCCGCCTGACGGCCGAGCGTGACGGTCAGGCCGACTTTGCGATGCCGGACGGAATCGAACCCAGCCCGCGTGCGGAGGAGATCTTTGCCAGCGAACAGGCGATCATGCGGCTGCGTGCCGACCGGATCGAGCGCGAGCTGCGCACGATGGCCAGCCGCGACACCCTGCTGAACAACGAAATCGTCGCGCTGGATCAGAAGACCGTCCTTTTGCAACGCCAGCGCGACGTGGCGGAAACCGCGCTTGCCAGCGTTCGCGAGCTGGTCGGGCGTGGCCTTGCGGTGCAAGATCGCCTGTCCAACGCGGAAACCCGCCTCGGCACGCTGGAGAGTCAGTTGCTGGATCTGTCGACAGCAATCCTGCGGGCGCGGCAGTCGCTGGTCACATCCGAGCGCGACCGCCTGGCGCTGATTGACAGCTTTGCGATCGAAGTGGCGCAGGAGCATCTGAGCACCAGCAGCGCCATCGCCGAGAACGCCCGGCGACTGGAGACGCAAGTGCGCATCCTGGCCAGCGAAGTGATCTTTGCCGTGCCGAGCGATGACGGGGTATCGCCCGCCGATTTGGCTGTGGTCACCATCACCCGGCGCGAAGGTGCCAACCTGGTCCGGCTGTCGGCAAGCCTCGACACCGCGCTGATGCCCGGCGATCTGATCGAAGTGCGCCCGCCGCAACCGCCCGCCACACCCCCGACACCCTGATCGTGTGTGGTTCACGGGCCGATGAATCGGCAGGCTAATTAATCAAATTTTAACCACCTCTGGTTGAAGCTCGCCCTTGGCCAATCGGCCCGGGGGATGTGTCGTGCCGGTCAGCGTCAAGTCGCCTGGTGCAAACTTTGGCGGCATCGACATCATGCGGTTTCTTTCAGCCGTGATGGTCATGCTTTATCATTACGGTTTCTGGATCTGGGCCTACCCGAGCGGAATGGCA
>JANNNU010000021.1:0-8941 GCA_031398695.1 Paracoccaceae bacterium | reverse complement strand
CGGAAAACTGCCGGCGGACTGGCAGTCGAAGCTGCCGCACAACGCATCGCCCTACACGTCGACGATCGTGTTCCTGGTGCGCGAAGGCAACCCCAAGGGCCTGACGGACTGGGGTGATCTGGTCGGCGATGGGGTCGAAGTCATCACGCCCAACCCGAAAACCTCGGGCGGCGCACGGTGGAACTACCTCGCCGCCTGGGCCTGGGCCGAAAAGAACGGCCAGGATCCCAAAGCGTTCGTTGGCAGCCTTTACAAGAACGTCCCCGTCCTCGATTCGGGCGCGCGCGGCTCGACCACCACCTTCGCGCAACGCGGCATCGGCGACGTGCTGCTGGCGTGGGAGAACGAGGCCTATCTGGCGCTTGCCGAGCTTGGCGACGATCAGTTCGACATCGTGGTTCCGTCGATTTCGGTGCTGGCCGAACCGCCGGTCGCGCTGGTGGAAGGCAACATCAAGACCGACGAGGCCCGCAAACTGGCCGAGGGTTACCTGAGCTTCCTCTATTCCCCGGAAGGTCAGGCGCTGGCCTTCAAGCACTACTACCGCGCATGGGACGCCTCGCTGGCGAACCCCGATGACGTGGCCCGCTTTCCGGAACTGGAACTGGTCGACATTGCCAGCTTTGGCGGGTGGGCTTCCGTGCAACCCGAACACTTTGGCGACGGCGGGATCTTCGACCAGATCTACGTGCCGAAGTGACGGCGGCGATGGGCAGACCCCTGATCCACCGATCCCCGATGCCCGGCCTCGGTCTGAGCATCGGGATCACCCTGACGATGCTGAGCCTCGTCGTCCTGCTGCCGATCGGCGCCCTTCTTCTGAAGGGCGCCACTTACGGCGTGCCGGGCATCTGGGAAACCGTGAACCGCGAGCGGGTCTGGGCGGCGCTGTTCCTGTCGTTCCGGCTGTCGCTGTTTGCCGCGATCTTCAACCTGATCTTCGGTGTGCTGCTGGCCTGGGTGTTGGTGCGCTATCGCTTTGCGGGCCGCCGGATCCTGGATGCAGCCGTCGATCTTCCCTTTGCCTTGCCGACCGCCGTGGCCGGCATCGCGTTGACCGCGCTTTATGCCCCGAACGGGGTGTTCGGGGCGCTGGCTGCCGAGGTCGGCTGGAAGCTCGCCTATACGCAATGGGGCATCTGGCTGGCGCTGGTGTTCGTCGGCCTGCCGTTCGTCACCCGCACCGTGCAGCCAGTGATCGAAGAGATCGAGCGTGAGGTCGAAGAAGCCTCTGCCACCTTGGGGGCCACCCGTCTGCACACACTGCGCCATGTGGTGATGCCAATGCTGATGCCCGCCGCGCTGACCGGGTTTGCGCTGTCGCTGGCCCGTGCCGTCGGGGAATACGGATCGGTGATCTTCATTGCCGGGAACATCCCGCTGGTCACCGAAATCGCGCCACTGTTGATCGTGATCCAGCTGGAAGAGTTCAACTATGACGCGGCCGCCGCCATCGGGATCGTCATGCTGCTGATCAGCTTCGCGATGCTTCTGGTGATCAACCTGATCCAGGTCTGGAGCCGCCGGAGGATTGGCTATGTCTGACGCAACCGCCCTCAGGTCCGTGCCGCGCTTCCGCCCGGCCACCGAAGAAAGCCCCCTCGCCCGCTGGGCGATGATCGCAGTCGCGGTGGCCGGCATCGCCCTTCTGGTGTTCGCCCCGCTGGTGGCGGTCTTTGTCGAGGCGCTGGCGCAGGGTGTCGGGGCCGCGCTCGCCAGCCTCGGCAACCGCGACGCGCAGTCGGCGATCCGCCTGACGCTGACCATCGCCGCCATATCGGTGCCGCTGAACGCCGCCTTCGGCATCGCGGCGGCGTGGTTCATCACCAAGTTCGACTTTCGCGGCAAGGCGTTTCTGATCACCCTGATCGACCTGCCGTTCTCGGTCAGCCCAGTGGTCGCGGGCCTGTGCATCGTGCTGATGTTCGGCGCAAACAGCCTTGTCGGGGGCTGGCTGGTGGCGAGCGGCTACCCCATCGTCTTCGCCTTGCCGGGCATCGTGCTCGCCACGATGTTCGTCACCTTCCCCTTCGTCGCGCGCGAGCTGATCCCGGTGATGATCGAACAAGGCCGGGCCGAGGAAGAGGCTGCGCTGACGCTGGGGGCCGGCGGCTGGCGGGTGTTCTGGACGGTGACGCTGCCCAACATCCGCTGGGCGCTGCTGTACGGCGTGCTGCTGTGCAACGCCCGGGCCATGGGTGAATTCGGCGCGGTCGCCGTGGTGTCGGGCAAGATCCGCGGGCAGACCGCCACCATGCCGATCACGATCGAGATGCTTTACAACGAATACCTCTCGGTTGCCGCCTTCAGCATGGCGGCGCTGCTGACCCTGCTGGCCCTCGTCACTCTGCTTCTCAAGACAGCCTTGGAACTCCGCCATGCCGACCAACTCGCTGCCGCTCAGCACCGCTAGGAGACCTGCCATGCACATCGAAATCGACGAAATCTCCAAGCAGTTTGGCACCACGGCCGCGCTGCATCCGGTGTCGCTGTCGCTGCCCTCGGGGGCGCTGGTGGCGCTGCTGGGACCGTCCGGTTCGGGCAAGACCACGCTGTTGCGAATCCTCGGCGGTCTTGAATTCCCGACCTCGGGTCGGGTGCTGTTCGATGGGCAGGACGCGACCGGGCTCAGCGTGCAGGATCGCCGTGCCGGGTTCGTGTTTCAAAGCTATGCCCTGTTCCGGCACATGACGGTGTTCGAGAACATCGCCTACGGCCTGAACGCCCGCCCCCGCGCCACCCGGCCCAGCAAGCCCGAAATCGCCCGTCGCGTCACCAAACTGCTGGACCTGATCCAGCTGCCCGACATCGGCGCGCGCTATCCCAGCCAGTTGTCGGGCGGCCAGCGGCAGCGCGTGGCACTGGCGCGCGCGCTGGCGATCGAGCCGCGGATGATGCTGCTGGACGAGCCGTTCGGCGCGCTGGATGCCAAGGTCCGCAAGGAACTGCGCCAAGGGCTGCGCGACATCCACGACACCACCGGACTCACCTCGATCTTCGTCACGCACGATCAGGAAGAGGCGATGGAACTGGCCGATCTGGTGGTCGTCATGTCGATGGGCCGGATCGAGCAGATCGGCAAACCGCAAGACATCCGCGCCCGCCCCGCCACCGCCTTCGTGCGGGATTTCATCAGCGCATGACGAACGCGGCGGATCAGCCGATCAACGGGCGCGCCGGTCTGGCCGATCCTCTGTTTTTCCTAACCACGTCGCGCCTAGGCCCGGCCGCTTTGCCGCAGGCGAGACAAGTGCCGTTCGTGGCTATCTGGACGGCGTCCGGAGGACGCTTTCGGTCGGCGGGGCCGAGATGGTTCGCCGTCTGGGGCCGCGACGACGATCGCATGCACCGGTTGCGCGTGCTGGTGCTGCCCGCGCCCTGGATCGGCCTGTCGGACGATCAGATGCTGGCCGTGCTGGTGTCGCAACTGCGCCGCCTGCAAACCGGTGTTCCCGAAACACCTTGGCTTTCCAAGGCTTTGGCAGAGGCGCACCACCGCCTTTGGCACGAATTGTCCCGCGGCGGCTGAGCTGCGCATCCGCCTTCCGGCACCAAGAACAGAACAGACATGACCGTGCGGCGATCGGCCCGCACAGCCGAGCCCCCGTTACACCCGTGTTGGCCCGGAATGCCTTTGTTTCGTCACCGGATCATCAAGAGCCTGCCTTGTTGAATGGCCAATTTGCCCCTCTGTGCAAACTGCCCCTTCAAAGCAAGAAACCCTCTCCATGCCTCACCGCACCTATGTCGCGCCCAAGCCTGAAACCAACCTGACCGGCGCCGAAAAACTGCAAGCGCAACTTGCAGAGATGGTCGCGCTTGTCACCGATTGGACCGCCGCGATGAACGACATCTATGATGTCAGCGCCGTGCTCGATGCAGCGCAGGTGCGGATCGAAAGCCGCTCGATCACCCTATACCGTCTGGTCGCCGGCGCGATGCGACCGCGGCTCATCGCCCGGACGGCACCGTCCAAGGGCACCGACATTCCCGCGCTGCCAAATGGCTCGCTTGCCGCATTCCTTCTGGAACGCCACGCCGAATCGGCGTTGCCCGGCACGATCTGGCGCCTGTCGGAGTTGCGAGACGACCCCAGCTTTGCCGCATCGCGGGCGTTCCGCGAGTGGGTCGTGCGCCCCGATACCGCCGAGGTGACCTTGATGGTCCTGGCCCATGACGTCGACGGGTTCGACGTGCTGGAGTTGCAGTTCGAAACCGCCCCCCTGAAACACGACGTCATCCGGGCCGAGTTGCTGTCGCGCACGCTGGCGCATGCCTGGGGAAAACGTCAGGACGGACTTTGCACCCGTCTGATCGTCCAGCACAGCCAACGCCACAGCGCCGGGACGAGCGCCGAGGGTCGCGCCATTTTGGCCAGCGACAATCCCTACAACCTCAGCCGGGCCGAGTTCCGGATCTGCGGGTTGATCGGGCAGGGGCTGCGCGCGCGCGAGATCTCGGCCGAACTGGGCTTGACCGAGGCGACGATCCGCACCCACATGCGCAACATCTACACCAAGACCGATGCCTCGGGGCAGATCGAGGTGATGTCGCGGCTGCGCGAGCAGGCATCGCCGCGCAGCGTCGCCGCCCGATGACGCCAGCGCTGCTGCCCTTGATCGTGGTGGCGCCGCTGCTGCTGCTGACGATCTGGTGCGACCTGAAATTTCTGCGCATCCCCAACCTGCTGGTCGGCGGGGCGATCGTCGCGGCCCTCGTGGTCTTGCCGTTCGTGCTGACCCTTCCTGAGATCCTGATCCGGTGCGCAATCGCCGCTGGCGTGTTCCTTGCCGGATTTGCCGCGTTTTCGGCGCGCCTGATCGGCGGCGGCGATGTCAAGATGATGGCGGCGCTGATGCTGTTCGTGCCACCCGACGCGGCGGCGACGTTCTGTTTGCTGCTGTCTGCGGCGCTGCTGATCGGGATCGCGGCGGTTCAGGGTCTGCGCGCCGTTGCGTTTGACCCCGCATCGGGCTGGGGCGTGCTGCGCGAACGGCGGCGCTATCCGATGGGCCTGTCGATCGGGCTCGCCGGCCTCGCCCTGCCCTGGATGATGTCCTGATCCTTTCCAAATATGCCCGAACCACGGGACCCGCGCGGTGGTTTTCGACCCCCGACACGGACCGGCGGGGTATGTGTCGGTGGCCCGACGGTGCCCTTTTTTGCGCATGGCTCGACCGTTGCTGCGGAATACAACTTTCGATTGTTTTTCTCATCTTTTTCAACGACGCGGCACACCCGGCGAATCGCTAGTTTCAGGGCATCGAGGTTGGCGATCCCCGCTGCCAAGAGCGTCGGCCAGATGCTGCGTCTGGCCTTAACCCACGGAAGAAACAGGAATATCGAAATGTTCAACTTTGTTCTGAAGACCCTCGCCCGTCTGCGCCGCGATGAAGAGGGCGCAACCCTGGTCGAGTACGGTATCGCGCTGGGCCTCGCCATCACGCTCGGTGCGGGCGCGCTCGCAACGCTGGCGGGCGACGTCGGGTCCACCATGTCGGCGGCTGGCGAAGCCATGCCGGCTCAGGCGGAATAACTGCGCGGCCCCTGCCGAACCGCCGCCGCGCCCATGGGTGCGGCGGCGAAAACCGTTCCCCTCATTGTCCAGTTACCACCGACCGAGTATTCCGATGACCCTGCCAGCCCCCCTGACGCGCTTTGCCCGCAACGAAGACGGCACCATCCTGGTGTTCTGGGGGGTGGCGCTGGTCGTCGTCATGGGGCTTTTGGCCCTGACCTTCGATATCGGAAGCAAGGCCGCGACCCAGACCGAGCTGCAGTCGTTTGCCGACAACGTGGCGCTTGCCGCAGCGGGCGAACTCGACGGGCGCCCCGATGCGCTGACCCGCGCGACGCGGGCCGCACAAGAGCTGATCACCGACAGCCAGACCTTCGGGTCGGGCAGCCAGACGCTGTCGGGGTCGCAGGATGTCACGCTGACCTTCTTTTCGGCGCTAGCCGATGATGGCGGCACGGTCGATGTCGTCGCGACGCGCCCCGAGAATGCCTATTACGTCCGTGCCACCGCGCAACCGAAGTCGATCGGCCTTGGCTTTGGCGCGGCATTTGCGGCCCTGCGCGGCGACGCCCCCGACAATCGCGCGGTGTCGGCCAGCGCGACCGCGAATTTCGAGCTGGAGGCCTGCGATGCGGCCCCGATCCAGGTCTGCCTGCCCACCATCGATTTCAGGGCCGAGGCGAACATCGGCAACACGCTCGACCTCAAGGCCGCGGCGGGCGTCGGGCTGGCCGCACCGGGGGTCTATGCGCTGACCAAGCCGCTGACCGACCGTCTGGACGGGCTCAGCGTGTGCGCCGGGCTGTTGGGCAAGTTCCTGAATGCGTGCCTCGTCGCCGCGAACGACGCGCGGTCCGGCTGCTATGGCGGGTCGGAGTTCGAGATCGCCGCCAATCTGAATCTGGGCGACACCGACGCTGCCCTCAATGCGCGGCTGGGCCAGTTTTCCGGCATCACCGCCGGGCTGGCCGGCAACGCGAACTTCTCGCCTGCGCCAAACGTGCTGCAAGGTCTGGTGTCGGTTGCGGGCCTGTGCCTGCCCAACAACATCCTGCCCACCCCGGAAAACATCGGTCTGCCGACGGACGATTGCCTGGCCGCCGGCACGTGTGTGGTGCTGGGCAACGGCAGCTGGGCGCAAGGCCGCATCGCCTATGTCAACAAGCATTACCGTGGCGTGGATCCCTATCCGGCGGCCAGAACCCGCTACGAGTTCTATCAGGCCGAGATTGCCAACCAGAACGTCACGCCCCTGCCGGTCGTGGGCGGGATTCTGGGCGGTGTCGTGGGTTCGGTCGCGCCGCGTCTGTGCTCGCCCCAGCCGTCGACGGACACCACGCGGCGGGTGATGGTGGTGGCCGGGATCGACTGCTCGGGCGCCGCCAGCGCCGGTGCCGGAACGCCGCCGGTGCGACAGTTCTTCGAGGTGTTCCAGCTTGGCCCGTCGAAGAACGGCCTGCTCTCGGTCGAAATCGTGGCCTGCCTTGGCGGCACCTGCGGTCAGGGCGAAACCGAAACGGTCGTGCGCGACATCGTGCGGCTGGTGCGTTGATGGGCCTGCGGATTTCCTTGCGCCGCTTGGCGAACGACGACAGGGGCGCGGCCCTGGTGGAGTTCGGTTTGCTGCTGCCGACGTTGCTGTTGTTCTTTGCGCTGGTCATCGAAGGCAGCCGCACCTTCTGGTCCTATCAGGCGGTTATCGCCGGGGTGCGCGATGCCACGCGCTTTGTCGGCCGGGCCGAGGCTTCGACGGTCTGCACGGCGGGGGGCAGCGTGGCACGCTGGACGACGAAGGTGACGCAGATCGTGCGCGAAACCGCGGACGGCGGTTCGATCTTTCCGGGGTCGATCGCCGTTGGGTCGGTGACGCCGACGCTGCGCTGTGTGGCGGGCGGCTACCGCATCGCGCAGGTGCCGGTGGTGACGGTGACGGCGAACCTGACGATCACCTATCCGTTCGCGGGCCTGTTCGAACTGGCCGGCGTCGCGCTTGGCACGGCCCGCACCAGCGTGGCCGACAGCACGCGGGTCTATGGATCATGACGCGCGCGGCAGATGTTCTGGTGGATGACGACGGCAGCACCCTGGTCGAGTTTGGCGTGGTCGCGGCGATCTTCCTTCTGATGATCTTTGCGCTGGTCGATTTTGGCCGGCTGGGATTTTCGTATGTTCTGGCCGAAAAGGCGACGCAGCGGGCCGTTCGGGTGGCCAGCGTCAGACCGCCGATCTGCACCGGCCTGCCCACGATCCATGCCCGACGACTGTTCGGCGCGCTTGGGCAGACCGTCGCCAACGGGACCGCCTGCACCGCCGTGGCGGGGCTGTGCGAAGCCCCCGCGACGGTGCGGTGCCTCGGCAGCGAGGCCAATCCGACGGCGCGGGCGATCTGGGCTGAAGTGCGCCCGTTGCTGCCGGTGAATGCCGAAATCTCGCATCTGCGGTTTTCCTATTCCTATGACCCGGCGCTGGCCTCGCTCGGCACGCGCTATGCGCCGGTCATCACGGTCGATCTGGCCGATCTGGATTTCGCTTTCGTCACCCCGATCGGGGCGCTGGCCAGTCTGGCCGGTGCCGGGCCGTCCGATCTTGGCGAAAGCTTCGTGTTTCCGCCGATGAGCTCATCCCTTCCTGCCGAAGACCTTCGTTAAGGAGCCTGCCATGTCTGCCCTCGCCGCCCCCGCCTTTCGATCCTCGCGCGCCCTAGCCCCTGTGCACCAGGCGCAGATCGTGATGGTCAGCCCCAACAACGGGCTGTGCCAGATGATCTGCGTGGCGCTTCAGGGCGATGATCCGGCAGCGGTCGACGTGCTGCGGCTGCCGCTGGCCGATGTCGCCGCCGACGGTGCGATGCTGGACGGCTATGCGACGGTCGTGTTCGAATGCCACCCGAACGACGCGGTCGAAATGGCGGCCCTGCGGCAGCTGACCGCCCGTGCGACGCGCGGCACCCGGTTTCTGGCCGTGACGAGCGAAATGCTGTCGCTGTCGGCCGCCAAGCAGCTGATGGAGGCCGGGGTGGAAGAAGTCCTTCCCCTCGACACCGTGAAGCCCCGGCTGGATCACGTCGTCGATCTGGCCGAGGACGTGCGGCCGGCCCACCGCGCCGCTAAGGTCCAAAGCGAGCGCCCGCATCGCGGTGCCGTCATCGCCGTGGCCCGTGCCCGGGGCGGCGTCGGGGCCACGACGGTGGCGGTCAATCTGGCAACCGGGCTGGCCGGGCAGCCCTCGGGTGGCCGGGTGGCGCTGCTGGACCTTGATCTGCAGCACGGCGACGCGGGGTTTTGCCTCGGGATCGAGGATCAGGGCGCGCTGACCGGCATGATCCGGGCGGGCGTGATCCCGGACAGCACGTTTCTGCGCACCGCCGTGACAGACCACGCGTCGGGGCTGTGCGTGTTGCCGGCACCCAAGGAAATGGCCCCG
>JANNNU010000005.1:0-6709 GCA_031398695.1 Paracoccaceae bacterium | reverse complement strand
GGCCCAACTCCTGCGCGATGGCATCCCGATGGACTGGACCGCACAGCGCGAGATATTTGAAATCGGCTGACGCTCAGCCGCGCTCCAACGATCGTGGAGCGGCAAGGACGACCCTGCCGGCATCGCCAAACCCCTAAACTGCCACTTCCCTGTTCTTCCCACTTCTTTCCCTGTTCGGTCGAATTTTATTCCCTAATGTGCCAATTTAAGTTCCCTGTTCCAATAGAACAGGGAATTCACCCCCAACCCACGGAAAACGCGCGGAAATTCCGGGTGAGAAATCACCAAACTGGCCCGAAGATATCGAAATTCCCTGATAATTCCCTGTTCTTGCAGCGAGACCAAACCGAACGAAGGTTGCGCGCCTCGGAGACGCCCGGCGCAAAGGAGGAGATCAGGGAAGCTGCAGGGCGTCTCCGGCGGAGGCAAACCGACCTAACCCGCGGAGAACTGGTAGAATTCCCGCCGAGAACCGAAAGAGCAGGGATATCAAGGGGTTGGTGGCGGACAGAGAGGGATTCGAACCCTCGAGACGGTTCCCCGCCTACACACTTTCCAGGCGTGCGCCTTCGACCACTCGGCCACCTGTCCGTGAGCGAGGTCATACAGGGGGGGGTGGTCGGGGTGCAAGAGGGAAGTGGCGCGCTAGAACGGCACGTCGTCCACCTGGTGTGCGGGCACGACCCACCGCGCGACGATCTTTTTCATGCCGGCATGGTCGAATTCGATGTCCAGCTTGTCGCCTTCGACCGCCACGACGTCGCCATAACCGAACTTCTGGTGGAACACCCGATCGCCGCGCCCATAGGGCGACACCGCATCGAGGTCGATGATCGTGTGCCGGGCCTCGCGCGGTTGCGACACCGGGCGGGTCGCCGCGCGGTCCTGTAGTCGCTTCCAGCCAGGAGAGTTGTAGACGTCGGCCTTGCTCACCCGCTCTTCCAGGCCGCTGCCAAAACCGACGCCCGCCGCGGCGCCAAATCCGCCGCCGTAAAGACCGGGCGGCGTCAGAACCTCGACATGGGCGCCCGGCAATTCGTCGATGAACCGGCTGGGCAACTGGCTTTGCCATTGGCCGTAGACTCGGCGGTTCGACGCGAACGAGATCGTGCACAGCACTTCGGCCCGCGTGATACCGACGTAGGCAAGACGGCGCTCTTCCTCGAGGCCCTTCAGCCCGCTTTCGTCCATGCTGCGCTGACTGGGAAACAGGCCGTCTTCCCAGCCGGGCAGGAAAACAGCGGGAAACTCCAGCCCCTTGGCAGCGTGCAGGGTCATGATCGTGATCTTTTCCGACGCCTCTTCGGTGTCATTTTCCATGATCAGGCTGACGTGTTCGAGAAACCCTTGCAAATTGTCGAATTGCTCCAACGCCTTGACCAGTTCCTTCAGATTTTCCAGCCGCCCCGGCGCCTCGGGCGTCTTGTCGGCCTGCCACATCGCGGTGTAGCCGCTTTCGTCCAGAATCTGCTCGGCCAACCGCACATGGTCATAGTCCTGCGGCGCCGTGGCCGCGTGCCAGCGGTCCACACCGTCGACGAAGGCGCGCAATTCGGCCGCGCCCTTCCCGCCGATCAGCTTCTTCGCCAGAACCTCGCGTGCGCCGTCCAGCAATGACACGCCCGCCGCGCGCGCCGTGCGCTGAATCTCGGCGGTAGCCTTGTCGCCTAGACCGCGCTTGGGCGTGTTCACCACGCGTTCGAATGCCAGATCATCTTCGGGCGACACCGCGAGCCGGAAATAGGCCATCGCATCGCGCACCTCGAGCCGCTCGTAGAACCGCGGTCCGCCGATGACGCGATAGGGCAACCCGATGGTCAGAAACCGGTCCTCGAAGGCGCGCATCTGGTGGCTGGCGCGCACGAGGATGGCCATGTCGTTCAGCGACATCGGGCCGGGTTGCCGCCCGCGTTGCAGCGCCTCGACCTCTTCACCGATCCAGCGCGCCTCTTCCTCGCCGTCCCAATGGCCGATCAGTCGTACCTTCTCGCCGTCCTGTTCTTCGGTCCACAGGGTCTTGCCAAGACGCCCCGCGTTTGCGGCGATGATGCCGGACGCCGCGGCGAGAATGTGCGGGGTAGAGCGGTAGTTCTGCTCCAGCCGCACGACGACGGCGCCCGGAAAATCCTTTTCGAACCGCAGGATATTGCCGACCTCGGCCCCGCGCCAGCCATAGATCGACTGATCGTCGTCGCCCACGCAGCAGATGTTGCGATGCCCCTGCGCCAAGAGCCGCAGCCACAGGTACTGGGCCACGTTCGTGTCCTGATATTCGTCCACCAGGATGTAGCGGAACCAGCGTTGATACTGCGCCAGCACGTCGGGGTGCTTCTGAAAGATCACCACGCAATGCAGCAGCAAATCGCCAAAGTCGGTGGCGTTCAGGGTGCGCAAACGTTCCTGATACTGCTCGTAAAGCTCCGTCCCGCGGTTGTTGTAGGCTGCGGCCTCGGACGAGGGCACGCGGTCGGGCGTCAGCGCCTTGTTCTTCCAGCCGTCGATGATGCCGGCCAACATCCGGGCGGGCCAGCGTTTTTCGTCGATGTTGGCGGCCACGATCAGTTGCTTCAACAGGCGCAACTGGTCGTCGGTGTCGAGGATGGTGAAGTTGGATTTCAACCCCACCAGTTCGGCATGCCGGCGCAGCAGCTTCACGCTGATCGAGTGGAAGGTGCCCATCCAGGGCATCCCCTCGGCCACCTCGCCCAGCATCCGGCCGACGCGCAGCTTCATCTCGCGCGCGGCCTTGGTGGTCAAGGTCACCGCCAGAATCTCGTTCGGCCGCGCCCGCGACAGGCGCAGCAGATGCACGATCCGCGCCGTCAATGCCTTGGTCTTGCCCGTGCCCGCACCAGCCAGCATCAGGACCGGACCGTCCAGCGCCTCGACCGCCGCGCGTTGGGCGGGGTTCAGGTCATCCAGATAGGGTTGCGGGCGCGCGGCCACCGCCCGCTGGCTCAGCGGCAAAGCAGCCTCGAAAGCGTCGTGTTCGTCATGCGAGTTCATACTTTTAACATAGACGTTTTTCACGACAAGAAAAGCACTTGTTCATTTAATGTTCCGCGCGTTCTCAGGCTTTTGTGCCGAACGGGGCTGCCCGAACATCCGGCAGTATTCACGCATCTGTCATCGAATCCCTTGCGCTGCATTGCAGCACGGGTAACCTCAATCCCAAATGTGCCGCCCTTCCGGAGACGTCCATGCCCGAATTCAAGAAAATCCTCATCGCAAACCGCGGTGAGATTGCCATCCGGGTTATGCGGGCCGCCAATGAGATGGGCAAGAAGACCGTGGCGGTCTATGCCGAGGAAGACAAGCTGGGCCTGCACCGGTTCAAGGCAGACGAGGCCTATCTGATCGGCGAGGGACTGTCGCCGGTGGGCGCGTATCTGTCGATCCCCGAAATCATCCGGGTGGCCAAGATGGCCGGGGCCGACGCCATCCATCCCGGCTATGGCCTGCTGTCTGAAAACCCCGATTTCGTCGATGCGTGCGAAAACGAGGGCATCATCTTCATTGGCCCGACCGCTGCCACCATGCGGGCGCTGGGAGACAAGGCCAGCGCGCGGCGCGTGGCCATGGCTGCAGGGGTGCCGGTGATCCCGGCAACCGAGGTACTGGGCGACGACATGGACCTGGTGCGCGAACAGGCGGCGGCGGTCGGCTATCCGCTGATGCTGAAAGCGTCCTGGGGCGGCGGCGGACGTGGCATGCGGCCGATCAACAACCCCGAAGAGCTCGCCGACAAGGTGCGCGAAGGCCGTCGCGAGGCCGAAGCGGCCTTCGGCAACGGCGAAGGTTATCTGGAAAAGATGATCCTGCGCGCCCGCCATGTCGAGGTGCAGATCCTCGGCGACAAGTACGGCGACATCTACCACCTTTACGAACGCGACTGCACCGTGCAGCGCCGCAACCAGAAGGTCGTCGAACGCGCCCCCGCCCCCTATCTGACCGACGCCCAACGCGCCGAGGTGTGCGAGCTGGGCCGCAAGATCTGCGCCCATGTCGGCTATGAATGTGCCGGCACCGTCGAATTCCTGATGGATATGGACTCCGAGCAGTTCTACTTCATCGAGGTCAATCCCCGCGTCCAGGTCGAACACACCGTGACCGAAGAGGTGACCGGCATCGACATCGTGCAGGCGCAGATCCTGATCGAGGAAGGCAAGACCCTGGCCGAGGCCACCGGTTGCGCGCGGCAGGAAGACATCAAGCTGTCGGGCCACGCCGTGCAATGCCGGGTGACGACCGAAGATCCGCAGAACAATTTCATCCCCGATTATGGCCGCCTAACCGCCTATCGCAGCGCGACCGGCATGGGCATCCGTCTCGATGGTGGCACCGCTTATGCGGGGGGCGTCATCACCCGGTATTACGACTCGCTGCTGGTCAAGGTCACCGCCTGGGCGCAGACGCCGGAACGCGCGATCGCCCGTATGGACCGCGCCCTGCGCGAATTCCGCATACGGGGTGTCAGCACGAACATCGACTTCGTCATCAACCTGCTGAAACACCCCACGTTTCTCGACAACACCTACACCACCAAGTTCATCGACACGACTCCAGACCTGTTCCAGTTCAAGAAGCGTCGCGACCGGGCGACCAAGATCCTGACCTACATCGCCGACATCACGGTGAACGGGCACCCCGAAACCGCCGGACGCCCGAAACCCCATGCCGAGTTGAAGACGCCCAAGGCTCCTCCGGCTGCGGTCCCCCCTGCCCCGGGAACCCGCACCATGCTTGAGGCGAACGGCGCGCAGGCGGTGGCCGACTGTCTGGCAGCACAGAAAAAGGTGTTGATCACCGACACCACGATGCGCGACGGGCACCAGTCGCTGCTGGCGACACGGATGCGGTCGATCGACATGATCCGCGCGACCCCGGCCTATGCCGCCAACCTGCCGGGGCTCTTCTCGGTCGAGTGTTGGGGCGGTGCGACCTTCGACGTCGCCTACCGCTTCTTGCAGGAATGCCCGTGGCAGCGCCTGCGCGACATTCGCGAACATCTGCCCAACGTGATGACCCAGATGCTGCTGCGCGGCTCGAACGGGGTGGGTTATACCAACTATCCCGACAACGTGGTGCAGGCCTTCGTCAAACAAGCTGCCGCGACCGGGATCGACGTGTTCCGGGTGTTCGACAGCCTGAACTGGGTCGAAAACATGCGCGTCGCGATGGATGCGGTCGTGGAATCCGGCAAGGTCTGCGAAGGCGCGGTCTGCTATACTGGCGACATCCTCGACCCGGCCCGCTCGAAATACGACCTGCACTATTACGTCTCGCGCGGGAAGGAGTTGAAGGCGGCCGGCGCGCACATCCTGGGTCTCAAGGACATGGCGGGTCTCTTGAAGCCGTCCTCGGCCCGGTTGCTGATCAAGGCGCTGAAGGAAGAGGTCGGCCTGCCGATCCACTTTCACACGCATGACACGTCCGGGATCGCCGGGGCCACCGTCCTGGCCGCCTGCGAGGCGGGGGTCGATGCCGTGGATGCCGCGATGGATGCGTTTTCCGGCGGCACCTCGCAACCCTGCCTCGGCTCGATCGTCGAGGCGCTGCGCCATACCGACCGGGACACCGGGCTCGATATCGCCGCGATCCGCCGCCTGTCGAACTACTGGGAACAGGTCCGCGCGCAATATACCGCCTTTGAATCCGGCCTGCCCGCGCCGGCGTCGGAGGTCTATCTGCACGAAATGCCCGGCGGCCAGTTCACCAACCTCAAGGCGCAGGCGCGCAGCCTCGGGCTCGAGGAACGCTGGCATCAGGTCGCGCAGGCCTATGCCGATGCGAACCAGATGTTCGGCGATATCGTCAAGGTAACGCCGTCGTCGAAGGTGGTGGGCGACATGGCGCTGATGATGGTGGCGCAAGGCCTGACCCGCGCGCAAGTCGAGGATCCCTCCGTGGATGTGGTGTTTCCCGACAGCGTGATGGACATGCTGCGTGGCAGCTTGGGTCAACCCGAAGGCGGTTGGCCGCCCGGCATTTCCGCCAAAGTGCTGAAGGGCGAAGAGCCGATGCTGACCCGCCCCGGTGCCAACCTGCCGCCAGTCGACTTCGACGCGGTCCGGGTCAAGCTGGACGCCGATCTTGGCCTCGGTCTCGAGGATACCGAAGGCGAAACGGTGGATGACGAGGATCTGAACGGATATCTCATGTATCCCAAGGTGTTCATGGACTACCGCACGCGTCACCGCCTTTATGGCCCGGTGCGGACGCTGCCGACCAGAACCTTCTTTTACGGCATGACGCAGGGCGAAGAAATCACCGCCGAAATAGACCCCGGCAAGACGCTGGAACTGCGCCTGCAGGCGATCGGCGAGACGACCGACGACGGCGAGGTCAAGGTGTTCTTCGAACTCAACGGCCAACCGCGCGTCATCCGGGTGCCGAACCGGCTGATCAAGGCCAAGACCGCCGCGAAACCGAAGGCGGTCGATGGAAACCCGGGCCATGTCGGCGCGCCGATGCCCGGCTCGATTGCCAGCGTGGCCGTGACGCAAGGCCAGAAGGTCAATGCGGGCGATCTGTTGCTGACCATCGAGGCGATGAAGATGGAGACCGGCATCCACGCCGAACGCGCCGGCACGGTCAAGGCCTTGCTGGTGCAACCGGGTAGCCAGATCGACGCCAAGGACCTGCTGATCGAACTGGAAGCCTGACCCCGATCATCTGTTCATAAAAATCCTCGGGGGGAGGCGCGGCA
>JANNNU010000225.1:0-48748 GCA_031398695.1 Paracoccaceae bacterium | reverse complement strand
CTGCTTCAGCCGCTGGATCGACTGCGACACGGTTTTCCAGTTGGTCAGCGTGCCGCCCAGCCAGCGGTGGGTCATGTAGAATTGCGCGCAACGCTCGGCCGCCTCGGCGACCGGCTTTTGCGCCTGCCGCTTGGTGCCAACGAACAGGATGCGCCCGCCCTTGGCAACGGTATCTCGCACCACCTTCAGCGCCGCGTCCAGCATCGGCACGGTCTGCGTCAGGTCGAGGATGTGAATCCCGTTGAGGTCGCCATAGATGTATTCCCCCATCTTGGGGTTCCAGCGTGCGGTCTGGTGACCGTAGTGAACGCCAGCTTCCAACAGCTGGCGCATGGTGAACTCGGGAAGAGCCATGCCCATATCCTTTTCCGGTTTGATCCTCGGTGAAGCCGTCTTCAGAGCCTGCGCCCCAACCGGCGGACGATACGGGATTTCTCCCCGCAACGCCCAAGCCTCACCTGTGAAGTGCGCGGGCCTTACCTTGCCTTGTGCGCCAATGCAAGCCTTGCCATAGCCGTCATGCCGCGCCGACCAGAAAACGGGTGATCTCCGTCCGGTGATGCCACCATTAACGAATGCATCCTCGCATCCGCCTGATCCACATCAAGGAACCGGACCGCGGTCCAGATCATTCACTCCTTTGCGCGGTGTAACCGCCACCAATAACAAAGGACTAACCCAATGCTCGCCACCCACGCTATCGTCGTAGTTGCTGACGGAACGTCCGCCCATATCTACAAGAACACCGGGCACGATACGATCTCGCTCGACCTGCTGGAAACCGTGACACCGCACAGCCTGTCGCACGATCAGGGAATGGCCGGCATCGCTCCGGTGGAACAGTCTCCCCACGAACGCGATGAGGCGACTTTCATCACGCAACTCGTGCACAAGCTGAACGCCATGGCCCTGTCGAACGCGCTGCCGTCCGATGTCGTGGTGATCGCGGACCCCAACTCGCTGGGCCAGATGCGCCCGCTTTATCACGCGGAACTGAAAAAGCGCATTGTGAAAGAGATCCCCAAGACGCTGGTAAAGGCTTCGGTGCAGGACCTCGCGGCGACGTTGTCGAAGGACTGACCGTCGCGGTCACCCTACGCTTGTCCCGGGGGGTCCGGCGGCAGGCTGACAGCCAGCGCCAAACCCCTTGCATCCGCGGGTCGGCTTTGTCATCACCCGCAGATGACCAGACCCGACATCCTGTGCATCGGCTCCGTCCTGTGGGACATCATCGGCCGATCTCCCGCATCGATGCGGGTCGGGTCCGACGTTCCCGGCCGCATCACCCGTTTGCCCGGAGGCGTGGCGATGAACATCGCGATGACCCTTGCCCGGTTTGGTGTCCACCCTGCGCTGCTCAGCGCCATCGGTCGTGACACCGAAGGCGACGAACTTGCGGCAGGTGCAGCCCGGATGGGACTGATCACCGACTTTCTTTATCGTTCCGACGATCTGCCCACCGACCGCTACATGGCGATCGAAGGCGCAGGCGGGTTGGTTGCCGCCCTCGCCGATGCCCATTCGCTCGAGGCTGCGGGCGACAAGATTCTACGTCCGTTGTCGGACGGGCGGTTGGGGTCGGCCCTGGCGCCCTACCCCGGCCTGATCGCGCTGGACGGCAACCTGACCGAGGCCCTGCTGGCCGAGATCGCCCGGTCGCCGCTGTTCGCCGAAGCCGATCTGCGCGTGGCACCGGCCAGCCCCGGCAAGGCCGAACGGCTGTTGCCGCTGCTGTTGCACGCGCGCGCGACGCTGTATGTGAACCTGGAAGAGGCTAGCCTGCTGGCGAAAGAGCGGTTCACCGGTGCCCGCCAGGCTGCGCAGGCGCTTTTGGACCGGGGCGCTGCGCGGGTTCTGGTGACGGACGGCGGGCACGCCTGCGCCGAAGGCACGGCAGGTGCAGGGGTGATCACCGACCAGCCGCCGGCGGTCATGGTCACCCGCGTGACCGGAGCCGGAGACACCTTCATGGCCGCCCATATCGTGGCCGAACAGCGCGGTGCGACGCGGACCGCCGCCCTGACCGCCGCCCTGCAAGCCGCTGCGGACTATGTTTCAGGAGAGATCGGATCATGACCCTGCCCCTGACCTATTCGACCGAGGTGGCTGCGGCCCGCGCGTCTGGCGCGCCAATCGTGGCGCTCGAATCCACCATCATCACCCATGGCATGCCTTTTCCCCAGAACGTCGAAACCGCCCGCGCGGTCGAAGCTGCGGTGCGCGCCGCCGGGGCGGTTCCGGCTACCATCGCCGTAATGGGCGGGCAGATCCATATCGGACTGTCGGACGTCGATCTGGACCGTCTGGGACAGGCGCAGGACGTCATGAAGCTGAGCCGGGCCGATCTGGCGGTGTGCCTTGCCACCGGGCGCACCGGTGCGACGACCGTTGCCGCCACGATGATCTGCGCCCATCTGGCCGGCATCTGTGTCTTTGCCACCGGCGGGATCGGGGGCGTGCACCGGGGCGCCGAGGCCAGCTTCGACATCTCGGCCGACCTTCTGGAGTTGGCGCAGACGCCGGTCACCGTGGTCGCTGCGGGGGCCAAGGCCATTCTCGACCTGCCCAAAACGCTGGAAGTGCTGGAAACCCACGGCGTTCCGGTGATTGCCTTCGGTCAGGACGATCTGCCAGCCTTTTGGTCGCGGTCGTCGGGCTTGCGCGCGCCACTGCGGCTGGATACGGCGCACGAGATTGCAGCGTCGCACCGGATGCGGCGATCCCTGGGGTTGACCGGCGGACAACTGGTTGCCAACCCGATCCCGGTCGATGCCGAAATTCCGCGCGCCGAAATCACCCCGTTCATCGAGGCTGCCCTGCACGACGCGGCAGCCGCAAGCATCACCGCCAAGGCCGTGACGCCGTTTCTTCTGCAACGCCTGTTCGAGGTGACCGAAGGCCGCTCGCTGACCGCCAATGTGGCCCTGGTGCTGAACAACGCGACACTGGCGGCCACGATTGCCATCGCCATCGCCAACGGGTGATTTGGCGGTTGTAGGAGTCCCCCCGGCTGGCTAGCCTTCCCCCAACCCGGAGGCCCGCCATGACCGACGTTCCGCCCCCTCGCCGCAAAACCCTGCTCGGCGCGCTCAGGTCCAGTTTCCTGACCGGGCTGGTGGTCGTGCTGCCGATCGGTCTGACGATCTATCTGATCTGGACCGTGATCGGCTGGATCGACGGCTGGATCCTGCCGCTGATCCCCGCCGCCTATCAACCCGAGGCGCTGGTCGAACACTATTTCGGCCCCGAGGCCAACTATCCGGTGCGCGGCGTCGGCGTCATCGTGTTTCTGGTCTTCACGATCTTCGTCGGCTGGATCGGCAAGGGTCTGATCGGCCGGTCGATGATCGGCTGGGGTGAATCGGTGGTGGACCGCATGCCAATCGTGCGGTCCGTCTACAACGGCATCAAGCAGATCGCCGAAACCATGTTCAACAAGACCGAGGCGAGTTTCGACAAGACCTGCCTCGTCGAGTTTCCCCGCCCTGGCGTCTGGGCGCTGGGGTTCGTGTCGTCCAAAGCCAAGGGCGAGATCGCCGCCAAACTGCCGGGAGGCAACGACATCTTATCGGTGTTCATTGGCCTGACGCCGTTCACCTCGGGGTTTCTAGTCTTCGTGCCGCGCAGCGAGGTGATCCTGCTCGACATGTCGATGGACGATGCTGCCAAGATGGTCGTGTCAGGCGGACTAGTCTATCCCAACGCAAAAGAGCCGTGGGCGCAGGCGAAAGAGCTGGCGGCCCCGACCGTAGAGAAGCCGTTAACCAAAGAGGCCGTCTAGGTCGATGCTGCTACGCTGGCCGATGTCGGCACGGTGGTCGGTCAGGAACGCGGTTGCGGCCACCTGCCCCGCCGTCTTCAGCCGACCCAGAAAGTCCGGCGTCGGTGTCAGCTTGGTGCTTCCCGAAAGCTCGTTCATCAACACGTCATCGCTGATGAAATGCACCAGAACGTCCTTCATCTGGCCTTTTTCGATCCGCCCTCCTGCGATCAGCCGCTTGACGAAGTTCACGGCCCTCAATTCGCCCAACAGCGCCGCGTTGAAGCTGATCTCGTCGATGCGGTTCTGAATCTCCACCGGCGTATGCGGCACGGACTCGCGCCGCAGCGGGTTGATCGACACGATCACGATGTCATCCGGCAGTTCGGGCCGGTAGAGCGGGAATAATGCCGGATTGCCGGAATAGCCGCCGTCCCAGAACGCATCCACCACGCCCGTTTTCGGATCCGTCAGTTCCACCGCCTTGAACATCGACGGCAGACAGGCCGAGGCCAGCAGAACGTCGGCGCTGACCTCGGGCCCGGAAAACACCCGGATCTTTCCCGAGCGCACGTTGGTCGCCGAGATATGCAGTTGTGGACCCGCATCGGCACAGACCTGAGTAAAATCGAGCCGCGCCACCGCCTTTTGCAGCGGGTTCTCCCACAGCGGACCATAGGCATAGGGCGTGGCAAACTGTTCGGCGATGCCGCGGGCCGACACCGGGATCGCCTGCCGCCACGCGTCGGCCCAGGCATCGGCGAAGGGAAACATCGCCGACATCCACGGATTTTTCGGCAACTCTCCTGGCAGACTGACGTCCTGCCACAACTGGTCCAGACTGGCGCGCGCCGCGTCCGGGCCGCCGTTGACGAGGCCCGCCTTCAACGCCGCCGCATTCAACGCACCCGCCGAGGTACCGGACAGTGCGGCAATCTCGATGCTGTCGTCCTGCAACAGCCGGTCGAGCACGCCCCACGTGAAGGCTCCATGCGCACCGCCCCCCTGCAGCGCCAGACTGATGCGCCGGATCTTTTTCACAGGGCCGTCCAGCCGCCATCCACTGAAATGGTGGTGCCGGTGATCTGGTCTGCCGCCGCCGAGCACAAGAACACCACCGTGCCCCCCAACTGTTCGACCGTGGCAAATTCCTTGGACGGCTGGCGGTCGAGCATGACATTCTTGATCACATCTTCGCGGCTCATGTTGTGGGTTTTCATCTGATCCGGGATCTGCGCTTCGACCAGCGGGGTCAGCACATAGCCCGGACAGACGGCGTTGCAGGTGATGCCTTTGCCGGCCACCTCGAGCGCCGTCACCTTCGACAGGCCCACCACGCCATGCTTGGCCGCGACGTAGGCCGATTTGAACGGGCTCGCCGTCAGGCCATGTGCCGAGGCGATGTTGACGATCCGCCCCCAGCCGCGCGCCTTCATGCCAGGCAGCGCCGCTGCCGTGGTGTGGAACGCCGACGACAGGTTGATGGCCAGGATCTGGTTCCATTTTTCAACCGGAAAGTCATCGATGGCCGCCACATGCTGGACGCCAGCATTGTTCACCAGAATGTCGCATGCGCCCGCCTGTTCGATCAGCGCGCGGCACGCCATGCCGTCCGACATGTCAGCGGCGATGTAGCGCACACTGACCTTGTGAGCCGCGGAAAGCCGATCCGCCAGGGCGTGATCCTCGGGGCAATCGGTAAAGCTGTTCAGCACGACCGACGCGCCGGCCCGCGCCAGCTCTTCCGCGATCCCGAGGCCGATTCCCGAATTCGATCCGGTCACGATGGCGGTTTTTCCCGAAAGACTCATGGCAACTCTCCTGTGTGGGTTGCCATAGCATAGTGCGGCGGGTCGCCCAGTGACGGATGCTGCATCAGCCAAATCATCGCTGCACCGCAGCGGACGCGGGCCAAAAAAAACGCCAGCACAAGGCTGGCGTTCAGTTATGAGGCAGGTTTCATACAGGCAAGAAACCTATCGAGCAGTAGGTATCTTATACGCCGCCTTGCAGACCAGTCCAAGTTAAAAGTTTGAAAAGGTTCAGAAGCCACCGTAGGTTCGCGTTCAACAAAAACAGGTTCCAGAGGATCGTTGCCAGAATGCGAAGCGTTTTTTTCGAACCAAGGCTTCTGATCCGCGCGGTTTTTGCCCTGATTCTGGGCAGTGCTGCGGTCAGCGCCGAGGAGACCCACGGCATAGCTATGTATGGGGAACCCGCCCTTCCACCCGATTTTGTGTCCCTGCCCTACGCCAACCCTGACGCACTGAAAGGTGGGCGCGCGGTGTTCGGGGTCGCGGGCGGCTTTGACTCGCTGAACCCGTTCATCCTGAAAGGGGTCGCACCAGCCGGTGTGGCCGCATTGACGGTCGAGACGTTGTTGGGGCGTTCGTATGACGAACCCTTCACGCTTTACGGTTTGTTGGCCGAATCGGTCAGCACCGATGCGGCGCGCAGCTATGTCGAATTCACGCTCCGCGACGAGGCGCGGTTTTCGAACGGAACGCCGGTGACTGTCGAAGATGTGATCTGGTCGTTCGAAACCCTGGGCACCGAAGGCACGCCGCGTTACGCTGGGGCATGGAAGAAGATCGCCGCAACCGAACAGACGGGTCCGCGGTCGGTCCGGTTCACCTTCAACACCGCCGACCGCGAGTTGCCGCTGATCCTGGGCCTGCGCCCGATCCTGTCGAAGGCGGACTGGCAGAACCGCACCTTTGGCGACACCACGTTGACGCCGATCCTCGGGTCTGGCCCCTATGTGATCGATCAGGTTGATCCCGGTCGCGCCGTCACCTATCGCCGCAACCCCGACTGGTGGGGCAGCGCCCTGCCCTTCAACCGCGGGATGCACAATTTCGACGAGGTCCGCTATGAGTTCTTCGGCGATCCCGGCGTGATGTTCGAGGCGTTCAAGGCGGGCGTTCTGTCTTCGTGGCGCGAGACGAACGCCGCGAAATGGCTGACCAATTTCGATTTTCCGGGGGTGCGTGCGGGGGATGTCGTTCTGTCGGAAATTCCACACGGACGGCCGTCGGGGATCGAAGGGTTCGTGTTCAACACCCGCCGTCCGATGTTCGCGGACTGGCGCGTCCGGCAGGCGCTGATCGCGGTGTTCGATTTCGCGGCGATCAACGGCGCCCTGAACGGCGGTGTGCCACCGCGGATCGACAGTTATTTCTCGAATTCCGACCTCGGCGCACCCCCCGGCACACCCGCGACGGGTCGTGTCCTCGATCTGCTGACGCCGTTTGCCAGCGACCTCTTGCCCGGCACGATCGACGGCTACGCGCTGCCGGTGTCCGACGGGTCGCAGACCAACCGCAAGAACCTGCGCGCGGCCATCGCGCTTTTGGAAGAGGCCGGGCTGACCGTCGCGGATGGACAGCTGCGCAACCCCGATGGCACGCCTTTCACGTTCGAGATCCTTCTGGCCAACGGCGCGTCCGACATGATCGCCGCCGCAAACATCTATGCCGAGGCGCTGCGGCGGCTGGGCGTCGCCGTGCGCGTGACGAATATCGACGCCGCCGCCTTGAACGAACGGACCAAGGCCTATGACTTCGACATGACCCACTATGTCCGCGGCCTGTCGTTGTCGCCGGGCAACGAGCAGATGCTGTACTGGGGGTCGGCGGGGGTCGAGACGCCGGGCACCGGCAACTGGATGGGCATGAACTCCCCCGCCGCCGAAGCGATGATCACGACCCTGCTGTCGGCGACGACCCGGGAGGATTTCGTGCCCGCCGTGCAGGCGCTGGACCGCATACTGACCGCCGGTCGCTATGTCGTGCCGATCTGGTATTCGGATGTGTCGCGCATCGCACATGCCAAGACCTTGCGTTTTCCTGACAGATTGCCCCTATATGGTGACTGGCTGGGGTTTCAGCCCGAGGTCTGGTGGTATCAGGAGTAGCCGATGCGCATGTTTGTCTTGGTTTGCACGCTCGCTTTGGCCGGTTGCAACACGGTGGCCGGTGTCGGCGAAGACATAACCCAGGGCGCGAACGTCGTGGGCGGATGGTTCCAGTAGCGTCCAGGGCGGTGCGGACACGAAAAGCATGATGATCAATCTCGATATCTTCTCCGATCCGGTCTGCCCTTGGTGCTATATCGGCAAGGCGCATCTGGACCGCGCGCTGGCATCGCGGCCCGACCATCCGTTCGTGATCGAATGGCATCCGTTCCAGCTGAACCCCGACATGCCGGCGCAGGGCCGAAATCGTGCCGAGTATCTTGAAGAAAAGTTCGGTGGCCGTGCCAAGGCCGCCGCGATCTATGCGCGCGTCGAGGCGGCTGCGGCCGAGGCCGGCGTCGAGATCGACTTCGCCGCCATGCAACTGCAGCCGAATACGCTCGACGCGCACCGGCTGATCCATTGGGCCGGGCTGGAAGGCCGTCAGACGGCGGTCAAAGCCGCCCTTATGCGGGCGTTCTTTCGCGAGGGTCGCGACATCGGCGATGCCGCGACGCTGGTGGCGATTGCCGCGGGTGCTGGCATGGACGAGGCGCTGGTCACCCGCCTTCTGGCCTCGGACGCGGACCGCGACGACATCATGGCCCGCGACGCCGACGCGCGACGCAAGGGGGTCACGGCGGTGCCGACGTTCCTGATCGCCCGGCAGTATGTCGTGCAAGGCGCGCAGTCGCCCGAGGTCTGGGGCCAGGTGATCGACGAATTGCTGGCCCTGCCGGACTGATGTGTGCGGTCGGGCGGGCAAGCGCGCGCGCCACCGCACCTTGTCATTCCAAGCGATCTCGTGACCCTTGGCGCGCAACCGCTGCGGGCGGAGGTGAACGGATGAATCAGATGACGATCAAACCCCTGAGCCAGGGCGAATTCATCGCCATGACGGCGATGCTGTTCGCGACGATCGCGTTTTCCATCGATGCGATGTTGCCGGCCCTGCCGCAGATCGCGCTGGAACTGTCACCCGAAGCGCCAAACAACGCGCAACTGATCCTGACCAGCTTCGTGCTGGGCATGGGGATCGGCACCTTGTTCGCCGGTCCGCTGTCCGATTCGTTCGGTCGCAAGAACACCATCATGGCCGGTGCGGCGCTCTATTCGGTGGCGGCACTGGCTGCCTTCTTTGCGCCAAGCCTCGAGACGGTGCTCGCGGCACGTCTCGTGCAGGGCATCGGCGCTGCGGGCCCGCGCATCGTGACGCTGGCCATGGTGCGCGACCTTTACAAGGGCCGCGACATGGCGCGGATCATGTCGTTCACCATGATGTTCTTCATCCTTGTGCCAGCGATCGCACCGATGATGGGGCAAGTCATCATCGCCGGGTTCGGATGGCGCGGTGTCTTTCTGGCTTTCCTGGTGTTTTCGGCGGTGTCGATGGTCTGGCTGGGGTTTCGTCAACCCGAGACGCTGCCAGCGCCGCTGCGCCGGCCGCTGTCGGTCGTCGAGCTGTGGCGGGCGCTGCGCGAAGTACTGTCGCACCGCGTCATCGTGATGTCGGTCGCCGTTCAGACCCTGGTGTTTGGCGCGCTGTTCGGCTGTCTGTCGCAGATTCAGCCAATATTCGATCAGGTATACGGGCGCGGCGCGCATTTTCCCCAATGGTTTGCGCTGATCGCTCTCGCCTCCGGGCTGGCGTCGATCGCCAATGCGCGGCTCGTGGGGCGGCTTGGCATGCGCTATCTGGTGCGCACCACGATCGGGGTGCAGGCGGTCGTGTCGATGATCGTCCTGCTGGCCTTTGCTTCGGGGATCCTGCCCGAAGCCGCGCGGTTTTATGTCGCGTTCGGGTGGATGATCAGCGTGTTTGCCATGGCCGGCCTGACCATCGGCAACCTGAACGCGCTGGCGATGGAGCCTGTGGGCCACATCGCCGGGATGGCCGCATCGGTGACCGGGGCGATTTCGACCGTCGGGGCTGTGGTGCTGGCAGCACCGCTCGGACTGGCGTTCAACGGCACCCCGATGCCCCTGATGATCGGGGTGACCCTCTTTGCCAGTGTCGGCTGGGTCATGACTCGCGGATTGGCGCGTTAAGCCTTCTTGACCACCTTTTCGGCAAGGGCGCGGGCGATTTCCGCCGCGCCCTTGATCCGGTCGCCTTCGGTTTTCCAGTCGCGCATCAGCACCAGCTTGTTGCCTGCAATCCGCGCCGTCGCGCCCTGCGACTTGATATAGTCGACCAGCCCTGCCGGATCGGCGAACTTGTCGTTGTGGAACTGCACCGTAGCCCCCTTCGGCCCGGCATCCAGACGGCTTATGCCCGCGCGTTTGCACAGCGCCTTGATCCGCACAACCAGCATCAGCGTGTTGACCTCTCGCGGCAGCGGGCCGAACCGGTCAATCAACTCGGCGGCAAAGCCTTCAAGCTCGACCTTGGTCTGCAGGCCCGACAAGCGGCGATACAGGCCCAGCCGCACATCCAGATCGGGCACATAGGCGTCGGGGATCAGCACCGGCACGCCCAGATTGATCGTCGGCGCCCATTGGTCATCAAGCTTGGACAGCCCCTGCAATTCGCCCGATTTGATCTTGGCGATCGTGTCTTCCAGCATCTGCTGGTACAGCTCGTATCCGACTTCCTTGATATGTCCCGACTGTTCTTCGCCCAGCAAATTGCCCGCACCGCGCAGGTCAAGGTCGTGGCTGGCAAGATTGAACCCCGCCCCGAGGCTGTCGAGGCTGGACAGCAGCCGCAGCCTTTTGGTCGCCTGTGGCGTCAAGGGCGCGCGGGGTTTCGTTGTCAGGTAACAATAGGCGCGGGTTTTCGACCGGCCCACCCTGCCCCGGATCTGGTAAAGCTGCGACAGGCCGAACATGTCGGCGCGGTGCACGATCATCGTGTTGGCGGTCGGGATATCCAGACCGGACTCCACGATGGTCGTCGCCAGCAGCACGTCGAACTTGCCGTCGTAGAACTGGTTCATCCGGTCATCGAGATCGCCTGCCGCAAGCTGCCCATGTGCGATCACGAACGTCACCTCGGGTACATGGGTGCGCAGGAAATCCTCGATGTCGGGCAGGTCGGATATGCGCGGCACGACGTAAAAGCTTTGCCCGCCGCGATAATGTTCGCGCAGCAGCGCCTCGCGCAGCGTGATCGTGTCGAATTCGCTGACGTAGGTGCGGATCGCAAGACGGTCCACCGGGGGCGTCGCGATGATCGACAGATCCCGCACCCCGGCCAGGGACAGTTGCAGGGTGCGCGGGATCGGTGTCGCGGTCAGGGTCAGCACATGCACCTCGGCCCGCATTTCCTTCAGGCGTTCCTTGTGGCTGACGCCGAAATGCTGTTCCTCGTCGATCACCATCAGCCCGAGGTTCTTGAACCGCACCGCCTTGGCCAGCAGCGCATGGGTGCCGACCACGATATCCACCGTGCCATCGGCCATCGCGGCGCGGGTGGCGTTGGCGTCCTTGGTGGAAACAAAGCGCGACAAGGGTCTGACCGTGATCGGAAAACCCCTGAACCGTTCGGCAAAACTGCGATAATGCTGGCGGGCCAGCAGCGTCGTCGGGCAGATCACCGCCACTTGCAACCCCGACAGCGCCGCGACAAAGGCCGCGCGCATCGCCACTTCGGTCTTGCCAAAACCGACATCCCCGACAATCAGCCGGTCCATCGGCGACCCTTTTTCAAGGTCGGCCACCACATCGGCAATCGCGGTCAGTTGGTCGTCGGTTTCCTGATAAGGAAAGCGGGCCGCAAACGCTTCCCAGATCGAATGGGGCGCCTCCAGTACCGGCGCGTGGCGCAGCGCGCGTTCGGCGGCGATCCGCATCAGGCGGTCGGCAATCTCGCGGATGCGGTCCTTCAGCTTGGCCTTCTTGGCCTGCCACGCGCCCCCGCCCAGACGGTCAAGCAGGCCTTCGTCATGGCCATAGCGTGACAGCAGTTCGATGTTCTCGACGGGTAGATAAAGCTTTGCGTTTTCAGCGTATTCCAAGGCGACGCAAGCATGGGGGGCCCCCAGCGCCGTGATCGTTTCCAGCCCCAGATAGCGCCCAACGCCGTGTTCGACATGCACCACCAGATCACCCGGTGTCAGCGTATCGACCTCGCGGAGAAAGTTTTCCGCCTTGCGCCGTTTGCGCGGTTTGGCCACCAGCCGGTCACCCAACACATCCTGTTCCGAAATGACCGCAAGGCCGGGTGTGACATACCCTGCCTCCAGCGCCCAGATCATCAGGAACAGACCGCCCCGACTATCAGAAACTTCGCGGAAATCCTTGATATCGCGCGCCTGTTTCATTCCCTGATCCAACAGCAGCCCGCGCAGCCGTTCGCGCGCGCCTTCGGACCATGATGCGATCACCACATTGCCATCCTTCAGCAACGTCTGAACGTGATCCTTCAACGCACCGAAAAGACTTACGTTTTCCTGCTGACGTTCTGGTGCGAAACTGCGGCCGATCCGGCCCTGCGCGTCCAGCACCCCCGGCCCCGGGGCCTGCGGCAAAGGCGACAGTTGCACGACGCGGTGCGCGGCAATCGCCAGTTCCCACGCCTTGTCGTCCAGATACAGCAGTTCGGGCGCGACAGGTTTGTAAACCGAATCGAGCCGGCCCTTGGCCGTCATCGCCTCGCGCCGACTGTCATACTGATCGGCGATCCCTTCCCACCGCGACAGGCGGGCGGCGGTCACCTGATCGTCCAGCATCACGCTCGCGTCGGGCAGATAGTCGAACAGCGTTTCCATCCGAGCGTGGAAGAATGGCAGCCAATGCTCCATCCCCTGATGCTTGCGGCCGGCGCTGACTGCCTCGTACAGCGGATCTTCCGACCCCGCCGCACCGAATTCGACCCGGTAGTTCTGGCGGAACCGGGCTATCGCGGCCTCGTCCAGGATGATTTCGGACATCGGGGCAAAATCGACCGCTTTCAGCTTGGCCGTGGTGCGCTGTGTCGCGGGATCGAACCGCCGCGCGCCGTCCAGCACATCGCCAAAGAAGTCCAGCCGCACAGGACCACCGGCCCCCGGCGGAAAGATATCGACGATACCGCCACGAATGGCGAAATCACCGGGCTCTGCCACCGTCGACACGGGCGAAAACCCCATCCGCGCCAGAAAGCCGCGCAGGTGCGCCTCGTCCACCCGGTCGCCCACCCGCGCGATGAACGACGCCCCCGCGATCACCTCGCGCGCGGGCAGGCGCTGGGTCGCGGCATTGAGCGTGGTCAGCAGGACGAACGGCCCCGGCACCCCTGTCGCCAGCACCGCCAGCGTCGCCATTCGACGCGCCAGCACGTCAGGGTTCGGCGAGACACGGTCGTAGGGCAGGCAATCCCAGGCGGGCAACTCCAGCACCACCGCGTCAGGGGCCGCCACGGCCAGCGCCGCGCGCATCGCCTCCATCCGCTTGTCGTCGCGCGCGACGTGCACCACCGGCAGACCCCGGCCAAGCTCGCGCGCCAGAAGGGTTGCGTCATAGCCCTCTGGGGCGCCGCCAAGAAGGATGCGGTCCGCCACCGGTCAGCCCGGGACGCCGATCTGGATGTTCTGGTACATGCCGAACATCGCGGTGACGAAAATCGACACCATTCCCAATACTTGCGTCGACAGCCGGTGCCACGTCAGCCTCCGGCACAGCACTGCCCCGGTGTTCTCACCGGCCACAATCTTGCGCGAGGTGCGCAGGCTCAGCAGGCCAAGGATCGACACCGGCACCAGCAGCAAAAGCACCGCCTGCGCAAACTCCACATTGTACCAGAACCCAAGGATGACGAGCGTGGTTATAATAAAGCAGATGCCGCCCACCAGCAGCAGACCGGCCGTGCGCGCAATCGTCAGCATCCGGTTGGTGTTGATGCGGACCAGCGTTTCCAGATCGTCCATCGCCTCGCCCCCGTCGCGGCGCGCTCGGGCGATCATGTCGAACGGCACGCCCAGCACCCAATGGCTTGCGGTCGACCACAACACGGCGAGCGCGATCCAGTACCACAGATTCGAGAAAGACCGCAGGTCGATCAATTCGAAGATGATCTGAACCCAATCCATGCCGACTTTTCCCCGGTGGTGTCGCTGTTGGTTTTGTCACCCGGCCATTCTGCCGGCTTGAGGCGCGCGCCTTTCCATGGCAGGCAGACAGGGCAACCGCAAGCCCCTGCCCGAAAAGCCGCCAGAAAGCCAACGCATGCACCCGATCGTCCCGCCCTACCCATCGTCCCGTCTGCGTCGCCTGCGCCGCACCCCTGCCTTGCGGGCGCTGGCGCAGGAAAACATGCTGTCGGTGGGCGATCTGATCTGGCCGGTGTTCCTGCGCGACGGCACCGGACTGCGCGAGCCGATCGCCTCGATGCCGGGCGTGGCGCGGCTGAGCCTCGATCTGGTGGTCAAGGCGGCGGAAGAAGCGGCAGGTCTTGGCATCCCGGCGATCTGCCTGTTTCCCTACACCGATCCTGAGGCGCGCACGATCGGCTGTGAAGAGGCCTGGAACCCCGACAACCTGACCAACCGCGCCATCCGCGCGATCAAATCCGCAGTGCCCGACATCGCGGTGATGACGGATGTGGCGCTCGACCCCTACAATGCCAACGGCCACGACGGTCTGGTCCGCGACGGCATCATCCTGAACGATGAATCGGTCGAGGCGCTGGTTCGGATGGCCATGGTGCAGGCCGACAGCGGCGCCGACATTCTGGGTCCGTCCGACATGATGGATGGTCGGATCGGCGCGATGCGGGCCGAGCTGGAACGCGCCGGCCACAAGGACGTCGCGATCCTGTCCTATGCGGCGAAATACGCTAGCGCCTTTTACGGACCGTTTCGCGATGCGGTGGGCGCGTCGGGGCGGCTGGTGGGCGACAAGAAGACCTATCAGATGAACCCAGCCAACAGCGACGAGGCGCTGCGTCTTGTGGCCCGCGATCTGGCCGAAGGTGCCGACATGGTGATGATCAAACCGGGGATGCCCTATCTCGACATCTGCCGACGGGTCAAGGAGGCGTTCGGCGTGCCGACCTATGCCTATCAGGTGTCTGGCGAATATGCGATGATCAAGGGCGCGGCGCTGAACGGCTGGATCGACGGCGAACGCGCGATGCTGGAAAGCCTGATGGCATTTCGCCGGGCCGGGTGCGACGGGGTGCTGACTTATTTCGCCCCCGATGCCGCACGCGCCATCCGCGCCGGGCGCGCCTGACGCACGCAGGGCGGTCGGCGGGGCTTTGCCGCCGATCAGTGCGGGCATGACAGCGCCTTGAAAACCCGCTATCATCCCCGCAAAGGGGACAGCAGAGCCCCATGGCAGAGGCAGATGAGGGCGGAATAACATGCAGGTTTCCCGACGTAATTTTCTGGGGCTGGCCGGAGCCGGTCTATTTGTCGCCGGGTGCGACGGTGCGATCACCGGCAACGGCGTCGGGTCGAACGGGGCGGCAAAGATCGACGCGCGGGTGACCGCCACGCGCAGCTATCTCTTCGACCGCTATCCCGGCACCCGCGACCTCGCATTGCGCGCGGCGGGTGTGCTTTACATGCCGCTGGTTACCGAGGCCGGGTTCGGGTTCGGCGGCGGTTACGGTCGCGGGGCGCTGCAACTGAACGGTGTCACGGTGGACTATTATTCGGCCACGCGCGCCACGGTGGGCTTTCAGATCGGCGCGCAGCAGTATGCCCACGCGCTGTTCTTCATGACATCGGATGCGCTGGAAAACTTTCGCAGGTCGTCCGGTTGGGCGGCAGGGGCGGATGTGCGCTATGCCACGCCGGAACAGGGCGGCAGCATCGGCAAGGAAACCACCGAGCTTGATCCGGTGATCGGCCTGGTGTTCGGCCAGCAGGGCCTGATCGCGGGGGCGACGCTGGCGGGGGTGAAATACACCCGGATCATTCCCTGACTGATTGGCCTACGCGCCGGCGCGGCAGCACGGGCATCAGATCCCCGCGCTGCCGTCGGCCATGTCTCGCCCGAAATCGCGGCTCAGCGCAGCCGCCGGATCAGGCTAGATGTGTCGTTGCGCCCGCCACCCATGCGTTGCACATCCTTGTAGAACTGATCGACCAGCGCCGTCAGGGGCAGGCTGGCACCGATCTGGTCTGCGGTGTCGAGGCAGATGCCAAGGTCCTTGCGCATCCAGTCCACCGCAAAACCGAAATCGAACCGGTCTTCCAGCATGGTCTTGTGCCGATTGACCATCTGCCAGCTTCCGGCGGCGCCCTGACTGATGACCTCGACCACGGCCGCGCCATCGAGACCGGCCTTTTCGCCAAAGGCCAGCGCCTCGGCCAACCCCTGCATCAGGCCGGCGATGCAGATCTGATTCATCATCTTGGCCAGTTGCCCTGCGCCGGTGTCGCCCAGACGGCGGCAGACGCGGGCATAGGCGGCCATGACCGGCTCTGCCGCGGCAAAGTCCGTCTCGGTGCCGCCACACATGATCGACAGCTGTCCGTTCTCGGCCCCGGCCTGCCCGCCCGACACCGGCGCATCGACAAAGCCCAGACCTGTGGCCTGCGCGGCTGCGGCCATGTCGCGCGTCACTTGCGCCGACACCGTGGTGTGATCGACAAAGATCGCGCCCGCCGCCATGCCGGCAAAGGCACCGTCCGGGCCAAGGCAGACCGACCGCAGGTCGTCATCGTTTCCCATGCAGGCCATCACGAAGTCTGCCCCGGCCGCCGCCGCGCGCGGTGTGGCGGCGTGGGTGCCGCCGTGCGCGGCCACCCAGGCCTCGGCCTTGGCGGCCGTGCGGTTGTAGACCGTCACCTGATGCCCCTTGGCCGCCAGATGGCGCGCCATGGGCCCGCCCATGATGCCCAACCCCAAAAATGCCACACGCGCCATGTCCGCCCCTATCATTGCCCTGTCTGCCACGATGGACTAGGAACCGATCACGCCGCACTCGTCAAGAACAGGGCCTGACATGCTGACCGCCTTCCGCTGGCTTCTGACGCTGTTTACGGGGCTGGTGGTGCTGGTGCTGGCGGCGCTGCTGATCAGTTATTACTTCCTGTCGCGGTCGCTGCCCGACTACGACGCGACGTTTACCGTGCCCGGCGTCACCGCCCCGGTCGAGATCGTGCGCAACAACGCCAACGTGCCGCATATCTTTGGCGCGACCGACCGCGACGTGTTCTACGCGCTGGGGTTTGCCCATGCGCAAGACCGGTTGTGGCAGATGACGATGCTGCGCCGCACCGCGCAGGGTCGCCTGTCCGAGGTATTCGGCGCGCGCACGCTGAAGATCGACGAGCTGTTGCGGCGGCTGGATCTTTACGCGCTGGCGCTGTCGTCGGTCGCCGTACAGGACGACGCGACGACGGACGCGCTCGAGGCGTATGCGGCCGGCGTCAACGCGTGGATCGGTCAGGTCAATGCCCAGGCCATGGGCCGTGGCGCGCCGGAATTCTTCCTGTTTTCCAGCCAGATCAGCGCCTGGGCTCCGGCGGACAGTTTGGCGATCATCAAGCTGATGGCCTTGCAGCTGTCGTCGCATCTGGAGTCCGAGGTGTTGCGCGCGCAGATGTCGCTGATCCTGCCCGAGGCGCGGTTGCGCGACATCCTGCCGGACGATCTGCCCAAAGGGATCACCGCGCTGCCCGATTATGCCCGGCTGATGCCGGGCGCGATGCCGCAGCGGGCGGTCGCGCAGGCCGCCTACATCGATGCGCCGCTGTCGCCGTTTCACAGTCGGGCCTTCGCGGGCGCGTCCAACGCCTGGGCCGCGATGCCGGCAAACTCGGCAGCGGGCGGGTCGCTGCTGGCCAACGACCCGCATCTGGGCTTTGCGGCGCCGACGCTGTGGTATCTGGCCCGGCTGGAACTGCAATCGGGCGGGGTGATCGGGGCGACGATCCCGGGCATGCCGGTGATCCTGGCCGGACGTTCGGCAGATCTGGGGTGGGGTCTGACCTCGAGCTATCTCGACGATCAGGACGTGGTGATGGAGCGGGTCAACCCCGACAACCCGGAACAGTATCTGACGCCCGCCGGCCCCCGTGATTTCACCGCGCGCCGGACGATCATCACGGTCAAGGACGAAGATCCGGTCACGATCACGCTGCGCTGGTCGGAAAGCGGGCCGATCCTGCCGGGGTCGCACTACGATCTGGCCTCTGTGACACCGACTGGTCATGTGGCAGCGGTGCAGTGGACGGCGCTGAGCGGGGCCGACACGTCGATGACCGCCGCGATGCGGCTGATGGTTGCGAAATCGGTCGATCAGGCCATCGCGGCGGGCGAGATGTTCGTGGCGCCGTCGCAGAACCTGATGCTGGTCGATCAGGCGGGGATCGCGTTGCAGATGATCGGGGCGATGCCAATCCGCGACGCGGCCCACCGCACCCGCGGCCGGATGCCCGCAGCGGGGTGGGAGGGGGCCAACCGCTGGACCGGAATGTATCCCTATGCCGACAATCCCCGCGTGGTCAATCCGGGGTCCGGCTTGCTGGGCAACACCAACAACAAGACGGTGGACCGGCCGTTTCCGCTGCACGTGTCCTATGACTGGGGCGACACACAGCGCATCCAGCGCTGGCTGACGCTGATGAAAGCGCGCGAGGTGCACACCCGCGAAAGCTTCATCGAGGCGCAGCTTGACACCGTAAGTCCCACCGCGCGCAGCGTCCTGCCGTTGATCGCCGCCGATCTGTGGTTCACCGGCGAGGCCGCCCCCGAAGGCACGCCCGAACGGTTGCGCCAGCGCGCGCTGGCCCTGCTGGCCGAATGGAACGGCGAGATGAACGAACTTCTTCCCGAGCCGCTGATCGCCGAAGCGTGGTTTCGCGCCTTGCAGAACCGTCTGACGCGGGACGAGATCGGGTCGGACGCCGACCGGTTCACCCATCCCGAACCGGTGTTCATCGAACGGGTCTATCGCAACACCGAAGGTGCGTCGGTGTGGTGCGACGTGATCCAGTCAGCGGCGGTGGAAAGCTGCACCGACATCGCCCGGATCGCGCTGGACGAGGCGCTGCTGGGGCTGGTCGAGGCCTACGGGCCGAATGTGGAAAGCTGGCGTTGGGGTGATGCGCATCAGGCGACGCATGACCACCCGGTTCTGGGCGACGTGCCGATCCTGCGCTACTTCGTCAACATTCGCCAGTCGACCAGTGGCGGCGATTCGACGTTGCTGCGCGGCCGCACGATCGGAACCGGGCCGAACCCGTTTCTGAACGTGCACGGCGGCGGGTATCGCGGGGTCTACGACTTTGCCGATCCGGACAGCTCGGTGTTCATCGTGGCGACGGGGCAATCGGGGCATCCGATGAGCCGGCACTATGATGACCTGTCCGAGGTCTGGCGGCGCGGCGAATACATTCCGATGAGCCTCGATCCCGAACTGGCCCGCGCGGGTGCGGTCGGGGTCACGCGGCTAACGCCCGCCGCGCCATGACGACGCTGACCACGGCCCGGCTGACCCTGCGCCGCGCCACACCGCGCGATCTGCACGACCTGCACGCCGTATTCTCGCATCCCGCCGCAATGCGCTACTGGTCCCGCCCCGAGCATGAGCGGATCGAGGAAACGCAACTGTGGCTCGACGACATGGTCGCCCTGCCGGACAGCAGCGATGAATTCGTGATCGAACGCGCGGGGCACGTCATTGGCAAGGTCGGTGCGTGGCGGCTGCCAGAGATCGGCTATATCCTACATCCCGATCACTGGCGGCAGGGCCTGATGCACGAGGCGCTGAGCGCCGTCATCCCGCATCTTTTTGCGCATCACCCCGTGCCCGACCTGACGGCCGAGGTGGATCCGCGCAACGTGGCGTCGCTGGACCTGCTGGCCCGCTTCGGCTTTGTCGAGACGCACCGGGCCGAACGCACGCTGCAATGGCGCGACGAATGGTGTGATTCCATCTATCTCGCACTGTCGCGGCTCAAATGGTCCCACCGGACACCTTGACCTTTCGTCAATCCTAAGCAGTTTAGCGCAATAAAGTTTCGCGAAAGCTTTCTGGAGGGAAAGAATCATGTCCGACGTCTTTGCAGCTTGGGTCGGACGGTCAGAACAGGCCGAAGACGCGATCACCCCGCGCCGGGCGCGCCAGATGGCGGCGACGCTGGGCGTCGACGGGTTGGCGTTGGCAACCGGCGACATGCTGCCGCCGCTGTGGCACTGGATGGGATGGTTGCCGGAAACTCCGATGTCCGGGTTGGGGCCGGACGGCCACCCGGCGCGGGGCGGCTTCTTGCCGCCGGTGCCGCTGGAGCGGCGCATGTGGGCGGGGGGGCGGCTGTCGTTTCACACGGATCTGCGGATTGGCGAGACGATGCGGCGCCACTCGACCATCCTGAAAGTGTCTGAAAAGACCGGAACGACCGGGCGGATGGTGTTCGTCACAGTCGGCCACGACACCCATGGCCCCGAGGGGCTGGCAATCACCGAAGAGCAGGACATCGTCTATGTCGCGATGCCGGACCGGTTTGCGCCGCCGCCGCCGGTGATGGCGCCCGACGCGCCCGAATGGACCGACCCCGTGGCGATGGACACCGCGCGCCTGTTCCGCTTTTCGGCGCTGACCTTCAATGCGCACCGGATCCATTTCGACCTGCCCTATGCGACGGAAGTCGAGAAATACCCCGGTCTGGTGGTGCATGGCCCGATGCAGGCGATGCTGCTGATGCAGGCGGCGCGCGATCGAGCGGCGGGCCGGCGACCTGCGCGCTTTCGTTTTCGCGGTGTTCGGCCGTTGTTTCATTTCGACCGCCTTCGCCTGCAGGGCTGGCCCGCGCTCGACGGGGTGCAATCCCTGGCGACGGTAATCGACGGTGGTCTGTCCTGCATGCAGGCCGACATCGTGTGGCAGGCATGATTGCGCTGTCGGGGATGCGTGTCATCGAAAGCTCGGCCTTCGTGGCAGCGCCGCTTGCTGGCATGACACTGGCGCAGATGGGTGCGGATGTGATCCGCATCGACCGTCCCCAAGGCGGGCTCGACCATGCCCGTTGGCCGGTCACGGCGACCGGGGCCAGCCTGTTCTGGGCGGGCATGAACAAGAGTAAGCGCAGTCTGGCTGTCGACATGACCCGGCCCGAAGGGATCGAGTTGATCGCCGCGCTGATCACCGCCCCCGGCCCCGATGCCGGAATGTTCCTGACCAACCTGCGCGGGCGCGGGCCGCTGGACTACCCCGCGCTGTCGGCGGCGCGGCCCGATCTGATCATGGTGTCACTGTCCGGTACGCGGCGCGGCGAGCCGGCGGTCGATTACACGGTCAACCCGTCGCTCGGCTTTCCCATGGCGACCGGACCCGCGGGGTTGGAAGGGCCGGTGTCGCATGTGCTGCCCGCCTGGGACTGCATCACTGGCCAGATAATGGTCAACACGCTGCTTGCCGCAGAACGTCACCGGTTGCGGACGGGTCAGGGCCAGTTGGCGGAACTGTCGCTGAAGGACGTGGCGGCGGCGATGCTGGGGCATCTGGGCATCATCGCAGAGGTGTCGGTGAACGGCGTCGACCGAGCGCGCCATGGCAATGCGCTTTACGGGGCATACGGGCAGGATTTCGTCTGCGCCGACGGCCGGCGGATCATGGTGATCGGATTGACCGATCGGCAATGGCGCGGGCTTGTGAAGGTGACCGGCATTGGCGCGGCGCTGGAGCCGCTGGGCGATCTGTCGGCCGAAGGCGCGCGGTGGGCTGCCCGCGAGCCGATCACCCGCCTGCTCCAGCCATGGTTTGCCGCCCGCCCGCTGGCAGAGATTGCTGCGGCCTTCGATGCGGCGGGACTGACCTGGGCGCCGTTTCGCACTTTTGCCGGCGCGGTGGCCGAGGATCCGGACCTGTCGGCGGACAATCCGATGTTCAACTTGCTGGACCAGCCCGGGATCGGCGCCTACCTCGCGCCGGGCAGCCCCGTCGTGTCATCGGTGCTGGACCGGCAACCTGTCACCCCTGCCCCACGGGTCGGCCAGCATACCGAAGCGGTCCTGGCCGATGTGCTCGGATTGACGTCGGGGCAAATCGGCCGGCTCATGGACGCCGGGATCGTCACTGGGCCCTAGGCGTCACCCGACCTTCTTGCCGGCGATTTCTGTCGTGCTGCGGGTGGAAACCGCGACGCTCGCCGGCTTTGCCGCCTCTTTCTTCGGCTTCTTCTTTTCCTTGTTGGATTTCTGGTTGTTGCCCTTGGCCATGACGGCTCCTTTCGGGATGAGGTTCAGACAGCCTGCCATTCGCCTTTCTGGCGTTCGGTCCAGCGCACGGTGATCTGGTACCCAGTGTCGTCCTGATCCTCGGCCACCACAACCCCCATCGCGTGCAGACGCGCGCGGGCGCGCCCATCGGCAAACGGCAGGGTCAGCGTTTCGTCAACCCGCACTTGCGCAAAGGAGTCGCTGATCGCAGCCAGCAGATCGTCCACCCCTTCACCCGTCAGCGCCGACACCGGGAACACCCCCGACCTGTTGGCGCGCTGCACGGCAAGGCTATCGCGCGCGGACGGATCGACAAGGTCCAGCTTGTTCCACACCTCAAACATCGGGGTGTTGGCCCCGACCCCGAGCGAGGTCAGGATATCCCCCACATCCGCCGCCTGTTCGGCGGATTCAGGGTGGCTGATGTCGCGGACATGCAGGATCAGGTCCGCCTCCAGCACCTCTTCCAGCGTGGCGCGAAACGCCGCAACCAGTTGCGTCGGCAAGTCGCTGATGAAACCGACCGTATCGGACGCGATGATCTTGCGCCCCGACGGCAGGACGATCCCGCGCATCGTCGGGTCCAGCGTCGCGAACAGCATGTCCTTCGCCAGCACCTCGGCCCCGGTCATCCGGTTGAACAGGGTCGATTTGCCGGCGTTGGTATAGCCTACCAGCGCCACCAGCGGAAACGGCACCTTGCGGCGCGAGGCGCGATGCAGCTCGCGGGTTTTGACGACCTTTTCCAGCTGCCGCTTCAGCCGCAACACCTGATCGTCGATGGCGCGGCGGTCGGATTCCAGCTGCGTCTCGCCCGGCCCGCCGACAAACCCGAAGCCGCCGCGCTGCCGTTCAAGGTGGGTCCACGCCCGCACCAGCCGCGTGCGCTGATAGGACAGCGCCGCCAGTTCGACCTGCAACACGCCTTCCCGGGTCCGCGCACGATCGGCAAAGATCTCGAGGATCAGCGAGGTGCGGTCCAACAGCTTGACGCTCCACGCTTTTTCCAGATTGCGCTGCTGCACCGGACTGACGGATCCATCGACCAGCACCAGCTCGATCTCGTCCGCCTTGAGCCGCGCCTTCAGGTCGTCGACCTTACCGCTACCGAAAAGCTGGCCGGGGCTGATCCGGGCCAGCCGCACCACCTCGGCGCCTTGCACCTCCATGCCCGGCAACGCTGCGGCCAGTGCCACGGCCTCGGCCAGACCGTGTTCGGGCAGGCGGCGGTTGCGGGCCGATTTCAGGTCGGGGTGCAGGACATACGCCCGCGTCGCCGCGGCTGCCGGGTCGAAACCGACAGGGTCGCGCAGCGTCGGCAGATCGTCATCCTCGTCGTCGGGAAGATCCGAGATCAATCTTCGCCGTCGTACAGGTTGATCGGTGCCCCCGGCATGATGGTCGAAATCGCGTGCTTGTAGACCAGTTGCGACTGGCCGTCGCGGCGCAGCAACACGCAGAAGTTGTCAAACCAGGTGATCACTCCCTGCAACTTGACGCCATTGATCAAAAAAATCGTCACCGGAACCTTGGCCTTGCGGACATGGTTCAGGAAGGCGTCCTGCAAATTCTGTTTATCGGCAGCCATTTTCGTATTGCCCTGTTTCTTTTAGTTATCAGCATCGCCGCACCGGATTAGGCCCCAGTGTTCCACGCCAGCGACTATGGAGTGCAATATCGCGGGATTCCAGCCCCAAAACAGCATCTTACTAACCCGATGCCTTCTGCGCCACAGGTCGCGGCATCCACTGCCCGCTGGCGCACCGATTTTCCGAGGGTATCTTGCCTGTCCGGGGGCGGGACTAGGCGTCAGTCGTCGTCATCCTCATCCTCGTCGCTGCCGCGCCCGCCCGACTTCGCGGTGGTGACCACCCCAAGCGATTTCAGCTTGCGATGCAGCGCACTGCGTTCCATCCCGACAAAGCCTGCGGTGCGGCTGATGTTCCCGCCAAAGCGGTTGATCTGCGTCATCAGGTATTCGCGCTCGAAAACCTCGCGCGCCTCGCGCAGCGGCAAGGTCGCCATCGCCCCGCCCAGCACCATGCGCCCGCTGGTGTCGACGGGGGCCTCTTGCCCCGGCAACTCGCGCGCCTCGATCGGGCCCGAAGGCTCGCCCAGGATCAGGACGCGTTCGATCACGTTGCGCAGCTGGCGCACATTGCCCGGCCATTGCATCGTCTGCAGCATCGCCTCGGCTTCGGGGGTCAGCGTGCGCATCGGCAGGCCTTGGGTCCGGTGAAACATCGAAACAAAATGACGCGTCAGATCGGGGATATCCTCGCGCCGTTCCTCGAGACTGGGCACCATGATCGGCACCACGTTCAGGCGGTCGTAGAGTTCCTGGCGGAACCGGCCGGCGGCAATCTCGCTACGCAGATCGCGGGTGGTCGACGAGATCACCCTGAGGTCGACGCGCACCTTGTCGGTGCCGCCCGCGCGGGTGAACTGCTGTTCGACCAGCACGCGCAAGATCTTCGACTGCGTTCCAAGAGGCATGTCCGCCACTTCGTCGAAATAGACAACGCCGCCATGCGCCTGTTCCAACAGCCCTTTTTCGATACCGCGGTCTGCGGTCTCGCGTCCGAACAGCACCTCTTCCATCCGCTCAGGTTCGATCGTGGCCGACGACACCGACACGAACGCCGCCCCCGCCCGATTCGAATTGGTATGGATGAACCGCGCGGCCAACTCCTTCCCCGATCCGGCAGGCCCGGTCAGCATCACGCGCCCATTCGACTTCGTGACCTTTTCCAATTGTGATTTCAGCGCCTTGTAAGCCACACTTGACCCAAGCATGTCGGCCGCCGTGGCATCGCGCCGCCGCAGGTCCGCGTTTTCGCGGCGCAGACGGCTGGTTTCCATCGCCCGCGCGACAACGACCATCAACTGGTCGATGTTGAACGGCTTTTCGATGAAGTCGTAGGCACCTTGCTTGATCGCGGCCACAGCAATCTCGATGTTGCCATGACCCGAGATGATCACCACCGGCACATCCGGGTTGTCGCGCTTGACGGTCTTGAGAATGTCGATGCCATCCATCCGGCTGTCCTTCAGCCAGATGTCGAGGATCATCAGGCTGGGCAACTCGGCGTTGATCTCGGCCATGCAATCGTCGGAATTGCCTGCAAGGCGAATGGCATAGCCTTCGTCCTTCAGGATGTCCCCGATCAGTTCGCGAATGTCTTTTTCGTCATCGACAATCAAAATGCTGCTCAACTCATCCCCCTTGGCCAGCGGCGGCCACATGTCTGGATGCCCGTTTGCGCGTGGCGCGCGGCAGACGGATCTCTGCCATCGCCCCGGCATGGGCATTGCCTTCAAAAACCGGTGCGTCGGTCAGAACCAACGTACCGCCATGTTCCTCGATGATCTTCTTGACGATCGGCAGTCCCAGTCCGGTGCCCTTTTCGCGCGTCGTCACATAGGGTTCGAAGAGGCGTGCACGGTCGGGCGGCAGACCGGTGCCGTTGTCGGCGATGCTGATCACCGCTTCTGACTCCATCTGCGCCAGTGAGACGCGGATTTCGGGGCAATAACCTGCACCTATGTTTTCTTGCTTTGCCTCAATGGCTTCGCCTGCGTTCTTGATTAGGTTCGTCAACGCCTGACCGATCATCGTCCCGTCAAGCTCGACCATCAGCGGCGCGTTCGGCAGGGTCTTTGCGAACCGCACGCCCGGTTGGCCATTTTCCTGCAGCATGACGGCGGCGCGGACCAGCGCAGTCAGATCGGTGTCGCGCCGGTCAGGCTCGGGCATCCGCGCGAACTTGGAGAACTCGTCCACGATGCGCCGCAAGTCGCTGGTCTGGCGCACGATCACGTCGGTCAGTTGCTCCAGCTCGTCGGCATCGGCAACCTGCGTGCGGAACTTGCGCTTGATGCGTTCGGCAGACAATGCGATCGGCGTCAGCGGATTCTTGATTTCGTGCGCGATGCGGCGGGCCACGTCGCCCCACGCCGCCATGCGCTGTGCCGACACCAAGTCGGTCACGTCGTCGAAGGCCACGACATAGCCTTCCAGACGGCCCGCATCGGTGCGACGACCGCTCATCCGCACCAGCAGGCTTTCCAGTTTGCCTCGGCGGGTCAGACGGACCTCTTCCTGCACAGCGAGGCCGACACCGTCGCGCAGGCGATCAAAAAGATCGGCGAATTCGGGCACCACGTCGATCAGCGGACGGTCGGCGAGCGTGTCGGTGATGTCCAGCAACCGGGCCGCGGCGCGGTTCACAAAGTCGATCCGACCGCCCGCATCCAGACCGATGACACCCGCGGTCACGTTCGACAACACCGAGTCGAATTGCCGCCGGCGCGTTTCCGTATGACGATGACTGTCCATCAGCGCCTCGCGCTGGCCCTTCAGTTGCTTGGTCATCTGATTGAACACGCGGCCCAGCGTGGCAATCTCGTCATCGCCCTCTTCCTCGATCACCTGCACGTCCAGATCGCCCTGCCCAACCCGCGCCGCAGCTCCGGCGAGACGACCCACCGGTCGCGACAGGCGTTCGGCAAACCACAGCCCGCCCCAAACCGCCGCAAGCACCAGAATCACAGCAAAGCCAAGGTAGAGAAGGCCGAAGTTGAACAGGATGCGGCCGCGCTCGGCCTCCAGCTGTTGATACAGCAGCACGGTCTGCTGGGTTTCGTCCAACAGCGACAGGATCGAGCCGTCGACGGTGCGCGACACGAACAGATAGCGGTCGGTGAACGCCTCGAGGTGCAGCAGCGCGCGCAATTCGTTGTTCGCCCAGTCCTCGATCACGACGACCTCGCCCGCCTTTGCACGGGCGATCTCGGCGGCGGTGGGCTGCTCGAAATCGAAGTAATAGGTCTTGCGACCGCGCGTCATCAACTCGCCGACGCCGTTGATCAGATAGACCTCGCGCAACCCGCGCTGAATGGCGGCCTGACCCTGCGTCAGCAAGGGGCGCACGTCCCCATCGCCCAGAAAGAAGGTCTGCTGCTTGGCGGCATCGAGATAGCGAGCCAGGGCCGTGGCATCTTCGGTCAGATTGCGGCGGTGTTCGGCCTCGTACGCCTCGGCGGCCGACAGCGAGGTCGCCAGCACTTGCCGTACGCGGTCGGAAAACCAGCCTTCCAATCCGACGTTGACGGTCAGGACGGCAAACACCGCGACCAGAACGGTGGGGATCAGCGCGACGATGCCGAACACCCCGGTCAGGCGCAGATGCAGGCGCGATCCGGCCGACTGCTTGCGCCGGTCGGCCACCATGCGCAGCACGCGCATCAGGACCAGCGAAGCGACCAGAAGGACATAGACGAAATCGGCGAGCAGGATCAGCCGCAAGGCTGGCGATGACGCCCCCTGGTTGAACGGGCCCAACGCGAGAAACGTGCCGACCGCCAGCAGCGGCCCCAGGAACACAAGGCCCAGCGTCATGCCGGTCTGCACCCTGCGCTGCCGGCGCAAACGCGACAGGCGAACAAGCCAACTATTGCCGCGAGTGGCGCCCAGCACCGTGTCCTGCCCTAATCCTGGGCCGGGGTCCAACCCCGCCCGCCATATCTAGTATTGGTGGGGCGCAGCCCGCGCCCTTCTGTGGCGGTTTTACATCAGTTTGCGGCGGCGAGTCACGCTTATATCGAGGTCGGTTATCTTCTTGCGCAAAGTATTGCGATTGATCCCCAGCAGGTCGGCGCATTTGGCCTGATTGCCGCCGGTCGCGTCCAGCGCGATCTCGATCAGCGGCAGTTCCATCTCGCGCAGGATGCGGTCGTAGACGCCGGGGGGGGGCAACTGACCTTCGTGCAGGTCGAAGTAGCGTTTCAGATGCCGGCGCACCGAAGCCGACAGCCGTTCGCCCTCGGCCGGCGCGCCCCGGCTGGGGATCGCGGCGGTCGTGCCGCCCAAAGCCGCTTCCAGTTCGGCGTTGGTAATTTCCGGCTCGGACGAGGTGACCAGCAAGCGTTTGAGCGTGTTTTCCAGTTGCCGCACGTTGCCCGGCCACGGATAGCTGCGCAGCAGGTTGCGCGCCTCGGTAGACAGGCGGCGCAGCGTGCCGATGTCGCGCTCGCCCCGGGCCAGAAAATGCTCGGCCAACAGCGGGATGTCTTCGACCCGTTCGCGCAGGGCGGGCACGGCGATCGTCACGCCGCCGATGCGGTAGAACAGGTCCTTGCGGAACCGACCCGCCTCCATCCGCTGCGCAAGGTCCGCCTGGCTGGTGGCCATGACGCGCGGCGCATGATCGGACAGCATGTCGAGCATCCGAACCAGACGCGCCTGACCGTCCTCGTCGAAATCGGCAATCTCGTCGAGCACCAGGCTGCCGCCCTTGGCCCGCGACAGGATGGTGGAAATCCCCTCGACCCCCGCAAGATCGCCGGCCTGCGCCACCACGAACGGCTGGGTGCGCCGGTCGGAGAAATCGTGGATCGCGCGGGCGATCAGCGATTTTCCGGTGCCGGATTCACCGGTGATCAGAACGGCGAGATCGGTGTTCATCACCCGCGCGACCAACCGGTAGAGCGCCTGCATCGACGTGGTGCGCCCCACCAGCGGCAGGTCGTCGCCCGCCTCGCGCGGCGGATTGACCACGCGCGGGGCCCGCCGCTTCATGTCCAGCGCGCGGGCCGAGCGTTTCATCAAGTCGGGCAGATCGAACGGCTTTGGCAGATAGTCATAAGCCTCTGCATCTGCGGCCTGAATGGCGGTCATGATGGTGTTTTGCGCCGAAATCACGATCACCGGCAGGCCGGGGCGCATCTGGCTGATCCGCGGTAGCGCCTCGAGCCCGTTGCCGTCGGGCATGATGACGTCCGAGATCACCAGATCACCCTTGCCCTCTTCGACCCAGCGCATCAGCGTCATCAGGCTCGAGGTGGCATGCACCTTGCACCCGGCGCGGGTCAGGGCTTGCGTCAGCACCGTACGGATCGTGCGGTCGTCGTCTGCGACCAGAACAGTGCCATCCATCAACGCAACTCCTTTTTGGGGTCTTTGGGGCCGGTCCCTTTCGGGGCCAGCGGCAGCGACAGGCGAAACACGGTGCGGCCCGGAACGGATTCGACCCCGATCCAGCCGCCGTGGTCGGATATGATCTTGGACACCAGCGCGAGGCCAAGCCCGGTGCCGTTCTCGCGGCCCGAAACGAACGGCTCGAACACCTCTGCCGCAATGTCGGGCGGCAGGCCCGGGCCGTCGTCGATGATCTCGACCTGCAACGGCAGCACGCCGCCCGTGCCGTCGCGCCGGCGCAGCCGCAACGAGACGTCGTAGAACGTATGCAATCTTATCGTCCCGCCGCGCCGGTCCGCGGCCTCCGCGGCATTCTTGATCAGGTTCAAAAACACCTGCATCAACTGGTCGGGGTCGGCCCAGGTGTGCGGCAAAGACGGATCGTAATCCTCGATGATGGTCATGTGCGCGGCATAGCCGATCTGGGCAGATTTGCGCGCGCCCGGTCCAGCGCGTCATGGATGTTCACCGCGCGCCGGTCGGGCGGGCGCAGATTGCCGAACTGTTCGACCTGCTCCAGCAGTTTCACGATACGGCGGGTTTCCTCGACGATCAGGTCGGTCAACTCGCGGTCCTCGGGGCCTGCGTTCATCGAGATCAACTGCGCCGCGCCCGAAATGCCGGCCAGCGGGTTCTTGATCTCGTGCGCCAGCATTTCGGCCATGCCGATCGCGGACTTGGCGGCGGATTTCACCTGCATCGCACGCCCCATGCGGTCGGCGACGTCGCGGGGGCTGATCAGCAGCATCACGATGTCGGCGTTGTCGTGCATCGGGGCGACCTGCACGTTGCACTGCACCGGGGGACGTTCGCCGGTGGTCACGTCGACATCGTTGATGAACAGCGGCGACTGGTTGGCGCGGGCGCGGGCCAGCGCCTCGTCCATCGGGGCGTCGATCGACAGGCGGTCGAGTGCGGGTTGCCCGCGCAGGGTGCGGCTGGAGGCGTTCAGGAAGGTCTCGGCGGCCGGGTTCGCCTCGATGATCTGACCGGATTTGTCGATCAGAATGGCGGGCACCGGCAGCGAGGCCCAGATCACGCCGGCCACCGGATAGGGTGCCCGGTAGGTCATGCGGCCACCTGCGCGGGTTCGGTGAAGGCGCGGCGAATCAGTGCGTGCACGTCCGCAGGGCGATCGGCGGTCATCAGGCCCGCCCGGGGTGCAGACAGGCTGGCGACGTCCAGGTACCAGCCGATGTGCTTGCGCGCGACACGGATGCCAAGCTCCACCCCGTAGAACGCCAGCATCGCGTCATGATGTTCAATCACCAGCTCGGCCAGGGCTGCCCCGGTCGGAATATGGGGCGCCGGTGTGCCATGCAGCGCGTGCGCGATGTCGGCCAGCCGCCACGGCGCGCCCTGCGCCCCGCGCCCGATCATCACACCGTCCGCACCCGACAATACCAGCGCCTCGCGCGCCGTCGCCGCATCGGTGATGTCGCCATTGGCGATCACCGGAATGCGCACCGCCGATTTCACCGCGCGGATCGCGGCCCAGTCGGCACGTCCCTTGTAGAACTGGCAGCGCGTGCGGCCGTGGATCGTGATCATCGCGATGCCGGCGCTTTCGGCGCGTTGCGCCAGGCTGGCGGCATTTAGTGTCGCGTCGTCCCAGCCCAGACGGGTTTTGAGCGTCACCGGCACGTCCACCGCCCCAACCACCGCCTCGATCAGGCGCAAGGCATGATCGAGATCGCGCATCAGGGCGGACCCCGAATAGCCCGTCGTCACGCGCTTTGCCGGGCAGCCCATGTTAATGTCGATGACCTGCGCCCCCTGCCCCGCGACATAGCGCGCCGCCTCGGCCATCCATTCGGGTTCGCGCCCGGCGAGTTGCACCGACGTGCGCGCCTGATCGAAGCCAAGTTCGGCCCGCGCCCGTGCCAGCGGTTTGGCCTGCACCACCTCCTGGCTCGCGACCATTTCCGAAACCACCAGCCCGGCACCGAACCGGGCCACCAACTGCCGGAACGGCAGATCGGTGATCCCGGCAAGTGGCGCCAGCAGCACCGGCGGCGTCAGGGCAATGGGACCGATCCGTGGGTCCATGGGTCGGATTTCCTTGTTCATCGCCTTTCACTTACGCTAGTCGCCGGATATGACAAAGGTGCGGCGGCATAATTCTGCCCTCAAATAAAGCAAAGCACAGAAAATAGGCAAATCATCCGGGTTCGCAGCCAGATTGTCATGGCGGCGTGGCTGCTCTAGACAGGTTTCGCGACCAAGGGGGACCCATGTCCGTTGCCGTGATCATCGTTGCTGCCGGGCGGGGCAGTCGGGCCGGGGGTGACGTTCCCAAGCAATGGCAGGCCGTCGCCGGGGTTCCGGTGGTGTCGCACACGCTGTCGGCCTTCGACGGATTTCGCCGCGTGGTGGTGATCCATCCCGACGATCGCGACAGGGCGGCGGGGCTGGGGGTCGAACTGGTGAATGGCGGCGCGACGCGTTCGGCGTCGGTCCGTGCGGCGCTCGAGGCGCTGGCGGGTTCGGGTGTCAGCCGGGTTCTGATCCACGACGGGGCGCGACCGCTGGTGCCCGCCGCCGTGATCCGGCGCGTCCTGGCGGCGCTAGACGCCAGCCCCGGTGCAGCCCCGGCGCTGCCGGTCAGCGATGCGCTGTGGCGCGGGGCAGACGGGGTGGTGACCGGCACGCGCGACCGCGAAGGCCTGTTTCGGGCGCAGACGCCGCAGGGATTTCATTTCGATGCAATTCTGGCGGCGCACCGCGCGCATGTCGGGGATGCGACCGATGACGTGGCGGTGGCGCGCGGTGCTGGACTGCCGGTGGCCATCGTCGAAGGGGACGAGGACAACCTGAAACTGACCTGGCCCGCCGATTTCGCGCGCGCCGAGGCGATCTTGCGGGGGCGCGGCATGGACGTCAGGATGGGAAACGGCTTTGACGTGCATGCCTTCTGCACCGGAGATCAGGTCTGGCTGTGCGGTGTCGCGGTGCCGCATGGGCACGGTCTGCTGGGCCATTCGGATGCAGACGTCGGCATGCACGCCTTGACGGACGCCATCTATGGCGCCCTGGCCGAGGGTGACATCGGCCGGCACTTTCCGCCAAGCGACCCGCAATGGAAAGGCGCGGCAAGCCACATCTTCCTGCGCCACGCGATGGGGCTGGTGGCGGCGCGGGGATTTGCCTTGGCCAACTGCGATGTGACCCTGATCTGCGAGCGCCCCAAGATCGGACCGCACGCCCTGGCGATGCAGGCGGCGCTGGCTGCGATCATGGGGATCGCGCCGGACCGGGTCAGCGTCAAGGCGACCACATCGGAACGGCTTGGCTTCACCGGGCGCGAGGAAGGGATAGCGGCGATGGCGACGGCAACCTTGGTGCGGGCATGAGGCGTGCGGTTCTGACCGTGGTCGGAATCGGCCATCTGCGGCCAGCACCAGGCACCTGGGCTTCGGCCGCGGCAGTGGCGGTGGGATTGGGATTGCACGCGTTGGGCGGCTTTCCGCTATTGGCGCTGGCCTTGGTGGCGGTGACGGCGTTGGGGTTCTGGGCCTGCGCCAGCTTGGCCCCGGGCGACGATCCCGCCGAAGTGGTGATTGACGAGGTGGCGGGGCAGTGGCTCGCGCTTTGTTTTCCGTCTTTTGCGTTCTGGAACATGGGGATCGACAGCTTTCCTTATCCAGGATGGCTGGCTGCTTTCGTGCTGTTCCGGCTGTTCGACATCTGGAAGCCGTGGGTCATCGGCTGGGCAGACCGGCGCAACGATGCGGCGGGGGTGATGCTCGATGACCTGCTCGCGGGCCTTGCGGCGGGTCTTGGGGTGATCGTAGCCGCGGGCGTGGCGCACGGGATCTTTCTATGAGCAGCCTGGTGTCCCCCTCCGATCTGCTGGCCGCCGCGCGGGCCGCCGGGATGCGCATCGTCACGGCCGAAAGCTGCACCGGGGGCATGATCGCGGCGGCGCTGACCGATGTTGCCGGGTCGTCGGATGTGTTCGACAGGGGGTATGTCACCTATTCCAATGCGGCCAAGTTGGCGATGCTGGGGGAGGCGCAGGCAACGCTGGACGCGGTCGGCGCTGTGTCCGAAGCGGTGGCCCGCGAAATGGCTGACGGCGCGCTGGCGCGGTCCGGGGCGGATGTGGCGGTGGCGGTCACCGGTATTGCCGGGCCCGGCGGGTCGGAGTTCAAGCCGGAGGGACGCGTCTGCTTCGGGCTGGCAGCGCGCGATGCGGCGACGGTCGTCGAGACGGTCGAGTTTGGCGCGATCGGCCGGGCGCAGGTGCGGCAGGCCTCGGTCGCGCAGGCGTTGCGCTTGCTGGCACGGGCGGTTCAGCGTCCGTAGATCACCGTCGCGCGGGTTTCGAAGGCGCGCACGATGCGGGTCATCGCCTCATTGAACACCAGCCCGATGACCGAGGCGAGGATGGCGTTTCGAAACTCGAAATCGACCGTGAAATCCACCTCGCTGCCGCCCGAGGGCAGATCGCGGAACAGCCAGACCGATTTCAGATGCTTCAGCGGCCCGTCGAGGTATTCCGTCTCGATCCGCCCGCGGTCGGGATACAGCACGACGCGGCTGCCGAACTTTTCGCGGAACACCTTGAAGCTGATGACAAGATCCGCCTCCATCACCTCGCCGCCTTGGATCGGATAGCGCTGCCTTATGCGCGCGGCCGAATTCCATGGCAGGAATTCAGGATATCGCGCCACGTCGGCCACCAGTGCATACATCTGGGCGGCGGAATGGGGCAGCTGGCGGGTTTCGTGGTGGTGGGGCATGTCGTCCTGAAGCGTGACTTGGACGCCTGTATTGGTTAGACCGGACAGGGAAATCAAGAGGTCCACATGCCGCAACGCCCCTACGTGATCGACCAGATGATCAGCGCCAAGGCGATTGCCGCGCGGGTCGAGGCGCTGGCGCGCGAGATCGCGGCGTTCTATGCCGGGTCGGACCGGCTGATCGTGGTGGGTCTTTTGCGCGGGTCGTTCGTGTTCATCGCCGACCTCGTGCGCGAGATCGACCTGCCCGTGGAGGTCGACTTCCTCGAGGCGTCGAGCTATGGCGATGCGATGCATTCCAGCCGGGAAGTGCGTATCCTCAAGGACTTGCGCGGCGAGATTGCCGGGCGCGACGTGCTGGTCGTCGAGGATATCGTCGATACCGGCTTTACGCTGCACCACGTGGTCAACCTGCTGCGGTCGCGCGGTCCCGCCCGGCTGGAGGTGTGCGCGCTGCTCGACAAGCCGTCGCGGCGCGAGGTAGACATCCGCGCGACCTGGACCGGGTTTGACATCCCCGACGAGTTCGTCGTGGGCTACGGCATTGATTTTGCTCAACGAAACCGCAACCTGCCCTACATTGGCAAGGTGCGGTTCACCGATGGTGCGCCATGAACCTGCACTGGTTGATGCGGATGTCGCAATGGGCGCGCCATCCGCCGTCGTGGGCGCGCGTCAAGCTGGTTCTGGGGGTGGTGGCCGTCTGTCTGGCGCTGTGGGGGATCGGGCTGATCTGGGGCTGGCCCGAAGGGTTGAGCGTGAACGGACGGCTGCGGGCCCCCTGACGCTAGCCCCGTGACGCAAGGCGCTGACGCAAGGCGCTGACGCAATCGTGACAGCGGCCGAAAGAAACGGCTGTTTAGCGTATGGCTGACGTATGGCTTACGTATGGTTCACGTCATGCGGTCGGCCCTGTCGGGCGGTCGCGACCCTGAACAAAGGAAAATGCCGATGCGCCGTTCGTTACTGGCTTTGGTTGGGGTGGTCTTGATCGGGGCGGGCGCGGCCTGGGTGCTGACCGCGCCGTCGCGCGAACACTCGGCGGCCGTGGCCGGACTGACTGGCGATCCTGTGGCCGGCGAGCCGGTATTCTGGGCGGCGGGGTGCGCGTCGTGCCACATGGCGCCCGGGGCGACCACGGACGCGCAACGGGTTCTGGCCGGGGGCATGGCGTTTGCGACCGCCTTTGGCACCTTCTATGCCCCCAATATCTCGACCGACGCGGAGCAAGGCATCGGCGGATGGACCCCGGTCGAGGTCGCCAGTGCGGTGATGGACGGTGTATCGCCGGTGGGCGCGCACTATTACCCAGCCCTGCCCTACACCGCCTACAACAAGATGGTCCCGCAGGACGCGGCCGACTTGATCGCGTATATGGCCACCCTGCCCGCCGATGCCACCCCCAGCCGGGCGCACGACGTCGGGTTTCCCTACAACATCCGCCGGTCGCTGGGCGGCTGGAAGCTGCTGTTCGAGCGGGACGACTGGGTTCTGGCCGACGCCGCGACACCCGAGGTCGAACGCGGGCGCTACATCGCCGAGGCGCTGGCGCATTGCGGCGAGTGCCATACCCCGCGCACCGCGCTTGGCGGGCTGGACCGCAGCCGATGGTTGGCCGGTGCGCCGAACCCGGACGGCAGGGGCAGCATCCCGAACATCACCCCCGGAGCACTGGACTGGTCGGAAGGCGAGATCATCGAATATCTGACCTCTGGCTTCACGCCCGACTATGATTCGGTCGGTGGCACGATGGTGCATGTCGTCGAAAACATGGCCCGCCTGCCGGAAAACGACCGGGCGGCGGTGGCGGCTTATCTCAAGGCGGTGCCGGCGGTCGAGTGACGCCGGGGCCGCAAGGGCTATGCCCGCCCGAGTTTTGCCATTCGGGCGGCGCGCAACGCCGCGAAATCCTCGCCCGCGTGGTAGGACGACCGGGTCAGCGGGGTGGCCGACACCATAAGGAACCCCTTGCCGAACGCCGCAGATTCGTACGCCTTGAATTCGTCCGGCGTCACGAAACGGTCGACCCGGTGGTGCTTGGGTGTCGGTTGCAGATATTGGCCGATCGTCAGGAAATCGACATCCGCCGCGCGCATGTCGTCCATCACCTGCGCGACACCCTGGCGGTCCTCGCCCAGCCCCACCATGATGCCTGATTTGGTGAACATCGCGGGGTCCAGTTCCTTGACCCTCTGCAACAGGCGCAGCGACGCGAAATATCGCGCGCCGGGGCGGACGGTCGGGTAGAGGCCCGGCACGGTTTCAAGGTTGTGGTTGAACACGTCGGGTTTGGCCGCGACCACGGTTTCGAGCGCCGAGGGGGCGCATTTCAGGAAATCAGGGGTCAGAATCTCGATCGTGGTGCCGGGCGCGTGGCGGCGGATGGCGCGGATCGTCATGGCGAAATGTTCCGCCCCGCCGTCGTCGAGGTCGTCGCGGTCGACCGACGTGATGACGACGTGGTTCAGGCCCAGCTGCGCCACCGCCTGTGCTACTTTGGCAGGTTCGAACGGGTTCAGCGGCGCGGGCTTGCCGGTCGCGACGTTGCAGAAGGTGCAGCCGCGGGTGCAGATCTCGCCCATGATCATCATGGTGGCGTGGCCCTGAGACCAGCATTCGCCGACGTTGGGGCAGCCGGCCTCTTCGCACACGGTCACCAGTTTGCCCGCGCGCAGGATGTCGCGCGTCTTCTTGTAGCCTTCGGAGGTCGGGGCCTTGACCCGGATCCAGTCGGGTTTCTTCGGCTGGACGTTGTCGGGCCGATGCGCCTTTTCGGGGTGGCGTTCGTCCGGCAGCCTGAGATCGCGCAATGGAAATTCCCCCTGACAGGTCCTTTGGCTCAAAGTAGGCTTCCTTTGGGGTGAAGGCAACCGGTGCCACCGGCAAGCTGCCCTGCAACCACGGCTGGTGGGACGGCCGATCGGAGGGAACATGACCAAGAAATTGATTGCAGAGGCGCTGGGAACCTTGATCCTCGTATTGTTCGGGTGCGGCTCGGCGGTGCTGGCGGGGGCCGACATCGGGCTGACCGGCATTTCGCTGGCGTTCGGGCTGGCCATAGTCGCGGCGGCTTATGGGCTGGGGGCGATTTCGGGCGCGCATCTGAACCCGGCGGTGTCGTTGGGGATGGTGGCGGCGGGGCGCATGACGCTGTCCGAGTTTGCCGGATACGCGGTCGCGCAGTGTGCTGGTGCATTGCTGGGGGCGGCGCTGCTGCTGGCCATCGCCAGCGGCCGGGCGGACTATGCGGTCGCGGTGAACGGGCTGGGGCAGAACGGCTTTGGTGCGGGATATCTGGGGGAATACTCGCTGGGTGCCGCGCTGACGTTCGAGGTGGTCATGACGTTCCTGTTCGTGACGGTGATTCTGGGGGCGACCGCCAGCGCGTCGCCGGCGGCGCTGGCCGGGCTGGCCATCGGGCTGACGCTGGCCGCGATCCATCTGGTCGGGATCAACGTGACCGGGGTTTCGGTCAACCCGGCGCGCTCGTTCGGTCCGGCGGTTCTGGTCGGCGGCAAGGCGCTGGCGGACCTGTGGGTGTTCATCGTGGCGCCGCTGGCCGGTGGTCTGGCGGCGGGACTGGTCCATGCCGCAGGCGTGACCTTTCCGGTCGGAAGCGCCAAGGCCTGATGCCGGCCTGACGGCGCAGCGGGCAGGTCACTGGCCTGTCCGCCCGCCCTGTGGCATGCAGCGATCATGACATGGTTCGCGTATACCGCGGCTGTTCTGGCCCTGCTGGTCACGCCGGGTCCGACCAACACGCTGCTGTTCGTCGCCGGGACCGAGCGCGGCTGGCGCAAGGCGTTGGCGCTGATCCCGTTCGAGCTGTCGGCCTATCTGATCGTCGTGCTGCCGCTGTCGATCCTGGCGCGGCGCGGATTGACGGATCTGCCGGTTGCCGCACCGGCGATCTCGGTCGCGGCGGGGATCTGGGTCGGGGTGTTGGCGCTGGGTCTGTGGCGCGAGCCAGGCGGCGCACAGGCGCCACGCGCCGTCACAGCGACGGGCGTGTTCACGACAACCCTGCTGAACCCCAAGGCGCTGGTCTTTGGGTTGGTCCTGGTGCCGGCCGCGGCAGACCAGACCGCCGCCGTGGCCCTGTTCGCGGCGATGGTCGGGGGCGTTGCGGCCGCCTGGGCCGCGACAGGGGCGATTGCCGCCGGGTCGCCGTCTGCGGCATCCCGGCGCGTGGTCTGGGTGCGGCGCGCGTCCGCACTTTGGCTGGCGGCGCTGGCGGTGGGGCTGGTGGTGCGCGGAGTGGCCGCGTGACCCCGCGGTGCGGCTAGCCGATCAGCGGGCCGGACCGGCCATAGGTTTCGTCATAGTGGCGACGCAACCGCATCAGCGCGATGCGCAGCACGATCTTGCCCGACCGGGCAGCCCAGCCCATGCGCCGTTCGGCCGCCTCGATGCCTTCCAGAAAGCAGCAGACCCGGAGCACCACATCGCCCAGGCCCGGCCCCAGATCGCGCAGGGCCAGTGCCACGCGGTCCCGCGCGCCGCTGTGCCCATGGCCGCCGGCCTCGGGGCGAAAGCCGCCCCGATCGCCGGCGGTCAAAAAGCGGTCCCAGTTCTGCGTGACGCGCGGGCCCATCTGGGCTGCCTCGAAATCCTCGCGCAGGCGTTCGGCCGCCTGCACCAGATCCGCCTCGAGAAACGGCTTGCCGTCCTTGTCGCGCCGCCGCCCCAAGGCCGAAACCGGGCTTTCGGCCAGATTGTAGCGCAGCTTTCGCGGCCCATCCTCGGTCGTCACATCGCGTTCGGCCCAATCACGGTGCTGGTTGGCAAACGGCGTGGCGGCCTCGGCCAGTCCGGTCTGCTCGCTGTCCATCATCCGCTTCAGCGCGAGGCGCCCCGTCGCGGTCAGTTCATAGCTCGTGACGCGCCCGGACTTGCGGCACGCGATCCAGTCCTTCAACGCAAAGGCCTGCGCCACCACCCGGTCCATCACGCCGGTGCGCGCCGTGCGGCCATCGGGAAACTCGCGCAGCACCACCGCCTTTTCCATGTCAGGTGCGATGGCCAGAACCGCGCCCGGTTCGGCCAGACGCCGCAGGATGCGCCGCGCCTCGCGCAGCAGGGTGGCCTCGTCGATTTCAAGCGTCTGAGGGCGGATCGGTGCGGACATCGAATGTTCCTTTGTGCGGGAAAGGGCGGGCAGTAGTGGCTCCACGGTCAGACCCGGGCCGCGCGACAGCGCAGCCAGCGCCTCGTCCATCAGGGGATCGTCCCGTCGGGTTTCATACCGGCGCACCTGCCGCATCACGGTTGAGGCATGCCGCCCCTCGCGCCGCGCCAAAGCCCGCAGGCTCAGGCCCTGGTCGGTGTGATGCAGATACAGTCGCACGGCGTCGGGGACCCAAAGGGGCAAGGTCCACGGGATGGACGGATTTGCAGGCATGGCTGGCTCCCGCGCCGCAGTGACCGGCCGCGCCGGACTCTCTTGCACTTTTGCAACCGTGAGATGCATTGGTTACCTATTGGTTAATTCCTGAGCCTTTTGCGATAATTGTTTCTAAATCCTAAACAAAGAAGAAATCAGCGCACGCTGAATTTTGCAAAAGCGCAACGCGGGGTTGTGTCGGTGCAAGGTGCCCTTCTGACAACCCGGAGACACCGATGACCGATTTTCGTGCCCTGCTCGCCGACCTCAAACGCCCGCGGATCCTGATCCGCGCCGCGCGCTGCGGCCTTGACGATTACCGCCGCGAACGTGATCTGCGGCGCCTGATCGATGGAATGGCATCGCCCGACCGCGCCATGCCGCGTCTGATCTGCGAAGAGGCCCGGATCGAGGCGATCCGGCGCAGCGGCGACGCGGGCTACCCGGTGGCGCGCCACATCGAGCTGTTGATCGCGATGATGGGCGAGGTGCGCCTGCTGCCACGCCCCGACGCAACGGTGTGACGCAGATGGCCCGCAGGGTGCGCCTGCGGGCCATTGTTTCCGATTGCGCTGCGGCCGCGTGTCAGATGAACGCATCCGGCATGTCGGACTTGCGCCGGGCCACGTAGGCGTCCAGAGAGTCGCGAATGCCTTCGTCCAGCGCCGGGGCCTGATAGTCGCCCAGCATCTTGCTCACCCGCTCGCCCGCCAGCGCCTGCGTGTCGCGGGCACCTTCCTCGAACCAGGTCTCGAACGGCTTGTAGTCCAACAGATCGCTACGCCAGAACGCCGACTTGAAGTTGGCCTGCGTGTGTTCGCATCCCAGGAAATGGCCGCCCGGCCCGACCTCGCGCAGGGCGTCCATCCCCTGCCCGTTTTCGTCCATGATGATGCCCTTGGCCAGATGGTGCAGTGTGCCCAGCTGGTCGGCGTCCATCTCGAATTTCTCGTAACTGCTGACCAGCCCGCCTTCCAGCCAACCACAGGCGTGCAGCATGAAGTTGACGCCGGCCAGCAGCGCCATGTTCAGGCTGTTCGCCGTCTCGTACGCGGCCTGCGCGTCAGGCAGCTTCGATCCGCAGAACGCCCCGCCCGACCGGTAGGGCAGGTTCATCCGCCGCGCGAGTTGCCCCGCGCCATAGGTGATGTGCGCAGCCTCGGGCGTACCGAATGTCGGCGCACCCGAGTTCATGTCGATGCTGGTCACGAAGGCGCCAAAGATCACCGGCGCGCCGGGGCGGACAAGCTGGCTGTAGGCGACGCCCGCAAGCACCTCGGCCAGCACCTGCGTCAGCGTGCCTGCGACGGTGACGGGAGCCATCGCCCCGCCGACGATGAACGGGCTGATGATCACCGCTTGGTTGGCGCGCGCATAGACCTCGAGCGCGCCCATCATGATCCCGTCGAAGGTGAGCGGGCTGTTGATGTTGATCAAGCTGGTCATCACCGTGTTCTGGTCGACGAAATCGGCGCCGAACAGCAGCTTTGACATCTCGACCGAATCAGCCGCGCGGCTGGGTTCGGTCACCGACCCCATGTAGGGCTTGTCCGACAGGGTCATGTGGGCGTGCAACATGTCTAGATGGCGCTTGTTGACCGGCACATCGGTCGGCTCGCACACCGTGCCGCCCGAATGGTGCAGCCACTTCGACATGTAGCCCAGCTTCACGAAGTTCTGGAAATCGTGGATCGTCGCATAGCGCCGCCCGCCGGCCGCATCGCGCACGAAGGGCGGGCCATAGACCGGGGCCAGCACCAGATTGCGCCCGCCGACCTCGACATTGCGCTCGGCGTTGCGGGCGTATTGGGTGAAGGCGCTCGGGGCGGTCGCGCACAGCTTGCGCGCCAGCCCGCGCGGAATATGCACCCGCTCGCCCTGCACATCCGCCCCCGCAGCGCGCCACAGCGCGAGGGCACCCGGATTCTCGACGAAATTGACCCCGATCTCTTCCAGAACGGTGTCGGCGTTCCATTCGATGATCTGCAGCGCCTCTTCGTTCAGGATCTCGAAGTTCGGGATATTGCGCTGGATGAACCGGGCCGTCTCGAAGCTGACCGCCGTGCGCTCTGCCCGCCGCGCCCCGCCGCCGCCGCCCCGTGCCCTGCGTCCTGCCACTTCGTTCATGATCGTCTCCGATGGTTTGCGGCTGTTATGCCGCCCTGCCCCGCCATTCTGCGCCCCATAATCGTCACAAGTTCTCCAAAAGCGACATCGCCCAAGGCGCAAAACGACATGCTGCTTTCACATTGGCGAAAATATCCCGGGGGTCCGGGGGCTGGCCCCCGGCTCGCCGCTTGAACATTGCGTTCGGTCTCGGTAACGGGGCGCATGACCCATCATGACCGCCTTCTGATCATCGATTTCGGCAGCCAGGTGACGCAGCTGATCGCGCGTAGGTTGCGCGAGTTGTCCGTCTATTGCGAGATCCATCCCTACAACACGGTGACGCCCGCGTTCCTCTCGGACTTCGCCCCCCGCGCAGTGATCTTTTCCGGCGGCCCGGCGAGCGTGTTTGCCGACGGCGCGCCGATGCCGCCGGCCGGCGTGTTCGATCTGGGCGTGCCGATACTGGGGATTTGCTACGGCCAGCAGGTGATGATGCACCTGCTGGGGGGGCGGGTCGAACGCGGGCACGGCACCGCCGAATTCGGACGGGCCTATGTCACCCCGTCGGACGGGCAGTCGCCTTTGCTGGACGGCTGGTTCGCGGGCGGTCGCGAACAGGTGTGGATGAGCCACGGCGACCATGTCTCCTCCATCGCACCGGGGTTCCAGGTCTACGGCACCTCGCCCAATGCGCCCTTTGCGATCACTGCCGATCCGGCGCGGCAGTTCTATGCCGTGCAGTTCCACCCCGAGGTGCACCACACGCCGATGGGCGCGCGGCTTTACGAGAATTTCGTGAAGTTGGCCGGGTTCAAGGGCGACTGGACGATGGGCGTCTACCGCGCCGAGGCGATCGCCAAGATCCGGGCGCAGGTCGGCTCGGACAAGGTGATCTGCGGGCTGTCGGGCGGGGTCGATTCCTCTGTCGCCGCCGTTCTGATCCACGAGGCCATCGGCGATCAGCTGACCTGCGTGTTCGTCGATCACGGGCTGTTGCGGCTGGGCGAGGCCGAACAGGTTCTGACCATGTTCCGCGACACCTACAACATTCCCCTGATCCACGCCGACGAATCCGCCTTGTTTCTGGGGGCGCTGACCGGGGTGTCCGACCCCGAGGTGAAGCGCAAGACCATCGGTCGGCTTTTCATCGATGTGTTCCAGAAGCATGCGACGGCGGTGGGCGGGGCGCAGTTTCTGGCGCAGGGCACGCTTTATCCCGACGTGATCGAAAGCGTGTCGTTCAGCGGCGGGCCTTCGGTCACGATCAAGTCGCACCACAACGTCGGCGGCCTGCCCGAAAAGATGGGGCTGAAGCTGGTCGAGCTGTTGCGCGAGCTGTTCAAGGACGAGGTGCGTGCACTGGGTCGCGAGCTGGGCCTGCCCGAACCGTTCATACGCCGCCACCCCTTTCCCGGCCCCGGTCTGGCGATCCGGTGCCCCGGAGAAATCACCCCGGAAAAGCTCGACATCCTGCGTCGCGCCGACGCGGTCTACATCGACCAGATCCGCAAGCACGGGCTTTATGACGAGATCTGGCAGGCCTTTGCGGCGATCCTGCCGATGCGGACGGTCGGCGTCATGGGCGACGGGCGGACCTACGATTATGCGCTGGCTCTGCGGGCGGTCACCAGCGTCGACGGGATGACGGCGGATTACTATCCGTTCACCCACGACTTTCTGGGTGAAACGACGACACGGATCATCAACGAGGTGCAGGGAATCAACCGGGTGTTTTACGATTGCACCAGCAAACCACCCGGCACGATCGAGCTGGAATGACCGTGCGCCTGACAGGCCGACTGATCTGCGCCAGCCCCGAAGAGGCAGAACGCGTCGCGCAGCACCTTGCCGCACACGTGGCCCTGACGCGCGACGAGCCCGGATGCCTTGCGTTTTCGGTGAGGCCGACTGGTGATCCGCTGATCTGGCAGGTCGACGAGGTCTTTGCCGACCGGGCCGCGTTCGACGCCCATCAGGCCCGCACCCGCGCGTCGGATTGGTTCGCCCGGATCGGGCACATCCGCCGCGAATTTGCGGTGACGCAAGATTGACCGGGCAAGCTCTTGCGCCCCCCGCGTTCTGTTGACTTTACGCGCCCATAGAGCCGATTTAGGTGTCTGTCGGCGTAGCACCTGCTATGGTTGATGCAGATCAAAGCACGGCATGATTGGACAACTATTCTTACCACTTCGTCGGGCTGGCTCGAACCAGAAAGTGGAAGACAATAAAAGGGAGGAACAGAACCATGCAGCCCCTGTTACCGATCGCGCGGGTCATCGACAGCGTGAACGAAGTCATCGGAAAGGCCGTCATGTGGCTGATCCTGGTTGCCGTGCTGGTCAGCGCGGGCAATGCCGTGATCCGCAAGGCGTTCAACATGTCTTCGAATTCGTGGCTGGAACTGCAATGGTATCTGTTTGGGGCGGCATTCATGCTCGCGTCGGCGTATACGCTGAAGCAGAACGAACACATCCGGATCGACATCTTCTATGGCTCGCGGACCCGGCGCACCCAACACTGGATCGACCTGTTCGGCCATGTGTTCTTCACGCTGCCGTTCGTCGTCCTGATGGCGTGGATGCTGATCCCTTACACGTGGAACGCCTACAGTATCGGGCAGATTTCGACCAACTCGGGCGGTCTGATCATCTGGCCGGCCCGCGCTCTGCTGGCGGCCGGGTTCATCCTGCTGGTGTTTCAGGCCATTTCGGAAATCATCAAGAAGATCGCCGTGATGCGCGGCGAGATGGAAGACCCGACCCCGTTCATCTCGGCGCATGAGGCCGCCGAACTGGAGGGCGCCGCCCTTGCCGCCGAAGTGGCCCGCTTGGCCGCCGAGGAAGAAGACCGCATCGCCAAGGGAGGCGTCCGCAAATGATGGAACTTATCGCGCTGAACATGGCACCGATCATGTTCGCCTCTCTCGTAGTGTTTTTGTTGCTGGGCTATCCGGTGGCATTTTCGCTGGCGGCCAACGGGCTCTTGTTCTTTGCCATCGGGGTCTGGCTGGCCCCCTATTCGGAAAACACCATCACGCTGGACTGGCCGCTGCTTTACACCATGCCCCAGCGATTGTGGGGGGTGATGTCGAACGAGACGTTGCTGGCCATTCCGTTCTTCACCTTCATGGGGATCGTGCTGGAACGATCCGGAATGGCCGAGGATCTGCTGGATACCATCGGCCAGCTCTTCGGACCCATTCGCGGCGGTCTGGCCTATGCGGTCATCTTCGTCGGTGCACTGCTGGCGGCCACCACGGGCGTCGTTGCGGCATCGGTCATCGCGATGGGGCTGATCTCGCTGCCGATCATGCTGCGCTACGGCTATGACCGGCGGGTCGCGTCGGGGGTGATCGCGGCGTCGGGAACGCTGGCGCAGATCATTCCGCCCAGCCTCGTGCTGATCGTTCTGGCCGACCAATTGGGCCGGTCGGTGGGCGACATGTACAAGGCGGCGCTTTATCCGGGTTTGATCCTGACCGGGTTCTATGTCGCTTACATCTTTATCGTGTCGATCTTCCGGCCAAGCTACGTCCCTGCCCTGCCGCCCGAGGCGCGCACACTGGGCTCGGGAGTCGGGTCGCTGGCGATCGCGCTTCTGGCCTGTATGGCCATCGGGTATGGCGCGCATGTGTGGCTTTACCCCACCCAAGGTGCCAATGCCGACATTCTGGGCGCGGTGGTCGGGATCACGCTGATCTACGTCTACGCAATCGTCGACAGGTCTTTGAAGATCAACAGCATGTCCCGTCTGGCCCAGCAGGTCATCATCGTGCTGATCCCGCCGTTGGCGCTGATCTTTCTGGTGCTGGGCACGATCTTTCTTGGCATCGCCACGCCGACCGAAGGCGGCGCGATGGGCGCTGTCGGGGCGATGATCCTCGCCGCGATGAAGAACCGGCTGAACTACGGGGTGATCAGTCAGGCGCTGGCCTCGACCACGCGGTTGTCGGCCTTCGTCATCTTCATCCTGATCGGGGCGCGGGTGTTCTCGCTGTCGTTCTATGGCGTCAACGGGCACATCTGGGTCGAAGAGCTGCTGGTCGGCGTGCCGGGCGGGGCGACGGGGTTCCTGATTTTCGTATCGGTGCTGATCTTCTTGCTGGCGTTCTTCCTCGACTTTTTCGAGCTGGCGTTCATCGTGGTGCCGCTGCTGATCGCCCCGGCCGAGGCGTTGGGGATCGACCTGATCTGGCTGGGGATCATCCTGGGGGTCAACATGCAGACCTCGTTCATGCACCCGCCGTTCGGTTTCGCGCTGTTCTATCTGCGAAGCGTGGCTCCAAAATCGGCTTACACCGACAAGGTGACCGGCATCCGCACGGACGGGGTCAGCACCGGCCAGATCTATTGGGGGGCCGTGCCGTTCGTGATCATCCAGGTGGTCATGGTCGGCGTGGTCATCGCCTTCCCCGGGCTGGTGATGCACTACAAGGGTCCGCCAATCGACCCATCGAGCATCCAGATCACCATTCCCAGCCTTCCGACCCTGGGTGCACCCGCCGGGACCACGAGCCTTGGTGCACCGCAGTTGGGCGCGCCACAACTAGGGGCGCCGCAACTGGGCGCGCCACAACTGGGCGCGCCACAACTGGGCGCGCCACAACTGGGCACACCGCAACTGGGCACACCGCAACTGGGCGCACCGCAACTGGGCGCGCCACAACTGGGCGCGCCACAACTGGGCACACCGCAGATCGGTGCGCCACCCGTAACTCCCTGACGCGGGACGGCCACGGCACGCAGAACGGACCGGCACCTAAAAAGGTGCCGGTCTTTTTCATGCCCGCCTTTCGGGTGCGGTTGTTCAAAAGCAAACGGCCCCCGAGTTTCCCCGGGGGCCGCGGTTCCTGCGATCCGGCTGGGATCAGAGCTTGCCGGCCTGCTGCTGCACCATCATGAACGTGTCGAAATTGTATTCGGCCAACTGCGCGTTCAGATAGGCGTCCGCGCGGAACGCATCCTGCGACGCCTTGATCTTGGCAAAGGTCGGGTTCACGGCGCTGACCTCGGCATAGGTTGCCACGGCGGCGTCGAAGGCCGCCGACAAGATGTCCTGCGGCATCGGGCGCAATTGCGCGCCGTTGGCCACAAGCGACTTGATCGCCGTCGGGTTCTTCCAGTCATAGCGCGACAGCATGTCGGCGTTCGCCACCATGCAGCCCATCCGCAAAAGCGACTGGTAGGCTGGCGTCAGTTCGTTCCACTTGGCGAGGTTGATCATCGTGGCGATCGACGGGCCACCTTCCCACCAGCCGGGGTAGTAATAGTAGGGTGCGACCTTGAAGAACCCGAGCTTTTCGTCGTCATAGGGGCCCACCCACTCGGCCGCGTCGATGGTGCCTTTTTCCAGCGACGGATAGATGTCACCGGCCGCGATCTGCTGCGGAACCACGCCCAGCTTTTCGATGACCTTGCCGGCGAAGCCGCCGATCCGCATCTTGAGGCCCTGAAGATCGGCGACCGAGTTCAGTTCCTTGCGATACCAGCCCGCCATCTGAACGCCGGTGTTGCCGGCGGGGAACGCGATCAGGTTCTGCGTGGCGTAGAATTCGTTCATCATGTCGATGCCGCCGCCATGGTACCACCAGGCGTTCATCATCCGGGCGTTCAGGCCGAACGGAACGGCTGCGCCCAAGGCATAGCTCGCATCCTTGCCCCAGAAATAGTAAGGCACGGTGTGGCACGCCTCGACGGTGCCCGACGACACAGCATCCGCCGCCTCGAGCCCCGGAACGAGTTCGCCCGCCGGAAACACCTGGATGGTAAAGTTGCCGTCGGTCGCTTCCGAGATGTACTGCGACATCACTTCGGCCGCGCCATAGATCGTGTCGAGCGATTTCGGGAACGACGACGTGATGCGCCACGTTACCTTTGGCTGGGTCTGGGCCAGTGCGGGGGCTGCCAGCGCGGTGACAGTGGCGGCACCGACACCACCGATGGCGGCTTTGGTCAGAAATGAGCGGCGATCCATGCATTACTCCCTTTTTGCAGGATGTTACCCGGGCTTGCGACGCCTTCGAACGGGCGGCCACAAGCTGGTGCAGAGCACAGTTGCACGACGCCTAACACCTGTCCAGACTTTCACCGCGATGCCGACGCGAAACACCTCTTTTCTTGTGATGCCAGCAGGTTGCGGGCCGAGCGGGCCTTCCGTTGCCAGCGGCGCAGCGCCCGACGCCGGAAAATTCTGCACGTGTTCACTGGACATGCCCCCGATCACCAACCACAACCGCCTAGACCGCAGGAGCCGACATGCCCGACATCCACCGTCCCCTCGCCGCCGCCCTGTGGATGACCGGCTCCATCGTCTCGTTCACCGCGATGGCCATCGCAGGGCGCGAAGTGGCCGGTCAGCATGACACGTTCGAGATCATGGCCGTGCGGTCTGCCATTGGACTGGTTCTGGTGCTGTGCTTCGGGGCGGTGATCGGGCAACTGGGCCGGATCAGCACAGCGCGTCTGGGCGGGCACATCGTGCGCAACCTCTTTCACTTCACCGGACAGAACCTTTGGTTTCTGGCGCTGGGACTGCTGCCGCTGGCCCAGGTGATCGCGCTCGAGTTCACCTCGCCGCTGTGGGTGGTGTTGCTGGCCCCCCTGATCCTGAAAGAGCGGCTGTCGGCGCCCCGGCTGTTTGCCGCTGCGCTCGGGTTCGTGGGCATCCTGATCGTGGCGCAGCCCGATGTGGGGCGGGTCGACGTGGGCGTGCTGGCGGCGGCGGGGGCCGCGCTGTTCTTTGCGACGTCGATCATGCTGACCAAACTGCTGACCAAGGGCGAGGCGATGATCACCATCATGTTCTGGATGACGCTGATCCAGCTGATCCTTGGAATGGCCGGGGCGCTTGTCGATGGCGCGGTGCGGCTGCCGACGGCCCAGACGCTGCCCTGGCTGGCGCTGGTCGGGGTCACGGGGGTCGTGGCGCATCTGTGCCTGACGACAGCCTTGTCTTTGGCGCCGGCGGGCTTTGTCGTGCCGGTCGATTTCGTGCGGCTGCCGTTGATCGCGGGCCTGGGGGCATGGTTTTACGGCGAGCCGCTGAGCCTGCCGGTCTTCTTGGGCGGTGGCATCATCCTGCTGGCGATCTGGCTGAACCTGCGCGCGGGCGTGCAACCTGCGGTAGGCGCATCCGCAACATAAGTTTTATTACGAAAATGTGACGTGGCGTCATTAATTGACCGTTCATTTTTGGCCGCTTAGCCTCGGGATCAATAAAAATGATAATTAATATCGGACTTTCGGGGAGGAATCAGATGAAATACGCAGCCGCTCTGGCCGGGTTGGCCATGACCACAGGAATGGTGCACGCAGGTGGGATCGACCGGTCCACCCTTCCGTTTTCGGTGCTTTACGAGGACGGGCGGGTCCTGCAGCTTGGCTTTTCCAACGTGTCGCCCAGCGTTTCGGGCGTCGCGGGCGGCGTCGCCTCGACCGGGGACATGGCGGAAAGCTACACAACGCTGTCGTTCGCCTACAAGGCGGACCTGACCGACAAGCTGTCATACGCGATCATCCTGAACCAGCCTTACGGCGCCGACGCGCTTTATGGTGCGGTCTATACTGGGCTCGAGGCGCACTGGGACAGCGAGCAGTTGACAGCACTGCTCAAGTTCCAGGCGAACGACCGCTTTTCCGTCTATGGTGGGGTGAAATATGTCCGCTCCTCGGCCGAGATCGTGATTCCGCCGGTGCTTCTTGGGCCGGCCGGTACTTACACC
>JANNNU010000217.1:0-2916 GCA_031398695.1 Paracoccaceae bacterium | reverse complement strand
TCGATCACCTCGGCCTCGCTCACACCCAGATCGGTGGCGATGCGCGCGACGTTTTCCGGCCGCAGATCGCCTTCCTCCAGCGCGCCGACCTTGGCCTTGGCCTTGCGCAGGTTGAAGAACAACTTTTTCTGCGCCGACGTGGTGCCGAGTTTCACCAAGGACCATGACCGCAGGATGTATTCCTGGATAGAGGCCCGGATCCACCACATCGCGTAAGTCGCCAGCCGGAAACCCTTTTCCGGGTCGAACCGCTTGACCGCCTGCATCAGGCCCACGTTCGCCTCGGAAATCACCTCGGCTTGCGGCAGGCCGTAGCCGCGGTAGCCCATGGCGATCTTGGCGGCCAGGCGCAGGTGGCTCGTCACCATCTTGTGCGCCGCCTGCGCGTCCTGGTGATCGACCCAACGCTTGGCCAGCATGTACTCCTCTTCCGGCTCCAGCAGGGGAAACTTGCGGATCTCTTGCATGTAGCGGTTCAGCCCCTGTTCCGGGCTAGGTGCTGGCAGGTTCGTGTAGGTGCTCATGTCATGCCCCTTCGTTTGTCCCGATCTGCGCGTGTCGGCAAAACCGCATCGCGCCGGGATCTTCGCCCAATCAACGGCATCGGACTTTAATATCGAGTAACCAACGCAACATGACCATCGTTCCGTCGCGCGGTAAGATTTGTTTCTGCACGCTCACGCGGATGTCAGCCCCGCCCGCAGTCCGGCGATCAGACCGTCGAGGTCGGGCGGCAGGGGTGACGAAAATTCCAGCGTCTCACCGGTCACCGGATGCACGAAACCCAGCGTCGCCGCGTGCAGCGCCTGTCGGGCAAAGCCGTTGCCCAGCACTGCCACCGCATCGCCGAACAGTTTGGGCGACAGCTTGCGCTTGCCGCCATAGGTCGCGTCGCCCAACAGGCCGTGCCCGGCATGCGCCATGTGCACCCGGATCTGATGGGTCCGCCCGGTTTCCAGCCAGCATTCCAGCACCGAGGCGACGCCCTGAAACTCCTCCAGAACCCGCGCGCGGGTCACGGCATGGCGACCCTGTTCCCACACCACTGCCTGACGTTGACGGTCGGTCTTGTGGCGCGCCAGACCCGTGGCGATCTTGAGGATCCCGCCGGATTCAAAACTGACGCCTTTCGTGCCGCGCAGGCGGGGATCGTTGGCATTCGGCACGCCGTGCACCACGGCCAGATAGCGGCGGTTGACGCTGTGATCCTCGAACTGCGCCGCAAGGCCGTGATGCGCCCGGTCGGACTTCGCGACCACCAGAAGGCCTGTCGTATCCTTGTCGATGCGGTGCACGATGCCCGGGCGCCGTTCGCCGCCGATGCCCGACAGTGTGTCGCCGCAATGCGCCAGCAGCGCATTCACCAGCGTGCCCGAGGGCGATCCGGGCGCCGGATGCACCACCATCCCCGCCGGTTTGTCGATCACGATCAGATCGCCGTCCTCCCACATCACGGACAGGGGAATGACCTCGGCCTGCGTTTCGACTTCGGCCGCAGGCACCAGACGCAGCGCATAGACATCGCCCGCCGTCACGCGTGCCTTGGGGTCGGTCACCGCCAGCCCCGCCAGACTGACTGCGCCCTCCGCGATCATCCGCATCAGGCGCGAACGTGACAGCGCCGCCGCCTCTGGCACTGCCGCGGCAAGCGCCTTATCAAGACGGGCGGGGGCGTCGTCACCGATGGTGACGAAAAGCGTCTCTTCCGCGCGGGAAGGGTTGGACATGAACGATGCTCCGATGGGCGAGGCGTTGCCGCCCAGCCTGAGGTTCCTCAAATGGCTAGTGATCGTGCTGACCCTGACCATGATTGGCGGTGTCATAACCGTGGTCGCGGTGATTGTCACCCGCATGCCGCAGGCCGCGGCCGCCCGACCGGTGCTGCCCGAAACGCTGGTCCTGCCGCCCGACACGACCGCGGCGGCGATCACCGCCGGGACGGGGTGGTTCGCGGTGGTGACCACCGACGACCGGATTCTGGTGTTCGGCCTCGACGGCGCGCTGATCCAGGATATTGCGATCGCGCTGCCGCCAGAAGAATAGGGCCTCATCTGTGGGTTGACCTGTACCGCGCGGGTATCATCATCTGGTGGCGGCACTTGCGATTTCGGGACGTCTCGTTCCACCCAAGAAGGCAGGAATGCGACCCGAAGACGACCTCTCATCATCGGCCGGGAGTTTGCTGCGCCACGAACTGGAACGTCAAACGACCATCCTGATCGGCGAGGCACCAGCGCGTCTGATCGCCACAGCGCTGGGATACTCGATCTCGGCGGCGTATCTGCCCGTTGCGATCGTGGCGATGGCCGCCATCATGAACCTTCTGGCGGAACTGCTGGCAGATATCCTGCTGCGCGATATCGCCAGCCTGTTGCGGTCCACGACCCGGCGGCGCATCCTGTCGGCCTGCACATTTGCTCATGGAGCTTGTTTTGTCCTGCCACCCGCGCTGATGTGGCATCTGGACGATCCGATGGTCAAGGCGTTCGCGGTCGGCATGACGGCCAGCAAGATGATGCACATCGCGACCGTCCGCGCGATCCACCTGCCGATGGGACTGAGCGGTGCCTTCGCGATCTGCGCGATCGCGCTGATGTCCGACACGCTCTATTGGGTATGGCGCGAGCATTGGGTCGGACTGGCCGTATCGACGCTGCGTGCCGGCGTGGGTCTTGGCTATTTCGTGTCGGCGCTGATTGCCAACGACCGGCTGCACCGCGAAACGGCCGCAGGCGGGGCGTCGGCGATGGAAGCGAACGCCACGAAATCGCGGTTTCCGACCCAGATGATCCACGAATTGCGCACCCTGCTGAATGCCATTCTGGGCATGGGCCACGCCGAACTCGCCCGCCAGACCGACCCGATCAGCCGCAGCCGGCTCGAGATGCTGGTCGACTCCGCGGCGGGTCTGGGCGT
>JANNNU010000209.1:0-2957 GCA_031398695.1 Paracoccaceae bacterium | reverse complement strand
TTTCCAAACTCGCGGTCGTCACCTTCGGCGGGGCCTATGCCGTTCTGGCCTGGATGGCGCAGGCCGTGGTCGAGGACAAGGGTTGGCTGACCCTGACCCAGATGATGGACGGACTTGGTCTGGCCGAAACCACCCCCGGGCCGCTGATTCTGGTGACCGAATTCGTGGGCTATCTCGCGGCCCACAGACATGGCGGTGTCTGGATGGGCCTTGCCGGGGCGATCGTGACGCTGTGGATGACGTTCGTGCCCTGTTTCCTTTGGATTTTTGCCGGCGCGCCTTATATCGCGCGTCTGACCGCGCAGCCGCGGCTGGCCGGTGCGTTGTCGGCCATTCTGGCCGCGGTCGTCGGGGTCATCGCCAACCTGTCGCTGTGGTTCGCGGCGCATGTCCTGTTCGCTCAGGTCGGTCTGGTGACGGCGGGTCCGCTTCACATGACCTTTCCCGACCTGACCAGCCTGCGGCTGCCGGTGGCGCTGCTGGCGGTGGCTGCGGCTTATGCCCTGTTGGTGCGCCACTGGCCGCTGCCCGCGGTTCTAATCGTGACCGCTTGCGCGGCGGCAGGCCTATCGCCGGCGGGATGATGGTGTCGCGGGCCTGAAAGCCCCCTTTCTTTCAGGGGCGAATCCCCTATGCTACATCGAGTTGCGAAGGGGTTTTTGATGGCGCGGTCGATCGATTACGGGTTCTTGATGCACCGGGCGATGCGCGGGCTGATCCAGTCGGTGTTGACCGATGTTTCGGAAAACGGACTGCCCGGCGCGCATCATTTCTTCATCACCTTCGATACCACCCACCCGGATGTGGCGATCGCCGACTGGCTGCGCGCCCGCTATCCTGCCGAAATGACGGTGGTCATCCAGCACTGGTTCGAGAATCTGACGGTGACCGATGATGGCTTCTCGGTTACCCTGAACTTCGGCAGCGCACCCGAACCCCTGGTCATCCCGTTCGACGCGGTCCGCACTTTCGTCGATCCTTCGGTCGAATTCGGCCTGCGCTTCGAACAGCACGAGGACGAGGCGGACGACGACGATGACATCGAGGTCGACGCAGAGGAGCCGCCGAACCGTCCCGCCGAAGTCGTCAGCCTGGACAAGTTCCGCAAGCAGTAACATCGCTGTCGCATGACCGTTGCAGAGCAGCGCTATCTGGATGAGATGCGGTTCCGGGATCTCCATGCCATCTGACCTCGCCTTGTTCCTGCGCCAGCTGGTGCGCCGCCCGGCTCAAGTCGTTGCTCTGTCGCCATCGTCGGCCGAACTGGCGCGGGCAATGACCGAAGGTCTGTCCGCCGCGACCGGCAGGGTCGCAGAGCTTGGAGCAGGCACCGGCACGCTGACCCGCGCGATCCTTGCGCGCGGCGTGGCTCCTAGTGATCTGACCCTGTTCGAGTTGAACCCCGACTTCTGTGACCATCTGCGCCGGCAATTCCCGGGCGTGCACGTCTTGAAACAGGGTGCCGAAACCCTTGGTGCGGCGTGCGAAGCCGGCCTAGGTGCGGTCATCTCGGGCCTGCCGTTGCTGTCGATGCCGAACGAAGTGCAGCTCGCGATCCTGCAGGGGGCCTTTGATCGGCTGCGGCCCGGTGGCCGATTCGTGCAGTTCACCTACGGCCCTTTGCCGCCGGTGGCCGAAGAGGTGCGGCGTGCCTTGGGTCTAGAATTCGACCGTCGCGAAAAGGTCTGGGGCAACCTGCCCCCGGCGCGCGTCTATCACTTTTTCCGGGCCGCTGTCTGAGCCCGCGCGCTGCGCGGCATGGCGATTGATTTCGCAAGGGCACCGGCCTAAACCGGCGAGGTTGCCGATGAGGAGGCCCGAATGCCCGCGATCCGTGTTGAAACCGACAGCTTTGGCCCTCTCGATGTACCGGCGGACAGGTACTGGGGCGCGCAGACCCAGCGGTCGATCCAGAATTTTCCGATCGGATGGGAGCGCCAGCCCATCGCAATCGTCCGCGCGCTTGGCGTCATAAAGAAAGCCTGCGCCCTGGTGAACATCGCACAGGGCGATATCGACGACGCTCTGGGCCAGACCATCGCCGCGGCGGCGCAAGAGGTGATCGACGGCAAGTTCGACGACAACTTTCCGCTGGTGGTCTGGCAGACCGGGTCGGGCACGCAATCGAACATGAACGCCAACGAGGTGATCAGCAATCGCGCGATCGAGATGCTGGGCGGGGTGATGGGGTCGAAAAAGCCGGTCCACCCCAACGACCATGTCAACATGGGGCAGTCTTCGAACGACACCTTCCCCACCGCGATGCACGTGGCCATCGGCATGATGGCGCGCGATGTGCTGCTGCCGGGGTTGCACAAGCTGCACGCGGCGTTGGTCGACAAGTCTCTGGAATTCAAGAATATCATCAAGATCGGCCGCACTCACACGCAAGACGCGACTCCCCTGACGCTGGGGCAGGAGTTTTCCGGCTATGCGCATCAGGTCAGCCAGGGCATCCTGCGCATCCACAAGGTGCTGCCGGAAATCTATGAGCTGGCGCAGGGCGGCACCGCCGTCGGCACCGGCCTCAACACCCGCGTCGGCTGGGATGTGCGCGTGGCGCACCAGATCGCAGAAATCACCGGCCTGCCTTTCGTGACCGCACCGAACAAGTTCGAAGCGCTGGCAGCGCATGATGCGATGGTGATGTTCTCGGGTGCACTGAAGACGGTGGCGGTCAGCCTGTTCAAGATCGCCAACGACATGAGGCTGCTGGGGTCCGGCCCGCGCTCTGGTCTGGGCGAGTTGATTCTGCCGGAAAACGAGCCAGGATCGTCGATCATGCCGGGAAAGGTGAACCCGACGCAGGCCGAGGCGCTGACCATGGTCTGCGCGCAGGTGATGGGCAACGACGCGGCCGTGGGCTTTGCCGGAAGCCAGGGGCATTTCGAGCTGAACGTGTACAACCCGATGATGTCCTACAACGTGCTGCAATCCATGCAGCTTCTGGGCGACGC
>JANNNU010000206.1:0-12153 GCA_031398695.1 Paracoccaceae bacterium | reverse complement strand
AATGGTGGGAGATAAGGGATTTGAACCCCTGACATCTTCGATGTGAACGAAGCGCTCTACCACTGAGCTAATCTCCCGGTGGAGGGGTATTTAGCCGTGTTCGGCGGGCTCTGCAAGGGCCCCGTCCGCCGGCTTCTTGCGGTTTGACGGACCGGACGGGCGCAACTTGAGGGTCATCGCCGACCCCGGTGCCGCGCCTTGCGGCTTTGCGACGCGGACCTTTCCGAACGCGGGCAGGTTCAGCATCTCGCCATTGTGCAGGGCCAGGCCCAGCTGGGTCAGCGTTGCCTCGACAACTTCCTTGACGCCCTTCTTCTTGCCGCCAGTGCTGGCGGCGACCCGGTCCACCAGCTCTTTCAGCCGCAGGGTCGCCGGGGTCGTTGTGTCGGCGGACTCGTCGCTGTCGGTGGTCGGTTCAGGCGGGGCGGCCTTTGCCGGGGTCACGCGTTTGGCGGGAGCGGCTTTCTTGGGGGCGGCCTTGGTTGGGGCGGCGGGCATGGGAATGACCTTTGTGCAGGGGTAATTTCGGGTGACTATCGACTATTCTGGAAACAATTCCACAGCTAAGCGGCGGAAATTACGCTGCCTTACGCAGATTTTGATCCAGTGGCGTGGGCGGCAGAAAAAGGGCGCGCCAGCGATGGCGCGCCCTGTTGCCTAAGCGGGTCAATGCGCGGTTTGCGCAGCCCCGGGTTCTGCCGATGCCTTGCGGGCGGCGGCGGCGGCCTCTTCGGCGGCCTCGTCCCATTCGATCGGCTCGGGCTGGCGGACGAGCGCCAGTTTCAGCACTTCGCGCACGTTCGACACCGGGATGATCTGCAGGCCTTCCTTGACGTTGTCGGGGATCTCCGACAGGTCCTTGAAGTTGTCCTGCGGGATCAGCACGGTCTTGATGCCGCCCCGCAAGGCCGCCAGCAGTTTCTCTTTCAGCCCGCCGATCGCCATCGCGTTGCCGCGCAAGCTGACCTCGCCCGTCATCGCGATGTCCTTGCGGACCGGAATCTGGGTCAGCACCGACACGATCGACGTCACCATCGCAAGGCCGGCCGAAGGGCCGTCCTTGGGCGTGGCACCGTCGGGGACGTGGACGTGGATGTCGACCGTCTCGAACTTGGTCGGCTTCACGCCGATTTCAGGACTGACCGAGCGGACGAAGGATGCCGCCGCCTCGATCGATTCCTTCATCACGTCGCCCAGCTTGCCGGTCGTCTTCATCCGGCCCTTGCCCGGCAGGCGCAGCGCCTCGATCTGCAGCAGATCGCCGCCAACGGACGTCCACGCCAGCCCGGTGACCACGCCGATCTGGTCGGTCGCCTCGGCCAGGCCATAGCGATAGCGCTTGACCCCGAGGTAGCTTTCCAGCTCGTTTTCCGTGACCTCGACCGTTCTCGCGGTCTTCTTCACGATCTCGGTCACCGCCTTGCGGGCGAGTTTCGCAATCTCGCGTTCTAGGTTCCGCACGCCGGCTTCCCGCGTGTAGGTGCGGATCATCTCGGTGAGTGCTGCGTCGGTGATGCTGAACTCGCCCTTTTTCAGCGCGTGGTTGGTCGTCTGCTTGGGGATCAGGTGACCCTTTGCAATCTCGCGCTTTTCGTCCTCGGTGTAGCCCGAGAGGGGGATGATCTCCATCCGGTCCAGAAGCGGACCCGGCATGTTGTAGGAGTTCGCCGTGGTCAGGAACATCACGTTGGACAGGTCGTATTCCACCTCGAGATAGTGGTCCACGAAGGTCGCGTTCTGTTCCGGATCGAGCACCTCGAGCATCGCCGACGCGGGATCACCGCGGAAGTCGTTGCCCATCTTGTCGATTTCATCGAGCAAGATCAGCGGGTTGGTGGTCTTGGCCTTCTTAAGCGCCTGGATGATCTTTCCGGGCATCGAACCGATATAGGTCCGCCGGTGACCGCGGATTTCGGATTCATCGCGCACGCCCCCCAGCGAGATGCGGATGAACTCGCGCCCCGTGGCCTTGGCGACCGAACGGCCGAGCGAGGTCTTGCCGACGCCCGGAGGGCCGACGAGGCACAGGATCGGGCCTTTCAGCTTGGTGCTGCGGGCCTGCACGGCGAGATACTCGACGATGCGTTCCTTGACCTTTTCCAGACCGTAGTGGTCGGCATCGAGCACCGCCTGCGCCGCCTTGAGGTCTTTCTTGACGCGGGATTTGACACCCCAAGGCACGCCCAGGATCCAGTCGAGGTAGTTGCGCACCACCGTCGCCTCGGCAGACATCGGCGACATCGACTTGAGCTTCTTGACCTCGGCCTCGGCCTTGTCGCGCGCCTCTTTGGAAAGCGCGGTCTTGGCGATGCGGGCCTCGAGCTCGGCGACTTCGTTCTGGCCTTCGTCGCCATCCCCAAGCTCGCGCTGGATCGCCTTCATCTGTTCGTTCAGATAATACTCTCGCTGGGTCCGCTCCATCTGCGTCTTCACGCGGGATTTGATCTTTTTCTCGACCTGAAGCACGGACATCTCGCCCTGCATCTGGCCATAGACCTTTTCCAGCCGTTCGGCCACGTCCAGCGTTTCCAGAAGGTCCTGCTTCTGCGCCACGTCGATGCCCAGATGGCCCGACACGAGGTCGGCCAGACGCGCGGGTTCGCGGGCTTCGGCCACGGCTCCCAAAGCCTCTTCGGGGATGTTCTTGCGGACCTTGGCGTAGCGTTCGAATTCTTCACCGACGGTGCGGATCAGCGCCTCGACCGCAGCCGGGTCGCCGGGTTTTTCGGACAGGCGGACGGCGCGCGCCTCGAAGAAGTTCGGGTTTGCGACGAATTCGCTGATGCGGACGCGGGCCTTGCCTTCGACCAGCACCTTGACGGTGCCATCGGGCAGTTTCAGCAGTTGCAGCACGTTGGCCAACACGCCGACGCGGTAGATGCCATCGGTGGCGGGATCGTCGATCGACGGGTCGATCTGCGACGACAGCAGGATCTGCTTGTCGTCGGCCATCACCTCTTCCAGCGCCCGGACCGATTTTTCACGGCCCACAAACAGCGGCACGATCATGTGCGGGAAAACGACGATGTCGCGCAGCGGCAGGACGGGGTAGCTGGGAGACAGTTGGTCAGTCATGCGATGTCCTTTCTGGCAGGAAGGCCGGTGTCCCGATCATCGGCAACGGTTTGGCCTTCCCCTGTTCGGCGACCATATCTGGTGGTGGCAAGGCAGGGTGTCAACCACGCGGCCACAGACTTGTTACGAACCTGCGCCACCGCCAAGTTGCCCTGTGGCGCCGGCACTGGCAAGTCGGCAAAGATAAACCGGTAAACGAATGGCGCGCCGCGTCGGGCGCGCCACAGGTCAGCGTTCGGCGCGCCGCATCGGGCGCGCCGCAAATCAGCGGTTGGCGCGCCGCATGGCGCGCCGGGGGCAGGTCAGGCCGCGACCTGATCCATCGTCGGGTAGTCGGTATAGCCTTCGCGGCCCCCGCCATAGAGCCCCTCGGTCGGAAGCTGGTTCAGCGGTGCATCGGCGGCCAGACGTTCGGCCAGATCGGGGTTCGAGATGTAAAGCTTGCCGAAGGCCACCAGATCGACCTTCCCCGAGGCCACGGCCGCAATCGCGGTCTCGCGGGTATAGCCGTTATTGGCCATATAGGCCCCTTTGAACCGATCGCGCAACGTCTCGAGGCTGCCGGCGGGCCAGTCGCGCGGGCCGCCGGTCTGGCCTTCGACCATATGCAGGAAGGCGACGCCCGCCTCGTTCAGCACGTCGATGGCGGCCGAGAACGTGGCCACCGTGTCGCTGTCGATGCCGACGTTGTTGGCATCCGAGAACGGGCTAAGCCGCACGCCGACGCGCCCTGCCCCCTGCACCCCGACCACCGCCGCCACGACTTCGCGCAGGAAGCGGACGCGGTTTTCGATGCTGCCGCCGTAGACGTCGGAGCGCTTGTTCGAGGTGTCGCGCAGGAACTGGTCGATCAGATAGCCGTTGGCCGCGTGAATCTCGACCGCGTCGAACCCGGCATCCTGCGCGTTTCGCGCGGCGATGCGGTAATCCTCGACCAGCCGCTGCATGTCATCAAGCGTCAGCGCGCGGGGCACCGAGGTTTCGACGAAGCCGGTGCCGTCGAAGGTTTTCGAGGCCGAGCCGATGGCCGACGGTGCCACGGGGGCGGCCCCGCCCGGCTGCAGCGAGGTGTGGCTGATGCGCCCGACGTGCCACAGCTGCGCGGCGATCTTGCCGCCCTTCGCGTGCACGGCGTCGGTCACGGCCTTCCATCCCGCGACCTGCGCGGAGGAATAGATGCCGGGCGTCCAGGCATAACCTTTGCCTTCGGGCGAGATCTGGGTGCCTTCGGTGATGATAAGGCCGGCCCCGGCGCGTTGCGCGTAATACTCGGCATGGATGTCATAGGGCGTATCATCTTCTGCCTTGGCGCGGTTGCGGGTCAACGGCGCCATGACGACGCGGTTTTTCAGTGTCAGCACGCCAAGGGTCAGCGGGGTGAAAAGGGTATCGGTCATGAGATGGGTATCCTTCAAAGTTGCCCGTTCAAGTTATGCTGCAACGCGGCAACCGCAAGGAACGCAGACCCAAACATTGGTGCGTGGCCGCACATGACGGGTTTGCAATTGATGCAAGGCGGGGTCTGGTCAACCGGCGCGGGACACAGGCTCGATGTCGCCCGATGCGCGCGCGGCGTGAAATGCGGCGACGAAGGCCGGCAGGGTTTGTGTTGCGATGGCGTCGCGCAGGCCCTGCATCAGCGTCTGATAATAGTGCAGGTTGTGCCAGGTCAGCAGCATGGAGGCGATGATTTCCTGCGCGCGCAGCACGTGGTGCAGATAGGCGCGCGAATAGCCGGTGCAGCACGGGCAGGTGCAGGTTTCGTCCAGCGGGCGGGGGTCGTTCTGGTGGCGGGCGTTGCGCAGGTTGACCTGACCGCGCGGGGTCCAGCCCTGCCCGGTGCGGCCCGACCGCGAGGGCAGCACGCAATCCATCATGTCGATGCCGCGCTGCACCGCCCCCACGATGTCGTCGGGCTTTCCCACCCCCATCAGATAGCGCGGCTTGTCGACGGGCAGCATCCCCGGCGCATAATCGAGCACGCCGAACATCGCCTCCTGCCCCTCGCCCACCGCGAGGCCACCGACCGCGTAGCCGTCAAAGCCGATCTGCGTCAGGACTTCGGCGCTTTCGGCGCGCAGGTCGGGCGTCACGCCACCCTGCATGATGCCGAACAGCGCGTGACCCGGTCGGTCGCCGAAGGCATCGCGCGACCGCTGCGCCCAGCGCATTGACAGGCGGGTGGCGCGGGCGACCTCTTCTTCGGTGCTGGGCAGCGCAGGACATTCGTCGAAGCACATCACGATGTCCGACCCCAGCAGCGCCTGGATTTCCATGCTGCGTTCTGGCGACAGATGGTGCGACGATCCGTCGATGTGGGATTTGAAGGTGACGCCATCTTCGGTCAGCTTGCGCAGGCCGGCGAGGCTCATCACCTGAAAGCCACCCGAGTCGGTCAGGATGGGTTTCGACCAGTTCATGAACCGGTGCAGGCCGCCCAGCGCGGCGATCCGCTCGGCCGTCGGGCGCAGCATCAGGTGATAGGTGTTGCCGAGCAAAATGTCGGCCCCGGTGGCCGCGACGCTGCCGGGCAGCATGGCCTTCACCGTGGCGGCCGTGCCGACCGGCATGAAGGCGGGGGTCCGGATGGCGCCGCGGGGGGTGTCGATCACGCCGGTGCGGGCGGCCCCGTCGGTTGCGGTCAGCGTGAAGGTGATGCCCGTTGCCATGCGGCCCCCTGTTTTGGGCCTTTTGAGCCAACGGGCAGGATTTGCCAAGGGGTCGGCTGTTTCGGCACGTTGCCGGGCGGGCCGCGACCTGTCATCGGGGTGCCATGCGCGCGGGATAGAACCGCGGGGTTGCAAGGGGGTGGGGCACGGTTTGGATCAGCAGATGTTTTCCCTGAGCGGCAAGACGGCGCTGGTCGTCGGGGTCGCCAATGCGCAGTCGATCGCCTGGGGCTGCGCGCAGGCATTGCGGGCGCAAGGGGCCGAGGTGGCGATCACCTATGCCGACGCCAAGGCCGAGCCGCATGTGCGCCCGCTGGCCGAGGCGTTGGGGGCCGTGATCATCGCGCCGCTGGACGTCCGCGTGCCGGGCCAGATGGAAGCGGTGTTTGCGCAAGTGGCCGACCGATGGGGGCGGCTCGATGTGCTGGTGCATTCGATCGCCTTCGCACCCAAGGATGACCTGCACGGGCGGGTGGTCGATTGTTCGGCGGAAGGCTTTGCGCTGGCGATGGATGTGTCGGTGCACTCGTTCCTGCGGATGATCCGTGCGGCAGAGCCGCTGATGGCCGACGGGGGCTGCTGCCAGTCGGTGTCGTTCTTTGGGTCGGGCCGCGTTGTGCCGCATTACAACCTGATGGGCCCGGTAAAGGCGGCGCTGGAAAGTGCGGTGCGGTATGCCGCGGCAGAGCTGGGGGCCAAGGGCATCCGGGTACATGCGCTGTCGCCCGGCCCGATGCAGACGCGTGCGGCCAGCGGGATCGCCCATTTCGACGCCATGCTGGGCGCTGCGGCCGAGCGCGCACCCACGCATCAGCTGGCCAGTCTTGCGGATGTGGGGGCGGTGTGTGCTTTCCTGGCGTCGGACGCCGCGCGCAACCTGACCGGCGGGGTGCATGACATCGACGGCGGGTATTCGATCACGGCGTGAAGGGGCGAGCGATGCGACTGACAAACCGGACTTTCGACGAGATGCAGCCCGGCGACGTGGCCGAACTGCGCCGCCTGATCACGGCGGACGATCTCTTTGTGTTTGCCGCCGCGTCGGGCAACCACAACCCGATGCATCTGACCGACAGCGATCTGGACGGTGATGGCACCCACGAACGGGTGGCGCCGGGGATGTTCGTGGCCTCGCTGATCTCGGCGGTGCTGGGGATGCAGCTGCCGGGTGCAGGCACGCTTTACCGCCGTCAGACGCTGGATTTTCACGCGCAGGCCCATGCAGGGCAAGAGGTGATCTGTCGGGTCGAGGTGCTGGAAAAGCTGCCGGACGGCGGCGTGCGGCTGGCCACCAGCATCCGCAGCAGTCTGGACGATGCGCCGATCGTCACAGGCGAGGCGCTGGTGCAGGCGCCCGCCGTCAAGTTCGATCAGGAGCGGGTCGATGTGCCCGGCCTGATCGTGCAGCGTCACCGGCATTTCGAGGCGCTGCTGGCGCGGGCAAAGCCGCTGCCGGCGCTGCCCACGGCGGTGGTGTGCCCGGATGATGCCAACTCGCTGGGCGGGGCGTTGCTTGCCTATCGTGAAAGCATCATCACGCCGGTGCTGATCGGGTCGGCGGCGGGGATCGCGGCGGCGGCGGCGGACATGGGGGCGGATCTGACTGGGATCGAGATCATCGACGTCGTTGGCGACGAGGCGGCGGCGGCGATGGCGTGCAAGCTGGTGCATGAAGGCCGGGTGGCGGCGGTGATGAAGGGGCATCTGCATACCGACGATCTGTTGCGCCCGATGATGGACAAGGCTGCCGGTCTGCGGGTGGGCCGGCGATTGACGCATGTGTTCGTGATGGACGTACCCGGCCAGCCCGAGCCGATCATGGTGACAGATGCGGCGATCAACATCGCGCCCGACCTCGCGACCAAGATGGACATCTGCCAGAACGCGATCGACCTCGCACTGTCTCTGGGGATGGAGCCGCGTGTCGGCGTCCTGTCGGCGGTCGAGACGGTGAACCCGGCGATCCAGTCGTCGATCGACGCCGCGCTGTTGTCGAAGATGTCCGACCGGGGGCAGATCAAGGGCGGGCTGGTCGAGGGGCCTTTGGCGATGGACAACGCCATCGACATGGCGGCAGCGCGCACCAAGGGGTTGACCGGCGGCGTGGCCGGGCGCGCGAACATTCTGGTAGTGCCGGGGATCGACGCGGGCAACATGCTGGCCAAGCAGTTAGCATTCGTCAGCCATGCCGAGGGTGCCGGGCTGGTGCTGGGGGCGAAGGTGCCCGTCATCCTGAACTCGCGGTCCGACAGCGCGATGTCGCGGCTGGCGTCCTGCGCCGTCGCAGCGATCCACCATTTCGCGGGCCGCGTCGCCGATGACCAGGGGTCCGGGGGCAACACGTTCGGGGGCCAGCCATGACACGCGCAGTTCTGACGCTGAACGCGGGGTCGTCCTCGGTCAAGTTCGCGCTGTTCGGCGAGGGCGACCGCCATCTGGCCAGCGGCATGGCCGACCGGATCGGACCGCAGGGCACGTTGCGGCTTCTGGGGGCCGAGCGGCAGGTGCTGCCTTCGGTGGCAGGCGATCTGACCACGCATGAAGGGGCGATCCGGGCGGCGATCGACAGCTTTCGCGCCGCACATCCGGGGTTGGACCTGCAGGCGGTCGGGCACCGGGTCGTGCATGGCGGGGCGCATCACGCGGGCCCGGTGCTGGTGACCGGTGCCGTGCTCGATGCGTTGCAGGCGCTGGCGGCCTATGCGCCCTTGCACCAGCCGCACAATCTGGCGGGCATCGCGGCGGCGATGGCGGCGTTTGCGGACGTGCCGCAGGTCGCCTGTTTCGATACGGCGTTTCACCGTGGCCAGCCTTGGGTGAACGACACCTACGCCCTGCCCCGCGCCTATTACGACGACGGGGTGCGCCGCTACGGGTTTCACGGGCTGAGCTATCAGTATGTGGCGGGCGTGTTGCCGCCCGAGGTGGCGCAAGGTCGCGTCGTGGTGGCGCATCTGGGCAATGGCGCGTCGATGTGCGCCCTGTTCGAGGGCCGTTCGGTCGCGTCGACGATGGGCTTTTCGGCGCTGGACGGGTTGGCAATGGGCACCCGCTGCGGGCAGATCGACCCCGGCGTGCTTCTGTATCTGATGGATAAGAAGGGCATGACGCCTGCCGAAATCTCGGACCTTCTCTACCGGCAATCGGGCCTCTTGGGGCTGTCGGGGCTGTCCAACGACATGCGCACGCTCGAGGCGTCTGACGCACTTGAGGCGCAAGAGGCGATCGCCTATTTCGCCGCGCGCTGCCAGCGCGAGATCGGGTCGCTGGCCGCGGCGTTGGGCGGACTGGATGCGCTGGTGTTCACCGGGGGGATCGGTGAAAACGCGTCCCGCGTGCGGGCCGATATCTGCGCGGGCATGGGCTGGGCCGGGATCGTGGCGGACCCCGCGCGCAATGCCGAACCCGAAGGCGTGATTTCGCCCGACGGCGCGAAGGTGACGGTGCTGGTCATCCCGACCAACGAGGAACTGGTGATCGCGCGGGCAGCGCGGCAGGTCGTTGGCCAATCCGACGCAGCGGAAACGAACGGGGCCGGCGCGCCAGCCTGACCACCGCTTGGCCGGCGCGGGCGCAGCGACCGGACCGGACCGGGTCAGAAATGCCGAAGGTACAGCGCCCTTGCGCCGTGCAGCACCGTTTCCTGCGCCTCGGTCACCGAATAGGGCACCTCCAGTGTCATCAGGTCCAGCCAGACGCCTTCGGTCGTTATGCGGATCAACCGTGCGGTGCGTTCGGGGTTGTGGGTGTAGCCGTGCCGTGCGTTCATCGCGGTGCACAGCCCTACCAGCGTCGCGTTGTACAGCGCGTCGTTCGCCCCGCAACGCGCCTGATAAAGCGGCCGGCTTTGGCTTTCGCCCCAGAAGGCACACCACGCCGAAAGGCGGGCCGGAGTGCAGATCGCATCGGCAAAGTCGGCCTCGATCAGGGCACGGATCTGCTGTTCGGGCGCCTGCCCTGCCGCGGCCAAGGCCGCCTGCCAGTTGACGCGATACTCTTCGGCCAGAAGATCCAGCGTTTCGGCCAGAAGGTTTTCCTTGGACTGGAAATGGAACAGTACGAGGCCATGGCTGATCCCCGCGCGTGCCGCGACGTCGGTCACGGCGACGCGGGAAAAGCCGCGTTCGGCAAGCGAGTCGATCGTCGCCTCGATCAGTTGCGCGCGCCGTGCGTCGCGGCTGGATCGGCTGGCCCGGACAACGTGGGGTCACCACGATAACCCTCGCGCACACCACCTTTTCCATGGTGTTCGTGACGACGATCGTCAGCGCCCGCATGGTGCAGACCGACCGCGCCATCGAGGAGGCGGCGCTGGATCTGGGCAGCCGGCCGTGGCAGGTGCTGTTCGACATCACGCTGCCGATGATTGCGCCCGCGATCGTGTCGGGGTGGTTGCTGGCCTTCACCATCAGTCTGGACGACGTGGTGATCAGCGCCTTCACCACCGGGCCGGGGCCCACCACGCTGCCGCTCTTGATTTGGTCGAAGGTCAAGCTGGGGGTGACCCCCGACATCAACGCGTTGGCCACGTTGATGGTGGTGACGGTCGGCGTCGGGGTGGTCGCCGCTGGCGTGCTGTTGAACCGCGCCGAACGACGGCGTCTGGCCGAAGAGCGCATGGCGTTTCGCAGCAATGACTGATCCGGCCTCATTCCTGGCAGCACCGGTCGCGCAGCCTGGTTCGGGGCGGGTCCGCTATGGAGCGGCGATGGCGTTGTGGCGCGCGGGTCGGATCAGCGACGCGGTGCTGGAAGTGTACCGGGTGGCGGCGGTGCACGACGGTCGCGACCCGCTGGCCGTGCTGCGCGAACGCTGGTTGCCGGTGCCGCAAGGCAGCGGGCTGACGGACCTGCAACCCGATCCGGTGCAGTCGCTTTACGCTGCGGCCCGCGACTATCTGTTGACCCTCGCCCATCCCGGCGCGGTCGTGGACCGGTGGCTTGACCCGGCGCTGCAGGCGGTGGCGTGCGATCAGCCGCGCCTCGCCGCCGCGATCGGGGCTGCGGCAGGGCAGCTCGGCTGGGTGATCTACGACAGCTATCCCCGCCATCTGATTGGCGAGGCGTTTTGCAACGGCCATGCCTTTGCCTCGATCCTGGGAGGCACTGCGCCGTTTTCTGCAGCGGATGTCGATCTGGGGCTGCTTCTGATCGCGCCGGGGGTGCTTTACCGCGACCACGGTCACCCCGCCCCCGAGCTGTACGCCCCGTTGACCGGACCGCATGGGTGGCGGTTCGGGCCGGGGCGCCCGCTGATCCTGAAGCCGGCGCATCAACCGGCATGGAACCCGCCCGATCGCCCGCATCCGACATAGGTGGGCCGGACTCCGTTTCTGTGCCTGTTCGTCTGGACAAGGGATGTGAACCAGCCCGCCCGGGTTCTGCCCGCCGACGACTGGCCCGCACTGGAGGCGATGACGCTTGACTGACACGGTGATCCACAACGCGCGCATCCGCACGATGGACCCGACCGCACCCGAGGCGGCGTGGCTGCTGATCCGCAAGGGACGTATCGCAGCGCGCGGGGCCGGAGTGCCGCCCGAAGCCGACCACAGGGTGGACTGCGGCGGCCGGCTGGTGCTGCCCGGCTTTCAGGATGCGCATGTGCATTTGCTGTCGGGCGGCCTGGACCTGGCCACGGCAGCCTATCTTTACGATGCGGTCGGCGAGGCTGACTTGCTGGACACATTGGTCGCGCATGCGCGCGTGCGCGCGCGGATTGCCCATCGTGCTGGGGTCGGGCTGGCAGCCGGGTCTGTTCGGCGATCACAATCTGACGCCGCCGTGCTGGACCGCGCCGTCAGCGATCGGCCGATGATCGTCTACGACCTCTCGTTCCACAACGCCTGCCTGAACAGCCGCGCAATGCAGATGGCGGGGGTGCAAGACATGCCCGACCCGCCGAACGGGCACATCGTGCGCGATGCGCGGGGCCGCGCGACCGGGATGCTGCACGAAGAGGTGATCCCGCGGGTCGTCGCGCGCCTGCCCGATCTGACCGACGATGACTGGATGGCGGGGATGCGGGCCGCGATGGCGCATGTCAACCGCCATGGCATCACCGGCGTGCTGGACCCGCGCGTGACCGAACGCGAGGCAGGGATCTAGGCGCGCGGGGTGGCCGAGGGCGCGCTGACGCTGCGCGTGGCCGGGGCGGCGCTGGTAACCGAGGGGGACACCCCCGCCACAGCCGTAGCCCGTCTGACCGCGCTGCGCATGGCACATCCCGGCCCGGAGTTTCATGTGCAGTCGGCCAAGTTCTTTATGGACGGGGTGTATGAAAACCGCTCGGCCGCCAACTTTCAGCCCTGTGCCGATGCCGGGGGTGGCAACGCGCCATGCATGTTCGGGGCCGACGAGACGCGGCAGCTGTTCACCGCGTTGGATGCCGCGCGGTTTGCCATTCACAC
>JANNNU010000204.1:0-4750 GCA_031398695.1 Paracoccaceae bacterium | reverse complement strand
AGTGCCGCATGGAAGGTCAGGCCGTGGTAGGCCGGTTCGGGCTGGCTGAGGGCCGGAAACTTGTCGGACGCCGACCAGTCGAATTTCCCCGAATCCACCACGATGCCGCCGGTCACCGTGCCGTTGCCGGTCAGGTATTTCGTCGCGGAATGGACGACCAGCGTCGCCCCATGTTCGATCGGGCGACAGAGGTAGGGCGAGGCGGTCGTGTTGTCGACGATCAGCGGCACGCCGACGCGGTTCGCAATTTCGGCGAGCGCGGGCAGGTCGCTGATGTAGCCTCCGGGATTGGCGATGGTTTCGCAGAAGATCGCACGGGTCTGGTCGTCACAGGCTGCCTCGACCGCGGCCAGATCTTCGGTGTCGACGAACTTTGCCGACCAGCCGAAGGTGCGGATGGTGTTGGTGAACTGCTGGATGGTCCCGCCGTAGAGCCGTGTCGAGGCTACGATATTGCACCCCGGACGCATCAGGGGAAACAGCGCCATGATCTGCGCGGCATGGCCGGACGAACAGGCCACCGCCCCCGCGCCACCTTCCAGCGCCGCCACGCGCGCTGCGAGTGCCGATACGGTCGGGTTGGTCAGCCGCGAGTAGATATAGCCGACCTCGGCCAGATTGAACAACGCCGCGGCGTGGTCGGCGTCGCGGAACACATAGGCGGTCGTCTGGTAGATCGGCACCTGCCGCGGGAGGGTGGCCGGGTCCGGTGCCGTTCCGGCGTGGATGGCCAGAGTGTCGAATCCCATGGGTGTGTCGGTCATGCAAGCCTCCCTGAATGCCGGGGCAAGGGTAGGGCAGTGCGGCGGGTCTGTGAAGGGCGATGCGGCGGGCCCGCCCGGCACGTGACCCGCCCGGCCTGTGTCCCGCCCGATCTGTGTCCCGCCGTCCGACTGTTCGGGCGGCGGGTGGGCGGTCCGGGATCAGGCCAGCAGGATGTCGCTGGCCACGAACACCGTGCCGTCGGCGAAGTCGGCCATCAGGACGGTCGCCACCTTGCCTGTGCCGTCGCGGTCGACCCACAGCGTCGGGTCGGTCGTGTCGAAGATGAACCGGTCGGACGCATAGAGCGCGTGGTCGGTCGTGCCCGACACGAGGGCGTTCGCGTTGAGCGCGCCGGTGGCAATGCCGATGCCGTAGGCCGCCGCGTTGATCATCAGCAGGTCCTCGCCGGTCGCGAAGTCCTGCACGATGTCGCCGCGTTCGCCGTAGGTTTCGAACAGGAACACATTCGCGTCCGTGCCACCCGCCAGCGTGTCCGCGCCGACCCCGCCCACCAGCGTGTCGTTGCCGCCAACCCCCACCAACAGATCGCCCGCCTTGCCGCCCGACTGGACGTTCGCCGCGCCGTCGCCGGTCAGGTTGTCCTTGTAGATCGTGCCGGTGATGTTTTCGATCCCGGCATAGCTGTCTCCCGCCACGGCGGTGCCGCGGTTGAGCGTCGGGATGGCGAGGTTCACCGTCACCTTCTGCGTCACCCCCGACAGATCGAGCGTGTCGAGGCCGTCGCCGCCGTCGATCACCTCGGCCGACTTGCCGACGACAAACCGGCCATCGCCCGCACCGCCGTAGATCACCCCATCCACCGTGCCGCCGGTGCCGACGTAGGTGTCCGCCCCGCCGCCCAGTTCGACGTCGCCGATCATGGTGCCGGAATTCGTCACGTGATCGACGAAATCGCCGCCGACAAAGCTTTGGACCAGCGACGCGACGGTGCCGGTGTTGGTGAATTCGAAGACACCGGAGCCGTATCGGTTCCAGACACCATAGTATTCTGTCTGCATCAGCCCGTTCTTCACCACAGTTGTTGTCCCGCCATCCGAAACAACCAACTGTACCGCCGACCCTTGTGAAAGGATGATGCCGTTGTTCACCATGACCGAGCCGACCCCATACATCAGCACGCCGTCGGCATGGACGATGTCCGACCCGACGCCCGACATCAGCACGCCGGTTTCGGTAATCTCCACGTATTGCGCGCCTTCCGAGCCCAGAAGGTTGATGCAATCGTCATAGGCGACGATCGTGCCGGACACCGTGATGCTGTGCATGCCCGCAGCGTCATAGGCCAGGATGGCGTCGCATTCCGTCGATGCCAGAACCACCCCGGCCGCCACGTTCAGGTCATCGTTTCCGAAAAGTTGGTAAAGCGGATAGGGCGAAGTCTGTGTGACAGCTTCGATCGGCATGGCACGTTCCTGACGGGTAAAGTGCTGCAATCACATCGGAATTAGCACACACCCCTGGCAGAGTCACCGGCGTTCGTCCTTCGGGCTGCCCATCACGACATACGTGGTTAACGACCGGACCTGCGGTAAAACTCCCAGAATCTCGGTATGGAAATGCTTGTAGGCCGCCAGATCCACCGCCTCGACCCGGAGCAGGTACTCGACCGTTCCGGTGATGTTGTGACATTCGCGGACCTGCGGCGCGCGGGCCACCGCACGCTCGAACGCGTCCTGTGCGGCCTTGGTGTGGGCGTTCAGGCCGACGGTGATGTAGGCGACGAACCCGATGCCGGTCTTGGCCGGGTCGATCACCGCACGATAGCCCTTGATGACGCCCGACCGTTCCAGATCCTGCACCCGGCGCAGGCAGGCCGAGGGCGACAGGCCGACACGCGCCGCCAGATCGAGGTTGGACATCCGGCCATCTCGCTGCAGCTCGTGCAATATCCGGTCGGTTATGTCGTCCATTTTGGTCATTTGATGCAAAACTTGCCAACCAGCTGCAAAGATTGCAACCAAATACGGTGCAGATCGGTCAATGATTGCGCCATGACCCTGGAATTGTTTCTTGCCCTGATCGCGTTCGCCTTCGTCACCTCGGTGACGCCGGGGCCGAACAACATGATGCTGCTCGCCTCGGGGGCGAATTTCGGGTTCGTGCGGTCGATCCCGCACATGCTGGGCATCTCGCTGGGGCACATGGCGATGACGGTGATCGTCGGGCTGGGGCTGGTCGGGGTCATGCTTGCGGTGCCGCAGGCCACGCTGGTGTTGAAGGCGGTGTCGGTGGTCTACATGCTGTGGCTGGCGTGGAAGCTGGCCCATGCGGCTGCACCCGGCGAAGCGGGGGCGAAGGCGCGGCCGATGACATTCGTGCAGGCGGCGGCGTTCCAGTGGGTCAATCCCAAGGCGTGGGCGATGTCGCTGGGCGCGGTGGCGGCCTATGCGCCGGATCAAAGCTTTGGCGCGGTGGCGGTCGTCGCGGCGGTCTTTGCCGCGACCAACCTGCCATCGGTATCGCTGTGGACGCTGGCGGGCGGCGCGCTGCGGCGGTGGCTGACGTCGCCAGCGCGGCTGACCGCGTTCAACTGGACGATGGCGGTCCTGCTGGTCGCGTCGCTGATCCCGGTGCTGCTGCACTGACCCCCGGCTTGGCGTTTCAGGCCGACAGTTCGAACAGGTCGCGGCTGGCGGCATGGGCCGAGGCGGCCTGACCGACCGCAGGCGGCACCAGATTGGGGCTGTTGAACATGTCGAACGAGATCGCCTCGTCGCCCACGGCCAGCTTGATGCGGATCACCGAACCCATGAAGTTGACGCTTTTCACCGTGCCGTCGAACCGCACGTCGCGCGCGTCGGACGGGGCCAGCGACAGCGCCTCGGGTCGCATGGCAAGCGACAGATCGCCCGCGGCATCGGCCGTCTCGACCGGGTGCGCCAGCTTGACCGCGGTGCCGCCGACGGTGACTTGATGCCGGTCGCGCGGGTCCACTTTTGCCCGCAGCACATTCATCGTGCCGACGAAGCTGGCCACGAACCGCGTGCGGGGATGGTTGTAAATCTCGGACGGGGTGCCGATCTGATCGGCCCGCCCGCCGTTCATCACCACGATCCGATCCGAGATCGACATCGCCTCTTCCTGGACATGCGTCACGAAAACGGCCGTGATGCCAAGCTGGCGCTGAATCTCGCGGATTTCCTCGCGCAGCGACACCCGCACCTTGGCGTCGAGCGCCGACAGCGGTTCGTCCAGCAACAGGACCTGCGGTCTGGGGGCCAGCGCACGGGCGAGGGCCACGCGCTGCTGCTGGCCGCCCGACATCTGGTAAGGGTAGCGGTCGGCGAGGTGCGACAGGCCGATCAGACCCAGCATGTCCTTGACGCGCGCGTCGGTTTCCGCCGCCGTCAGGCCGGCGATTTTCAGGCCGAACGCGATGTTGCCGGCCACGTTCATGTTTGGAAACAGCGCATAGGCCTGAAACACCATGCCGATGCGGCGTTTGTTCGGGGCGAGGTCGGTCACGTCGCGCCCGTCGATGGTGATGCGGCCCGAGGTGGGGCGTTCGAACCCGGCGATCATCCGCAGCACGGTGGTCTTGCCGCAGCCCGACGGCCCGAGGAAGGACACGAACTCTCCCTTCTGCACCGACAGGTCGAACCCCTTGACCACGGTGTTGGTGCCAAAGGTTTTCACCGCGTTGCTGATCGACAGGAAGGTCATGTGTTGGTCCTTTGGCTGGCGCGGAACGACAGGCCGGGCAGCCAGCGCTGCCCCGGTTTGCGCGTGGCGAACACCTGCATCAGCGCCATGCAGGCCCAGGTGAAGCCGAACGACATGATCGCGAGCGCGGCTGGTTCATAGGCGCGGTCCTGTCCAAGCTGCACGAGGTACGGGCCGAACGCGGGGCGATTCAGCAGCGAGGCCAGCACGAATTCCCCCAGCGAGATCGAGAACGTCAGGAACGCGCCCGAAATGATCGCGGCGCGCACGTTCGGAAAGATCACGAAAGCGATGGTGCGCA
>JANNNU010000196.1:0-1575 GCA_031398695.1 Paracoccaceae bacterium | reverse complement strand
CGTCAGGAAGGTGTCGAGCAGGGTGGACGAGATCAGCCCGCCAAAGATCGTGACCGCGACCGGGTTGAGGATTTCCTTCCCCGGCGCGTCGGCGTCGATCATCAGCGGCACCAGCGCCACGCCTGCCGACAGCGCCGTCATAAGCACCGGCGTCAGGCGTTCCAGAGACCCGCGAATGATCAGGTCGTGGCCAAAGGGCATGCCCTCGTGCAGCGCGAGGTTGATGTAGTGGCTGATCTTCAGGATGCCGTTTCGGGCCGCGATGCCGGTCAGCGTGATGAAGCCGATCATCGAGGCGACAGACAGGGGTTGCCCCGCGATCCACAGCGCCGCGACCGACCCGATCAGCGCCAGCGGCACCGACCCCATGATGATCAGCGCGCAGACTGTCGATCGATACCGGCTGTAGAGGATGGCGAACACCATCCCGAGGGACACCAGCGACAACAGACCGATGGTGCGGCTGGCCTCTTCCTGCGCCTGGAACGTGCCTTCCAACGTGGCCGAGAAGCCGGGGGGCAGATCGGCCTCGTCGATGACCGTCCGGATTTGTGCAACCACCCCGGCCATGTCGACCTTGCCATCGGTGTTGCCCAGAACCACCAGCCGCCGCCGCCCGTTTTCGCGCAGGATCTGGTTCGGCCCGTCCGTTTCGCGCACCTCGGCGAGTTCACGAACCGGCACCCATCCTGCGGGCGTCTCGATCAGCAGATCGCCAAGCGCCTGCGTCGTGCGACGGTTCTCGGCCAGCCGCATCACCACATCATAGGTGCGCTGCCCGTCCACCAGTTTCGAGACCACCCGGCCATTCGACAACTGCTCCAGCGCCTCGGTGATTGCGGCGGGCTGGATGCCGTAAAGTGCTGCCCGATCATAGTCGATGCGAATCTCCAGCTGCGGGATGCGCACCTGCTTTTCCAGTTGCAGATCGACGAGGCCGGGAATGGTGGCGATCCGGCCCCGCAGGTCTTCGGCCACCGACCGCAGCGTATCGAGATCATCGCCGTAAACCTTGAGCGCGAGTTGCGCCCTAACGCCCGACAGCATGTGGTCCAGCCGATGCGAAATCGGCTGCCCCACGTTTACCGCAACCGGCAGGATCGACAACCGCGCGCGGATATCGGCCACGATCTCGGTCTTGGGCCGGTCGCCCGGTTCCAGGTCGACCTCGATCTCGGACGAATGCACGCCTTCGGCATGTTCGTCCAACTCTGCCCGCCCGGTGCGGCGACCCACCGCGCGGACCTCGGGCACCTCAAGGATCAACTGTTCCGCAATCAGACCCACCCGGTGCGACTCGGCCAGCGAGATGCCGGGGTTGAATAGCATCGAAATGGTGAAAGTGCCCTCATTGAACGGCGGCAGGAAGGCGCGGGGCAAGGTTGTGGCCGACCACCCCGCCACCAGAACGGCAACGCCCGCAAACCCCATCAGCGTCTTCTGCCAGCGGAACGCGACCGACAGCGCCGCGCGGTTGCCGCGTTTCAGGGTGCGGACCAGCCAGCCTTCATGCTCGTCAAGCCGCTTCATGCCTGGCAGCAGGTAATAGGCCATCACCGGGGTCAGCGTGATCGA
>JANNNU010000135.1:0-2939 GCA_031398695.1 Paracoccaceae bacterium | reverse complement strand
AAAACGCCGCCACGCCGAGCAGTTCAGCCTCGGTCCAGACCCGTCCGCACGGGTTGTGCGGCGAGCACAGGATCATCATCCTTTCCGCCCCGGTCATCATCGCGTCCCACGCGTCGAAGTCGATGCTGTAGACACCTTCCTTCAAGGTCAGCGGACATTCCAGAACCTGCCGTCCCGCCGCCTTGATCACGCGGGCAAACGCCTGATAGACCGGCGTCATCAACACCACGGCGTCTCCGGGTCTGGTGAAGGCGTCGACGCACATCGAGGTGCCGTTGACCAGCCCGTGAGTAGTGAAGATGCCGCCACGCTCGGGCGTCCAGCCGTGCCGCGTCGTCATCCACCACTGGATGGCATCGCAGTAGGCCGCGTCATCGCCGAAATAGCCGTAGATGCCGTGATCCAGCATCTTTTGCAGCGCATCCTGCACCACCTGCGGCGGACGAAAGTCCATATCCGCGACCCACATCGCCAACCCGTCGTCCGCCGGCACACCATAAAGCGGCTGCATCATGTCCCATTTCACGGAATGCGTGCCGAAACGGTTGATCGGGGTGTCAAAGCTCATGGGGGTCCTGTCTCGCTGGATTGGATGGAAGTTCTGGTTACTCGGATCGGATTGGAAACTCATCCCGTTTTTCGCCGCTTGGGCGGATCATCGTTCTGACACATCTGCGGACCGCGTTTTTTGCATGCGGTCGGATGATGTCGCGTCTGCCTCTTGCACCGTTTTCGCCCGCGCCGTAAATCCGAACCATGATCCGTCCCATCCTGATCCACCCCGACCCGCGCCTCAAGAAGGTCTGTGAGCCTGTTGGCGAAATAACCGCCGATCTACGCAAACTGGCCGAGGATATGCTGCAAACCATGTACGATGCGCCCGGCGTCGGGTTGGCTGCGCCTCAGGTCGGCGTGTTGCGCCGGGTCATCGTAATGGACTGCGTGAAGCAGGCCGACGTGCCCCCGCGCCCGATGGTGCTGTTCAATCCCGAAGTGGTCTGGTCGTCAGAGGATCTTGCGACCTACGAAGAGGGCTGCCTGTCGATCCCGGAGCAGTATGCAGACGTGCAGCGGCCGGACCGTGTCACAGTGCGGTGGACGGGGCTTGACGGCTCGGCGCAGCAGGAAGACTTTTCGGGCCTGTGGGCCACCTGCGTGCAACACGAGATCGACCACCTGAACGGAAAGCTGTTCATCGATCATCTGGGGCCTTTGAAACGACAGATGATCACCCGCAAGATGCAGAAGCTGAAACGCGACCGCGCCCGATCGGCCGACGAATGACCGCGCGGGCGTGCCTGCGCTGGCCGCACCCCCTGCTACGGCAAGTGGCGGGTGACGTTGCCGCGATCACCGCAGACATCCGCGCGGTGTGGCGCGACATGATCGACACGATGGAGGCGATGCCGGGCGTCGGTCTGGCCGCCGTGCAGGTCGGCGTGCCGCTGCGGCTGGCGGTGGTCGATGCCTCGGACAGCCGGGGGCAGGCGATCTGCTTGGCCAATCCGGTCGTGCTGTTCGCCTCGGGCCAGATGCGAGAGCATGAGGAGGCCAGCCCAAACCTGCCCGGCGTGTCGGCCGTGATCGCGCGACCGCGTGCGGTGACGGTGCGGTATGTGAACGACACCGGCGCCGTTGAGGAACGGGAGTTCGTCTTGCTGTGGGCCACGTCGGTGCAGCACCAGATCGACCATCTGGCGGGCAAGATGTACTTTGATCACCTGTCGCCGCTAAAGCGCCGGATGCTGATCGCCAAGGCCGAAAAGCTGGGGCGGATGAAATGAAAATAGTTTTCATGGGCACGCCCGATTTTTCTGTGCCCGCACTGCAGGCGATTGCCGCGCAGCATCAGGTCATTGCCGTCTACACGCAGCCGCCCCGACCCGCCGGGCGCGGCAAGACGGACCGGCCCAGCCCGGTCCAGGTCGCGGCCGAGGCGACGGGGTTGCCGGTCCGCAGTCCGGTCACCCTGCGCGATATGACGGCGCAGGCGGATTTCGCCGCGCTGGGGGCGGATGTCGCGGTGGTGGTGGCCTATGGGCTGATCCTGCCGCAAGCGGTTCTGGACGCACCGCGCCTGGGTTGTTTGAACATTCACGCCTCGTTGCTGCCGCGGTGGCGGGGCGCTGCGCCAATCCACCGCGCGATCATGGCCGGCGATGCGCAAACCGGCGTGTGCATCATGCAGATGGAGGCGGGTCTGGACACGGGCCCAGTCCTGATGCGTCAGGCCACCCCGATCGGGGTTCAAGAAACCACGGCGGACCTTCACGATCGCCTGTCGCAGATGGGGGCCGATCTGATCGTGAAAAGCCTTTCCAGCTTGCCCTTGCCTGCGATCCCGCAGTCGACCGACGGCGTGACCTATGCCTCCAAGATCGACAAGGCCGAGGCGCGGATCGACTGGCACCGCCCGGCGGTCGAGGTGGATCGCCGCATCCGGGGACTGTCGCCGTTTCCGGGGGCGTGGTGCGAAATCGACGGGGGCCGGGTGAAAGTGCTGCGCTCGCGGCTGGCGATGGCCTCGGGCGATCCGGGGCAGGTGCTGGGCGGGATGGTGATCGCCTGCGGTGAGGGGGCCATCGAGATTCTGCAGGTGCAACGCGAGGGCAAACGCCCGATGACCGCCGAAGAGTTCTTGCGCGGCACCCGGCTGCCGGCGCGGCTGGCGGGGCCTTTCAATCCGGTCTGAACCCTCCCATATCGGTGGTCAGGGACAGCGGGGCGCACCATGGGCATACTGGCGATGATCATCATCGGCGCGGCGGCGGGGTTCTTTGCCACGCGCCTGCTGCGGTTCGAGGCGGACATTCTGACGACCGTTGCAATCGGGGTGGCCGAGCTTTCGCAACAAATCTGGTTGCGGATGATGCAGGGCCAGATGGACGCCGACGCGCCGACCGAGGTCGATCCGCTAAATTTGGCCCCCAGTTACGGCG